>JBIOWC010000400.1:0-13289 GCA_044868105.1 Blastocatellia bacterium
CGGCCACCCATTAACTTGAATAACAAAAGGTCTCCGAAAGCGTCGCTTAAACAGATGCCCGCTTTTGAGAAACCCATAGGCTTATAGAACCGAGGAGAAACCAAAATGATTAAAAAAATCTATATTACACTTGCAGCAGTGCTGGTCATCGCCACAAGCACATCGGTCGCGGCCCCTTTAAGTTCAGGGCAACAAGGCGAAAATTACGCCACCTTGAGAGAGATTCGTAAAAAACTTGTGACCCTTCCCTATTATGGCGTCTTCGATAATCTCGCCTACAAACTCGAAGGCGACACGGTCATTTTATACGGACAGGTGGTGCGCCCTTCGACGCGTAAAGACGCCGAACGACGCGTGAGAAAGATTGAAGGCATCGAACAGGTGGTCAATAAAATCGAGGTCTTGCCGCTTTCCGGGTTTGATGACCGCATTCGTGTGCGCGCCTTCAGAGCGCTGTTTCGTACCGGCGGACTCTATCGTTACGCAGCCGGCGTGAACCCTGCGATTCACATCATCGTTAAAGGCGGTCATATAACGCTTGAAGGCGTCGTGGCCAATAAAACCGATAGCCAGCTTGCTTATTTTGCGGTCAATGGTGTGCCAGAGGTCTTTTCTGTCACCAATAATCTGCGCATTGAAGAGAAGGGCGAAGGCAAATACTAGACTCAGCGGATTACAGAAAAGTGGGCGCAGGTACGAGGCTCGTAATGGAATACCATCAGGCTCACCATCAGGGTTTAGCTTCCCCGCTGATCGGGCGGAGATGGCTGGTTCACGCGGATTTTTAATAATCAAGCATCCGCATAGATCATGAGGGTCAGGCATTAGCGTTAATCGTGAGGGTCAAGCATTAGCGTTGCTCGGCACCATCGGCCCGATCAGCGGGGAAGCCCCAAGGTGAAGACTGACTCGCTGATTTTCCTGAGCCCTTTTACCCTTACGGCTTCCTCAAACAGAACCTCGCCGAAAAGGCGCACCCCACTGAAGCGCACCTCAAGGATGCTTGCGGTTGCCAGTATCCTTAGTTGCAATTCGCCATAGTTGATCGGAACAAGAGCTCCGAAAAGGCGCAGAAGGCACAAAACAATTCTCTGGCCAACCCGCCAATAAACTCCATTGTCTTGGCTCCAAGGCCGGTCATTTATTTGGGCTTTTTGTGCCTTTTCAGGGCTCTTTCAATCTTTCATCAAAGGTATTTATGCATGCTCGAACCATCAAAATTCTCATCCTTACCTTATTCTTATCGCTCACTTTTCTGGCGCTCAATCTGAACAGTCGGGCACAGAAATCTATTACGCCTCCGGCAATTCCGCAGACCTGGGATGAGGCGGCGCTTAAATCCCTGGAGCTTCCGCTTGCTGACCCCAAAGCCTCGCCTGTGCAGGTGAGTGCCGATTATTACTATCGCATTCCTGAGCGAACGATTTATCAAAGCTATCCGGTTTATGCGCCGGGTAAAGCGCCCGCCGGGTACGAAGCCTGGTTGAAGGAGCAAGAACCTAAAGCGGCTTTCGATGTGGCGACGCTCAAGACCAAAGAGGATTGGCTGAGAGCCGGTGAACTGGTATTTGAAGCGCCCATTTTTTATAACGCTGTCGTCAATGTTGATAACCTCAAAGACCCCAGGTGGTACGAAAAAATCAATCCCCCGATAGCCAGAGACGGAAGCTTGCCGTTCTTTCGTTATGTGGTTCGCGAGAAAGGCAAGATAGAACTCGGCACCATCTCCTGCGCCATGTGCCACACACGTGTGCTTACCGATGGCACGGTGGTGAAAGGCGCACAGGGAAATTTTCCCTTTGAACTGGCGGCGACTTACCTGATTCAACAGAGATTCACCGTCGAACGCGCCCGGGGCTTGGAGCGTTCCTTTTTCGCTACGCCGTGGATTAAACCGGACCTGCTGGCGGGACTCGACCAGATGTCGCTTGAGCAGCTTATTGGCTGGCACGCCGCGATACCGGCCGGCGTGCTGGCGCGTCAAGGCTCAAGCCCGCTCTCGCCGACTCAGATACCCGACCTGATTGGCGTCAAGGAGCGCAAATATCTCGATCACACAGGGGTTCAACAACAGCGTTCGATTGCCGACCTGATGCGTTATGCGGCAATCAACCAGGGGGCTAATGACCTGGCCAGTTTCGCGGGCTTTATCCCTGCAGCAAAAGACCAGCGCACTTTGCCTGACGCGACCACCCAGCTGCGTTATAGCGACGCGCAACTTTATGCGCTGGCGCTTTATCTTTATTCGCTCACTCCCCCGACTAATCCCCATCCTTTCGACAAAGAGGCGGCGCGCGGACAGAAAATCTTTGAACAAGAGGGTTGCGCCGTCTGCCATACGCCGCCGTTTTATACAAATAACCGATTGACCCCCGTGGAGGGTTTTGCAGTTCCCGCCGAGCATTTCAAAGAATTCGATATTCTGCCGCGGCCGGTTGGCACAGACCCAACGCTGGCGCTCAAAACGCGAAGAGGCACAGGCTATTACAAAGTGCCGTCGCTCAGAGGCGTCTGGTATCGCGGCCCGTTTGAACATAACGGCTCGGTGGCAACGCTTGAAGATTGGTTCGACCCGGCGCGGCTCAGTGACGCTTATGTGCCGACCGGATTCAAAGGTTATGGAGTGAAGACGCGCGCCGTCAAAGGTCACGAGTTCGGATTGAAACTTTCGCCCGAAGATAAGCAAGCCCTGATTGCTTTTTTGAAGACCTTGTAACTCAGTCTTCACAAATCTGACTGAATATCACCTGATTAAAGCCGAAAGCAGGTCTTCGGGTTGGGCAGAAGAGGCGGATTTTCCGGATGCATTTTATCAGGTTTATCCGTATTTTCCGCCCCATCCGAAGATAACTTTGTTCTTTCATTCGAAGATTACTTTGTTCTTGTAAGAAGCGAGTCCGATGCTTACCTGAAATATTCGTAAGGCAGATTGATGGAAAACGCTAACAGCGGATTTATGCGCATTGCCGGATGGATCAGGCATTTCTAATTACCTGGTTGTTGATAAAACTGACTCAAGCTCATCGCGGATTTTAATTCCCAGGCTTTCGCTTGCTGCTCGCGCGCCCTAGCCAGGGCTTGATTGAAACAGGTTTCGGCTTGCGACTCATCATGTGCGCCTGCCGATTTGCCTAATAATTCGCCCTTGATGCGCAAGAGTTCGGCTTCATAGTAACGCTCGCCAATCATTTGCGCCGCTTCGAGCGCTTCAGCGACAATCTTCAACCCATCTTCGAGGCGCTCGGCTTTTATCAACGCTTCAGCGAGCATGCCGAGAAACTGCGTGCGCCAGAGTTTGGCGCCGGTCGCTTCATAGGCCGCAATGCCGCTTTGCAGCTGTTCAATGCCCTTTTCGGTTTCACCTCGCTCGACCTGCGCCCAGCCACGATAAATCGTGCCGAAGGCCTTCCACATCTGCAGCCCCTGCCGTTGCGCCAGGGCAATGACGGCTTCGGCATCTTTTTCAACTATAGAAACCTCGCCGCGCAGTTGATGAAAGGCGACCGCCAGCGATAGCGCGGCAATCAGGCTTTCGGTATGCGAGAGCGTTTTTGCCAGCGCCAGCGCCTGATTGATCTTTTCCAGCCCCTGCTCCGCATAACCCAGCAGCCAGAGCCCCCACGCCGCAAAGCACAAACTCATCACCTTCGCGTCATTGCCAGTGAGCAGGAAATGCGAATCGTAGTGCGCCGTTTCATAACCTGCGATTGCCTGGTTGAGATGCGCCAGGGCTTCGGGAAAATTTCCTCGCGTCACCAGGGTCACGCCCAGGGCGCGATGCGCTTCCATCACCAGTGTCGAATCCTTTAAGCGTTCGGCCAGGGGCAAAAGCTGTTCGGCTATCTCAAGCGAGGTTGTCAGTTCGGCGCGAAAGAGATAGAACACGCCGAGCGACCAGAGCACTTTGAATTGTTGCGGCGAGTCGCCCTGGGATACGCACAGACGGCGCGCCGGTTCATAAACCGTTTCGACTTCGGCTGTCGCAAAGCCCTTCAAAGACATCAGCGAGGCGCCCAAAATCAAGCGCAAGGATAATTCTTGCGGGACGCGTTCGGGGCTTTCAGGCAGTTGGCGCAGCAGGTCAAGTCCGCGACGCGCCAGCGCCAACGCTTCATAACCGGCAAAGCGGCGCGCCGCATTGGCGGCCGCCATCTCCAGATATTTAACCGCCTGTTGAAGATCGCGTCCCTGTTCAAAATGGACTGCCAGTTCGGCGGCAATCTCTGGGACCTGCTCGCCATAGATGGTTTCGCCGCGTTCGCTGATGCGGCGATGCATTTGTGCCCGACGGCTTACGGCTATGCGTTTGTAAAGCACATCGAGATAGAGAATGTGCCGGAATTTATGGCGCGGGGTCAGCGTGCCATCCGGTAACTCAACAACCTGTGGCGGCGATAAGAACTGCTGTCGTCGCGCCAACGCTTCGCAACGCTCTTCGATTTGCAACACCTCTTCGTCTAAGGCTGCGGCAATCGCCACCGCCGAACACTCCAGCCCGACGACGCTGGCGGCTTCGAGCAATCGTTGGTCTTCGGCGCTCAATCGCTCAATCTGTTTTTCAATCAAATAGCGAATGTTTTCCGGCACGCCGAGTTCAACTTCCGCCAGTTCAACTTGCAATTGCCAGCTTCCCTGCTGGTCAACGAGAATGTTTTCATCCAGCAGATAATCCACCACATTGGTCATAAACAACGGATTGCCGCCGGTGCGTTCGTGAATGAGTTGCACCAGTTTAAGCGGGAATTGATGGTTGGGAAATCGGCTCGCCAAAAATTCTTTGATGGCGTCTTCGGTTAAATATTCAAGCGGCAATTCCTCGCACAGCTTATGGATCTGGAGTTCCTGTTTGATGCCTTTTAACGGATGCTCATTCAAAATCACTTCAACCGGACGATAAGTGGCAATCACCATCAACCGCGCCGGTTCGCGCCGTCTGGCGAGATAGGAAATTAAATCGAGGGTTGAATAATCGCTCCAATGTAAATCTTCGAGCACCAGGATAACCGGCCGGATGGCGGTCAGCGTTTCCAGGGCCTCGGCCATCTCTCTCAGCATGCGCTCACGGGTGGCGCCCAGCATCTGCTGTTGCAAACGCTCGCGGTCTGCGTCCGTAACCAGCCAGGGCATTTGCGCGAGCCAGGTCGGCGCTTGTTGGCGAATGACTTCGACAATCTGCTGGTGCGCCGGTTCGCGGCACAATCGCGCCAGCGCATCCAGCACCGGCAGGTAGGCTTCGCCGGCGCCGTATTGCTCTAAACACTGCCCGCGCCCGACACAGAGGTTAAGCGGCGTTGGAATGGCCTGGAGAAAAGTTTCCACCAGCGTGGTCTTGCCAATCCCCGCTTCCCCGGTGACGAAGACGGTCTGGCGTTCACCTCGCAAAACTTTTTCGAGCCAGTGATGCATGCGGCTGAGTGCCGATTGGCGTCCGACGACGCCCGGCACGGATGAAGGAATCGCCGATGGCGGCAAGGGCAGCTCCGGGGTCGCTTTTACTGAGTCGAGGCTGGTGTTTTTCGTTTCCCCTGCGGCCATTTGCCCGATGAAACGATAGCCTCTGCGATGGACGGTTTCGATAAATTCCGGCGACTTGGCGTTATCGCCGAGGGTTTCGCGAATCTGCCGAATGGTATCTTTCAAGACGGCATCGCCGACAAAGGTGTCGGGCCAGATGGCTTCCAATAAATGTTCTTTGGTGACCAGTTGTCCGCTGTGCTCAATCAGATATTTGAGCACGGCAAAAACCTTCGGTCTGAGCGCAATGCTCTGTTCTCCTCGCCACAAACATTCGTTGATTTCATCAAGGCGAAACTCGCCGAAGGTGATTAGTCTGTTGTCCGCCATTACCAAAACAATACCACAATCTTACAACTCTTTTATGACCCAAGCCGCCGCCAGGAGTTATCTTAAGGGCGTGATGAACGACTGGCAACATAGCAATGCATTCGTAATCCAATTTCGGTCTGGAATAGAAGTTGGAACCGGTCAATTCGAGGGGCGCATCGAACATGTCGCTTCTTGTAAGACCACACAATTTCACTCATTGCATGAGTTTACAGCCTTTGTCGCAGAGGTCTTGGACCAAGTGCGCGCCCATCAGGAGGAAGCGGTTTAACGGATTCTCTCCTGGGGTTTGACAAGGCGAAGAGATTCCAGATGGTTAGCGATATTAAAGAGAGAGTTGTTCTGCACTCATTAATCTTTTTAGTGAGTTTACTGTTCATTCTGTCCGCCGAAGTCGAATTGGGAAACCTCAGTCTCCCGATTTCACCATCGGTCAACCCCACGAGCCAAGCCACGGACGGGGTAACGCCTTCCGGCAGCGCACTGAGGTCAAGTCTAATCCCCTATTCAGACATTCAATATTCCGGCGCGCTGCCGCTTTACATTCAAACCGTACAAGATAAGGTCCCCGCTCAACTCGACCTTTTCAAGGCTTACTCGCAAGCGAGTGAATCTTCACACGCAGCAGCGAACTCAGAAACCCCTGGTTTCACTGGCCAATCATTCCTTCAGGCCTTGCGCGCAGAAGCCGGCCGTTTTTTGGCGATGGTCGGCGCAGAGAGTTTAATTTTGCCCCTCTTTACAGAGAGTTTAGTTTCGCCCCTCTTCGGGCTGTTGGCTTTGCTGTTTTTCCTGGTCATTTCCTGGCGCGGGTGCTTAATCACGGCGGCGGTTTTGCTCGCCGGTTTTGCCATGTTTCGGTTTGAACAGTATCGCGCCGCCAGGATGCGGGAACTCAACCAGGCGTTAGCGGCCTCCGAAGAGTTGACCGAGCAATTGACCGTTCAACAAATGGAGTTGGGAAAAGCCTATCGCACGCTGGCGCTCGATTATGCGGTCATTCGCGCCTTGAATGAATCGCCCACGCCGCAGGAAGCCGCCGGGCATATTCTGCAGACCATTTGCGTCAGCACAGGTTGGGATAGCGGCGCCATTTGGGATGTTGACGAGCAACTGGCGAAGCCCGTTTGCGTAGGCGTCTGGCAAAAAGAGTTTACCGATGCGCCGGCAGTTGCCGGCGAAAACCGGGAAAATATTTTTTCCTCCCCTACAGGGCTGCTGCGTCGCTTGCTTACCAGACGCGAGCCGCAATGGATTACGCATCTGAGTAGCCCGACAACTTTTTCGCGCTTGACGATGGCTCAGGAAGCGCCGCTGCAAAGCGCTTTCGGATTTCCCATCTTTAGCGGCCCTGAACTCGTCGGGGCGCTGGAATTTTATAGCCGCGACCGGCGCCAGCCCGACCCGGAACTGGCGCAAATGCTGACCACCATAGCCAGCCACATCGGACAACTCATTCAACGCCGACGCGCAGAAGAAGCCTTAAACAAAAGTCAAAACGAGCATCTGCTGGAACTCCAGCGTGTGCGCCGTCGCATCGCCAATGACCTGCACGATGATGTGGGGTCCAGTTTGACCAAGATTGCGTTGATTAGCGAAACCGTGCGGCAGACGGTTGCCGCGACCAATCCTGAGGCCTGTGAACGTCTGGCGACGCTGGCGACGATTTCCAATGAACTGGTCGAAACCATGAGCGATATTGTCTGGGCGATTAATCCCAGGAATGATCGCTTGAGCACGCTCGCGCAACGCATGCGGCGTTATGCGAGCGATATTTTCACGGCGCGCAAGATTCGCTTTCGCTTTCAACCTCCCTGTACCGACGCGGTTTTAGGCGCTAACCTGCGGCGCGAGGTATTTCTGATTTTCAAAGAGAGCGTCAACAATGTCATCAAGCATTCCCAGTGCAGCGAGGTGGTTTGCGATTTAGCCGTCCATCAGGAAAAGCTCACCTTTAACATCAGCGATAACGGCAAAGGCATTGACCCGCAAATCCTCAAAGCCGACACCGGCTACCTCACGTCAAATCTGCAAGGCGGCAACGGATTATCGAATATGCGCAGGCGGGCGCGCGAGTTGGGCGGGCAATTCGAGATTATGACCAGCAAAGCGCGCGGCACCACCGTATCGCTTAAACTGCCGTTCGTCTATGGGCTGTCGGTCGGCAAATGACTCTTGATGTAAACGTCGCGCCCTCAAACGGCGGACTCAATAGGAGGCTTATGGAAAATCATTCCGTTATCAAAACCGCAATCGTCGAAGACCAACGCGAGATTCGCGACGGGCTGGCCACCTTGATTAACAGCACAGCCGGCTATCGCTGCACCGGAAGTTTTCGCTCCATGGAAGAAGCGCTGGAAAAAATCAGACACGATGTTCCGAGTATTATGTTGTGCGACATTGGACTGCCGGGGATGTCCGGCATTGAAGGCATCAAGATATTGAAAGAGCGCTATGCCAATTTACGATTGTTAATGCTGACGATTTATGACGATGATGACCGCATCTTTGATGCCCTTTGCGCGGGGGCCTGCGGCTATTTGCTCAAACGAACCTCGCCGACGCGTTTGCTGGAAAGTTTAAGAGAAGCGGTAACCGGCGGCGCGCCGATGTCCCCGGAAGTCGCCAACCGTGTGATCACCCTATTTCGCGAGATTCGCCCGCCGGAGCGCGCCAATTATCAGTTAACGCCGCATGAAACGCGCCTGTTGAAACTTTTGGTCGAAGGGCATAACTATACGACAGCGGCCGTCGAATTGGGCGTGAGTTTTAATACGATTAAATTTCATATGCGCCACATCTACGAAAAAATGCAGGTTCATTCAAAATCCGAAGCGGTATCGAAAGCCTTGCAAAACCGTTTGGTCAATTAATTGACCGCGCCGGATGCGCGATTCACAAGGCTACCCATGTGGGCGGTGACGAGGGCGCAGGATTCGGGCAAGGTATAGAGTGTGCAAATAAAACAACCATTGTCTGCTAGTCACGCGACAGCTAAGGAGCGCGCAATGAACAACGAATATAACCCGGCAAACGATCGCTTTTCTCCCGATCACCAGACCCTGAGCTTCAACCACGGGGAACCCGCTTCCCTGCACACCTCCGAGGATGACAAAGTGACCTTACGCCTCGCCCCCCAGTGCACGAAAGAAGGTGATTTACTTGAAGACGGGTTTTATCCGTATCAACCATTTGACGGGTTTGCCGAAGCGACCACGCCCCTGATTCAACCGTTATCGGCCGATGAGTTGACCGAGATTGAGCTTGCGCAATTAACGCCCCAGGCGCAGATTCTGATTGAGACCGCGCACAGCGTCTATCATTTTACGGTTATCAATCCGCAACATTTATATGGCAAGTTAATCGGCGGCATCCTGGGCAATCAAACCGCCTGCGCCACCTTAAAATTTTCTTGTTCAGAACATGACCAGCCGATGTTTACCGCTCAACGGCTCAAATTAGGGATGAGCATTGTTTTTAATATTGAATGGGGCAAGACGTTTCGCCAACTGATGACCTCTGCGATAACCCGCCTGCAATTAAGAAGCGAACCCGCTGGCCACCAACCGGCAATAGAAAAGCGGCTATCGAATAGCGCGTTTATTACCCTGCCTCTCGATGACTCGCAAGGGTAGCTGGCTTTGTAAGAGACCGGGGCGGTTAGGGTGAAGGTTATTACAACCCATCTCAAAAATATCAGCGCCTGCGGTTGAGGCGCGGTCTTCTTGCCGCCTCTCAACCAGTTCTGAAGGTTTATGAGATTAGTTCTATATAAAATTTTCAGTTGTGATTTACCAATGTGGATAGCTCAGTGGTGAGCTTCGTGTCCCTGGTGAGCTTGGTGAGAAAGCCGACTTCGGGAAGCAAGTCTTCAGGGTGCCAATGACTAGTTCTCACCAAGTACATCAAGGTTGTTCTATTCATCGAGAGGATTTGCGCCAGCCTTCAGTTGTGTTTGATGAACTGCTCGACCTTTAGGCCCAGGAAATCATGGTAGAGCGTTTCGATAAACGCCTCGGTAGAGATGAAGGTGCCTGACCAGCTTTCCCAGGCTTTGAGAACCCGTTCCCGCTTCATCTGTTCGAGCGTTTGCCCGGCCGTGATTGCCCGCTCAACCAGGTCACGGGTCTCCTGCAGCATCGCGGCGAAGTTTCGCACATCGTGTAAATTTGAAACCGTCCCGTGACCGGGAATCACTTTCACGTCAGGCGGCAGATTGGCGCTGACATATTCGGCGGCCGTCACCATCCCGGCGACGCTGCCGCCGCCGGCCAGGTCAATGAAGGGAAATCCATAGGTCACAAAATCATCGCCCATATGCACGACGTTCGATTGCGGGAAGAAGATTAAACTGTCGCCATCCGTATGACCGCCGGGGTGATGTAACACTTGAATCGCTTCGCCATTCAAATGCAAAGTCACATCCCGGCTGAAGGTGAGAATAGGCAGCGCTTCTTTGGCTGCCGGTTTCAACTGTTGTTTGATGGAGGCGAAATTGCCGGGCGAGCCGCCGCTTTCAAGCCGCTGGCGCACATTGTGATGGGCAATGACCGGCGCCTCTTTTTGAAAACTGGCGTTACCGTCAATGTGGTCGAAATGATAATGGGTATTGATAACAAAGCGCACCGGTTTGTCGCTGATGGTTTTGAGCGCGGCTTTAATCTTTTCGGCGAGCGGCGCGAACTGATCGTCAACCAGGACGATGCCGTCGTCGCCGACCGAAAACCCAATGTTGCCGCCCGCGCCTTTTAAGAGATAAACCCGGCCGCCCACCTTGCTGATTTGAATCTCTACTTTATCGAAATCAACGTCAGCCATCTTTCTTCACCTCAACCCCTCTGAAAGTTCCCTTACGACGATTCGTGACTTGCATCGCGCTTCACAGGTGAATATTTAAAATGTCTTGGTGCCCTTGGTGTTCTTTGTGAACTTTGTGAGAACCCTGCTTGATGAGGGATTATTTAGAGTTTCAATGAGGATTTCTCACTAAGACCACAAAGGCCACCAGGGGCACCAAGGCTTTGACCTCACGGGTGAAACACGACCGGTTATTTTATGCCGATGAACAAGCCTGCCATGCGTCGCTTCCCCGGTCAATCGAGGGGGTCAGGAGTTTGCGGTGAATGGCTGCGCCTCAGTCCTCGGTCGTCCACATGCTCGACGGCCGGTTGGCCAATACCGAAAGGACATTTCCCTTGGGTCCATAATGCAGTTCGGTTCCTTCAAATTCGTCCAAACAGCCATAGGGCAAGGTCTCTCCTCCGTACCAGGTTGACTGCACAGAGGTTGAAGCGATGACGATGCATTTAGCATATTTGGCAATAGCGCTACAAAACAGGTTGCCGTCGGTGCCCGATCCCGGATTAACAATTCGCGCCACTTCGCACGAGCGCAGATAAATTCTCTCGACCAGGGGTTTGTCATTCGGGGCTAACATTTTGAAGCGGTCGGTCAGGTCGCTAATCACGCCGCAGCCCAGGATGAGTTCGCCGGGTTTACCGTGGCAATTGAAGACGAGGTTTTTCAATTTCCCGCCGGGTTGCCCCTTGGCTTCTTTGACGACGGCTCCGAGAATACTGGAAAGGCTTTCGTCCGGGGTCACCGTCCGGGTAATCGCCATATTGACTTTTACATTCAAACGCGTGTCATTAAACGCCATCGAAGGTTGTTCAAGTACAAACATAATCTCTCTCACTCGTTTATCTTTTAAAATGTGAACCAGGCCAGACCCCTTGGTTCTCTCCATCCTGATTACGGATGCTCAAGTTGTTTGACGTCTCACGCGCTTTAGCATACTGAGAATTAGGAGTAGCGTCGCCGCCCACGCGGGTAGCAATCTAGCGTTGGTGATTTGAAAAAATTTGTAAAATCGGCGGCCGAGTTTTCGATTATTCTTTTGCAGCCCTCGGGCAGCGGCTATTATCTCCTCAAACCCGGCTGGACTGTCGCATTCGTTTTCTGCCTGCTTTCGAGTAGCCGTGCAAACAAGGTAAACTTCTAACGAGTACGAAAAATAACGAAAGGTTTAATCAACAATGAAAAGACTGCTTTTCACTTTTATGATTCTCCTGTTGTGCGCGCCCCTTGCCGCGGCGCAAAAAGTCGAGGTGCAGGAAGTCATCCTCGATAACGGTTTAAGATTGCTCTTGGTGCCGCGCAAAGGAGACCCGAACATTGCGGCCGGTTGGCTGGCGCATGTCGGTTCGGTCAATGAACGTCCGGGGATCACGGGACTGTCGCACCTTTTTGAACACATGATGTTCAAAGGCACGCACGCCATCGGCACCCGCAACATCACCGAGAATCTAAAAATCATCGCCGAACTCGACCGTGTGAAAGCCGAGGTGGATAAAGAGCAACGGGTGTTGATTCGCAAACAACAACTCGGCGAAATTGATGACGCGAGTGACCCCAAGACCCGTTCGCCCCATCATCAGGAGTTGCTCAAACAACTCGATGACCTCACGAAACGCGAACGCGAGATTATGGTCAAAGACGAATTTGACCGGGTCTACACCACGGCCGGCGGCGCCGGCATGAACGCCAGCACGAGCAATGATTGGACGGTCTATTTCATCAATGTTCCTGCCAACAAAATCGAACTGTGGTTCTGGATGGAATCCGACCGCTTAGCCAACCCGGTATTTCGCGAATTTTACGCCGAACGCGATGTCGTACGTGAAGAGCGGCGGCTGCGCACCGAAAGCACGCCGACCGGAAAATTCGATGAACAGTTTGAAGCGCTCTTCTGGCAATCGTCGCCCTATGGCTGGCCGGTTGTCGGTTGGCCGGGCGACCTCGCAGGGATTACCCGCGAAGAGGCGCTCGCTTATTTCGCACAGAACTATGCGCCGAATAATCTCACGGCGGTTCTGGTCGGCGATTTCGACCCGGCAAATGCCGTGACTTTAGCGAAAAAATATTTCGGCCGCTTGAAACGCTCGCCGAAAGAGTTTGAACCGATTCGCACCCTGGAAATGCCGCAACAGGCCGAACAGCGCCTGACGGCTTATGCCGATACGTCGCCGCAGGTGCGCGTCCGTTATCACACGGTTCCCGACGGGCACAAAGACAGTTTCGCTTTAAGCGTAATGGCGTCGATTCTCAACGGGCGCACCGGCAGGCTTTATAAGTCGCTGGTTCTGCAACAAGGCCTGGCGACCAGCGCCGGAGGCTTTCAAAACGGGCAGAAGTATGAAGGTTATTTTGAATTGCAAGGCACCGCCAAACCCGGCAACACGCCTGAGCAGGTAGAACAGGCGCTCTATAAAGAGCTGGAAAAATTACAGAAAGAACCCGTCCCCGAACAGGAATTGCAAAAGATAAAGAACCAGAGCGCGGCAAATAATTTCCGCCGCCTGCAATCGAACTTCGGCTTGATGGCGCAATTGCTGTTGCGCGAAGCGACGCGCACCTGGCAGACCATCAACACCGACCCGCCGCTT
>JBIOWC010000401.1:0-8507 GCA_044868105.1 Blastocatellia bacterium
GCGCCGGTGATTTGACCTTATCATTTGTGCTCTCGGGTTTTGATTATCTGCTGACCAACGGCAGCAATTTGAATGTGCGGGTCGTCAATTGCAGCTTTTCGGCCAACACCGTCTTTGATGTGAACGATCCGGTGAACCTTGCCACCAAGCTGCTCACCGAACGCGGCATCAATGTGGTTTTCTCAGCCGGTAATTCGGGACCCGGTACGAGTACGTTGAATCCGTATGCAGTGGCGCCCTGGGTGATTGGCGTTGGCGCCACCGATGAACGCGGCCGGCTGGCCGATTATTCATCACGCGGAACCTTTGCAAGTTCTCTCTTCCACCCGACGCTGGTAGCGCCGGGCACCAGCCTCATCAGTCTGCGCGCGCTTGGCGCAACCGGCATCATCGGAACCTTGCAAGCCGACAGACAACGACTTTCGCCGAGCGAACTGCCGTTTTATACGACCGCCAGCGGAACGAGTTTTTCAGCCCCGCAAGTTGCCGCCACCATCGCTATGATGCTGGAAGCCAATCCCGCGCTTTCGCCTTTGCAAGTTCGCGATATTCTCCAACGCACGGCAACGCCGCTGGCAAATTACTACTATCACGAAGTCGGCGCCGGCCTGCTCAATGCCCATGCAGCGGTGCTGGAAGCGGCTTTTCCCGAACGGCGAATGGGCGCTTGGCGCGCCAGCCTGGATAGAGGCGCAGTTGATTTTGTCAGTGACCCGCTGCAACAATTTTCGGGGACGGTTTTACCCGGCGGGTTCACTGAAACCAGTATTACGGTGCCGCAAGACGCGCTCTATGCCGCCGTCCAGATAGCCTGGGGACCCCTGTGGAGCGTCAATGATTTAGGGCTGACGCTCGTAGACCCGCGAGGCAATCAATACAGCGTCAATGAATTAAATTTGCCGGGGCTGGATGGCCGACGCGAACGCCTGACGATGAAACTCCCAATGGGCGGCAACTGGCGGGTGCGCGTCAGCAGTTCGCCAGTGCTATCCGTGACCGCGCAGTCTTTCACCGGGGCAGTTGAAATCGCGCGCACACAATATGCGCCGCTCAATGACTTGAATAATTTGAGCGCGACCCTGCGCAATGAAATTTATCAAACGCTTCGGACGCGCGTGATGACCCCTTATGGTCATAAGTTTCGCGTGTCGTTCAATGTCACACGGGCGGGGCTCGCCGAATCGTTGATTTATGGCGGGCGCGTTCCACAATATCTGGCTGGGCAACCTCGCTATACGGATGTGCGGGATTTGACGACGCGAAATTTTGTTGAAAGCGTCCAGTTTAATTCAACCACTGCGTTGTTCCCGGATGATGGCAGCGGTCGCTTTAAACCCGATGAATTTGTTGACCGGTTGACTGCCGCTATCGTCTTAGTGCGGGCCGCGGGACTGAGAAGCGAAGCCGAATCGCAAAGCGGCGGGCTGAGCGCCATCACGGACATTCTTTCCATTCCGTCAAGTTTGCGTGGCTATGTTGGGGTTGCAGTGTCGCGCGGGTTATTGACCGCCGATGGCGGACTCTTTAATCCGCGAAACGCGTTGACGCGCGGCGAACTGGCGCATGCCTTAGTTGCTCTGCAACGGTTGGCGGCGCAATAAGGATACAAGCGGCGATAAACAACTAAGGTGCAGGAAACCATTCATGTGCGGGTGTCGCCGGAAAAGAAAAACTTTGTGGTCTTTGCGAGAACTCGTCTTGATGCCTGAAAGGGGCGAAGGGCTCAACCAAGATGGCTCACTAAGTCCACAAAGACTACAACGACCGCCAAGCGTAAAAATGTAAGTTGAGAGGTCTTGGCAATCGCCGACTTTGGCGGCAAAAACCGGCTGCTGATTTACAAACGGATGGCGCCGGGTTGAACCTGAGTAAAATTACTATGTCCTTGAAACGGGCAACAGGAGCCAGTTTTGTGGTTCTGGTGTCAAACCTCGCGGGCGAAAGAATATCGTATTGTCACACCTTTAAGCGCGCTTTCCTTCCTCAAGTTTTCCTCAAGTTTTAAGCAAGTCGAGAAAATGATTGGCGTTCGTGTCTTTCAATTCGCCCTCGCGCCTCAACTTTATCTGCTCAAGGATTCCTCAATTGTGAAACGCTACCCTGTGTAGGTCAGAGAGGGTTTGAAACCTGCAAGCTAAGCATATCTATTGTCGGGCGATTCTCTGGCAATACCTTCAACGAGGAGTCTTTCCATGCTACAGCGAAGTTTACGTTCACTGATTCTTTTGTCGTTTATTTTTAGTCTCTCACTCTGGGCGAGCGCGGCGACCCTCAGCCCGACCCTCAGACAACAACTCACGGGAGCCGCCGATTCCTTGCGCCTTGGAACCGTGATAGTCACCTTTCAAACAACCAACGGTTTGCAGGCGGCGCATTTGAATATCCTGCGCGGCGTTGGCTTGACCACCGGCAACACGTTTCAGAATCTCGGCATGGTTGCCGTCAGCGCCACCGCCGGACAGGTTCGTCGTTTAGCGAGCAATCCGAATGTGCGTTCCATCTGGTCGAATGACCAGCTTCATTACTACATGGATGAAGCGCGCACCGTCGCCGGGGTGAACCGGGTTTCGGTGGATTCGGCTTTCACCACCAGAAATGGCGGCCTGCCGGTTTCCGGCAAAGGCGATTTTGCGGTGATGGTCATTGATTCGGGAATTGACGCAACGCATGCAGACCTGCGCTTTGGCGAAAAGGTTGTCCAGAATGTGCAAATCCTGACGGCGACCGGAACGCTTCCGGGATTTACGCCGCTCCTGGTTGTTGAAAATGTTCCGAACACCGACCAGTCGGTCGGACACGGCACGCACTGCGCAGGCATTATTGGCGGCACTGGCGAGCGTTCCGGCGGTCGTTATGCAGGAGTTGCGCCGGGAGCGAAACTTGTCGGCGCGGGACTTGGCGCCGGGCTTTTTGTCATTAATGGGCTTGCCGGTTGGGAGTGGGCGCTGGCCAATCAGTATCGTTACAACATTCGCGTCATTTCAAATTCTTACGGCGGCGGCGGCGCTTTTGATGCCGATGACCCCATCATGATTGCCAGCCGCATGATGTATGAGCGCAACGCGACGATTTTATTTGCGGCTGGCAATTCAGGTCCCGGCAAAGGCACCAATAGTTCGTATGCGAAAGCCCCCTGGGTGATTGGCGTTGCCGCCGGAACCAAAGAAGGCGGGCTTGCGACCTTCTCTTCAAGAGGCACGCCACGCGATGAGCGGTTAACCAATAGCGACCCGCTCGATGATTTTGATGCGCCGACTATTACCGCGCCCGGAACCGGACGCGAATTTGAAAGCAATGTCGGAAAATTTACTTCGGATATTGTTTCGGTGCGCGCCACCAGCAACCTCACCGCCAACGGCACGACTGCCGACCTGGAACTTGACCCGGCGGTCATTCCTTTTTACACGCAAATCAGCGGCACTTCGATGGCAACGCCGTTTACGGCCGGTGTCGTGGCCTTGATGCTCGACGCCGATCCGACGCTCACGCCCGATGAAATAAAGCAGATATTAACCGGCACAGCGACACGTATGCCGGGCTATGAGGATTATGAAGTCGGCGCGGGTTACATCAACGCTTATGCGGCCGTAGATAAAGTTTTCAATCGCGCCAAGAATTACGGAAGTTTCAAAGAGCCGACCTTCAACGTGCAGTTTACAGTTAGCAGTTCGCCGGCTCAGCCCTTTCATGTTGACTATGACCCGACGGCAGCGCCGAGCCCCGCCTCAACCAATTCATATGTCTTCGTTGTGCAACCCGATATGTCTGTGCTCGACGTCTTTGCGACATTTGATAATGCCCTGGAAACCGGCGATGGCAACACCATCGGCCTATTGCTCACAGATCCGGCGGGCAACAAATTTTCAAGCGGCATTGCGCTGCCAATTCTCGATGGCAACACCCGTCAGGTGTTGGTCAAAAATCCCATAGCTGGTCATTGGCTGCTTGAAGTGCGCGGCGTGCGCGGCTTGACGGCTTTACCGAATTTCAGTTTGCCGACTTCCGGCACCGCCTTGCCGGGACCGGTTGACGGCACCATCGTTCAGAAAAGATTTACTCTGCAAAATATCCCTGATATTCAAGGACACGCCGCCCAAGCCGATATAGAAGTCGCGCTCAAAAATCGGCGCATGGATATTTTAAGCGATGGGCTGTTTCACCCGGATGACCCCGTGACCCGCGCCAGCTTTTTGCGCACCCTCAATGTGAATGTGCCGCTCAGACAGACGCTTGCCGCGTCGCCGAAATTCACGGACCTCTCGGGAGAGTTGGAAGCCCTTGCCGAAGCCGCCACCGCCACCGGTTCAACGTTGCGCGATTACAATTTCACTCCGCAAGGCGTGATGGGCGCCACCGGCACATCGTTCAATCCCAATACAACGGTCAATCGCCTTGATGTAGCGGTGGCTTTGGTGCGCGCCCTCGGGCACGACAGCGAAGCCCGCGCCCTGGCGAATACGATTGTCACTTATCAAGGCACAGCGCTTTCCGACAATGCGGATATTCCACCGGCGCTTCGCGGCTATGTACAGATTGCCCTTGATAAAGGACTCTTTGAAGCCTTTCCGGCAGAGCTTCGTGAAATCGCACCGGGTCAATTCGTTGCCATACCAGGACCGCGTTTTGAACCCACGACAGCAATGACCCGCGCAAAACTCGCGCAAAAACTCGTCATCTTCAATCAGGCATTTGTCACCGGACAATAATCGGTAGTCGGTAGGCGGTGGGAAATTCTTGCCGCCTACCGATTATTGCCGACGCATAACAACGGGCGAGGTCACCTTCGCTTATCGCAATCAAAAATCAAATTTGTGGAGGATAAAGCAATGATATTGCGCAAACGCTTCAATGGGTTGTTGGTTTTATTATTGAGTTTGACGATTGCCTCGATGGCAATCATTTTACCGCTTACGAAATCTCAAGCGGCCGCCGGTGGCAATTCTTTGGACTTATATAAAAGGAAAGTGCCCAATTATGACCTGAATGTTGATGGTCATTTGAACAATGTACGACAGGCAACGGCGGCGCAGCTTGCGGCCGTCGAACAACTCCGGACGATGGCCAGCGCGGCGAATATGCAAGTGCGTTGGAACGACTTTGCCGGCTCACCCGATGTCATCATGGGATTTCATACGGCGCCGTCATCCGACGCGCCTGAACCGGCAGCCCGCGCTTTCATTAATAGTAACGCCGCGCTTTTTGGCGTCAATTCGTCGGCGCTGGTTTTAACCGAGCAGAAAGAAGCCATGGGCGGTTACCTCTTAAGGTTTCAGCAAAAGGTTGGCGAATTGGATGTCGCGGGTGGCGGTCTCGGGGTGGTGATGAACCGCGACAAACAGATTCGTATGGTGATGGGTTCGACCTTCCGCGACGTCAACGCCCCGAGTACGCCTACGCTCGGTGCAACGGCGGCGGTGACCCGCGCGCTGAGCGACCTGGCCGGTTACGCGGTTAATTTTCCCGGTCTGCAATATGCAACGCCGGCGCTCGACAGATTGGCGCAGGAAGTTGCGCCGGTGCTTCGCGCTCCACGGTTGAATATTTTTCCGACCGCCGACGGTTATCGCTTAGCCTGGGATGTGATTACCTTTTCGCGCAATCCGTTTGGTCTGTTCGTAACCCAGATTGACGCGCAGACGGGCGAGATTTTACGCCGCGAAGACTTCGTGCGTTATCAAGCGGCGCTTCCCGATACGGCAGATATTTTTCCGAGCACGCCGACCCTGGCAAACCCTGACACCGGCGCTTATCAGATGACGGGCGGCGTTCCGACGGGATTGACCCGCGTTGATTTGCGCAACCTCAACCCCGGAACCAATGTGACCGGCATCGGCAGCCTATTTAGCGGACAACACGCCGTGGTCGGAAATCTTTTGGCGACCAAACAACCATTCGGTCAAGCGGCGCAAGGCACCTATCACTTCCGGCAAAATAACGCGCCGCTCGAAGCGCAGCCCAACGAAGCCGATGATTTGGCGGAACCCGCCGAACACTTCGACACGGTGAATATGTATTTCTTCATCAACTATCTGCTGGAGTATGTTGATGATGTTCATAAACGCGATGATGCCATTCATAATCCCATTGGCACGGGCGATTTTCCGGACAACTATCCCAACAGTGACCGCCCGCTTCTCGGTTTCGTGCATTGTCCGAATGTGCCGGGTGTTTTAGGAAGCGACCCTGACACGTCGAGCGCAGATAATCTCTTACACTCGCTGCTTGGTCTCGATAACGCTTTTTCGGTTCCTGCAACCCAAACCGTTGACACGCCGGCCGGCCAACAAAAAGTGATTATCAACCCGACGCTCTATGGTCATGGCTATCTGTTGAATGACCTGGGCAAAGATGGCCCGGTTGCTTATCACGAAGGCATGCATTCGATTTCAACGGTGATTGCCGGACTTGAAGGCGGACCCGAAGGGAGCGCCATGAACGAAGGGCAGGCCGACCTCTGGGCTTACACCATCACCGGCGATGAAGCCATCGGCGCTTACAGCGTGAAGGGCGCGAAATATCGCCAACTGTTCCGCGACGCAGGGCGCGACCCCGACTCCTTAGCGTGGATTCGTTCGGCGCGCACCTCTTTGAAATATTCACGTCTGGGCACGCGCGGTACGCCTCCG
Source organism: Blastocatellia bacterium (assembly GCA_044868105.1). Taxonomy (GTDB): domain Bacteria; phylum Acidobacteriota; class Blastocatellia; order UBA7656; family UBA7656; genus JBFMDH01. The sequence goes on from JBIOWC010000401.1 coordinate 6,627, forward strand.
GCTTATGAAGAACATTACGACGGCGAAATTTATGTTGGCACGATGTTCGACTTGCGCGAGTTGATGATCAGCGCCGAACCTCAAATGCAATTTACGCGGCCGGCGTTTAGCGATGGACAACCGACCAAACCCATCAGCCGTGGACAAGATTCCTGGGAGCGTATCTTTTTAGGGTCGCTCTATCTGCTCGGTTTGACCGCGCCTGATACGTTCATCAAATCGCGCGATTCGTTAGTGATGGCGGACCGCATTCTCTATCCGACCGATGCATCGGATTTGGACGCGCCGGGTCAACACGAAGCCTTAATCTGGCAAGTGTGGGCTTCGCACGAAATGGGTGTGAATGCGCAGTCCCCGATAGGCGGAGCGGTAACGATTTCAACCGCTGTGCCACAATTGGCCCTCGATCAAGCGCACACCGCCGCGCCGCAAGGCGTGACGCTCGCGCCGGCTTCCACCAAATCGGTAAGGGTTTCGTGGCAAGCCGTCAGCGGCGCTTATGCTTATGAAATTTTCAAACGTCGCAAAGGCACGGCCGGGCATCGTCAATATGCAGGGGTTCCCGGAAGACCTTATTTTGATGGCGACCAATCCACGACCGGCTGGTCGCACGTCGCTTTTGTTCAAGGCAATGCGACGACGAGTTATGAAGACAAAGGGGTCATTAAAGAATTCTTTGCGCCAGCGGGTATTCAATCAACCGACGACGCCAATGGCTTTAATGAAATGTTCGATACTGAATATGCGGTGCGCGCCGTTTCACGCAATCCGAATAAACAGTCGGGCTTTAGCAACCTGAGCGGCAGCGCCTCTTTCTCATCTTCGACTCAGGATATTTCTTCGGTGATTCAAACCCAACTCGCGAATGTTTCGTTTGCCAATGGGGTTTTCGAGTTTGACCAGACGGTGAAAAACAACGGCGTGTCGGGCGCGGATTCGACGGCCTACGCGCCCGTGAACTTTGAAATTATTCGCATCTCCAATCCGACGGTGACGGTTGCCAACGCCGATAATGGCGGCAATGGCCGAAATGTTTCCGCCGTGTTTGCTTATAACCAGACCTTGCCCGCGGGAACAACCTCTGCGGCGCGGCACTTGAAATTCAATGACCCGCAAGCGCAACTCTTCAGCTTCGATGCCCTGGTGACCGCGCGTGTGCGTGGTGCGGCGGCGCCGGCAACCGGCAGTCAACCGGGTGATGGTGATGGTGGCGGACGTTCGTCGCAAACCCTGTCGAGCGTAACCGACACGTACAACGGCATCATTCTGCTGGGCAGCGGCGGGAGCCTGCTCCTCGGCGGCGTTGATTATGTGGATGTGCCGTTTACGGCCAGAGAAGGCGCCTTCGGGGTGAATGGACAACTGAGCGCCACGGTGCCGTTCGATTTGGATTTTGAATTGCGCGACCTGAACGGAAATGTTTTGGATACGTCCGGCAATCTTGGACCGGATGAAGCGGTCAGCGGTTCGCTCATTCCGGGGCAGACCTATATTTATCGGGTCATTGGCTATGGCAGCGGGCCAACCCCGTTCGCGATTACCAGTGAACAATTCATTTTCGGTTCAGGCAGCGGCAGCGCTTCTTCCTTCGGCACTGCAACAACCGGCGTTAATTCGTTAAGAGTGGTTCGCTTTACGGTCAATCCGTTGACCAAAACGATTTCGCTCAGACTGCTTTAATTAAACCTCGTAATGCCCCTCACCTTGAGGACGGGAAAGTTTCCTGTCCTCTTTTTTTTCGTAAAACGAGCGCGCATTGCACAACCGCGTTCCGAAAAAGCGAACCGCACTTCACACCATCCGCGCTTCTAGCAAGGTACATTCAATCGCCTCGCGCTATGGGTTCGTAGCCCGATGCCGAATAAAGATGGGCATCTTCTT
>JBIOWC010000402.1:0-4576 GCA_044868105.1 Blastocatellia bacterium
CCCCCAGATGGGCTGTTCGCCGGCTTCCGCAATTTTGGTGATAAAGTTTTCGGCTTCGCTTTCGGCAGTTTCAGGAAAAGCTGCAACTTGAAGGGTAAACCCCACGCTTTTACTTTGGACATCGGCATAGACAGACGAAGAGAGTAAAGACAGGGTAATGAGTGCGGAAAAGAATGACTGCCTTAACTGCATAACTGCCTCGCATCGAAATTAATGGTTCAGATTTTGGCGAGCGCCGATTAAAACTTAACTAAACTTCATCGAAGCTTCTGGTGTCAGCCAAATTGAAATAGAAGCGTTCGGATTTATGAGAACAGTTCGATAAAACTTAAGGGGTAACAATAATCTAGGGCGACTTCTATCTTATGGGTAGGATTTATGTGAGTCAAGATTATTCTCTGGAAATCACGAAAATAGGTAATACAATCGCGTTTTAAGTCGGGCTTTGGTTAATGACTCAGGTGAAAAACTTCAAGCAGCAATTCGATAAGGTAGAGCAAGGCGACGCCGGCAAAGACAATGATTGAAGTCGTCGCGCCTTCCTCTTTATTGACTTCGGGAATCAAATCTGAAGCCGCGACATAAAGCGTCACACCGGCCGACACCGGCAAGACGTAAGATGACAGGGGATGTGAATAGATAGCCAAATTATGAAACAGCAAGACCAGAGTCACCCCGGCAAAGGTCGCAATGCCTATCAATAGTGAAGCCATCAGCGCACTGCGCGAAGATCGCTTGGAAGCCAGCATCATCGAAGCAACGGTAAAACCTTCGGGCAATTTGTGCAGCAAAATGGCGATGAAAATTAAAACGCCGAGTCGGGGACTGACCAGCGCCGCAGCAGCAATGGAGACGCCATCGAAAAATGCATGGATCATCAAGGCGCCAACGCCGGCCAGCGCCGCGTGTTGTTCCAGCATGGCATCTTCATGAACCTCTTCGCCGAAATGAAAATGCGGGGCAATGGTATGCTCAAACAACTGAATGAGCAGATAACCGGCCAACAAAAGAAGCATCGGCGTTGCTACCTGCCCCTGCCAAATCTCTATCGTTTCAGGAACGATTTTGAGAAAGACCGCCGCCAACATAAACCCCGCGCCCAGAGCAATCAGATACCGCAGAGTGGTTTGTCCCAGCCGCCTTGATGAGACAAAAAATCCGCCCAAAAGATTAGCGGCCGCCGCCGTAAGCCCGTAAATGATGACAATTAGGGTGTTGCCCATTAAGCGGTGCACCTCGTTCGCTTCCGAAAGTCGGGCAATATATCATACTTAGGCAAAACAAAGAAGCCGTGAAAATTTATCGCTTACAATTTTCCCAACAATAAACTGGCTCACGACCGTCTAAAAGTCGCAAGATATTGTGGCTTGGATTAAGCCAATGCCTAGATATGGACTGAATGTTCAGCGAAAACCAAGCCAAATAAAACGGTATAAGGAGTTATGCAAAATTTTCTTGTTGACACCGTGTGAGCGAAGGCGTACCATACGACACCACAGCATAGATGCTTTTGAAAACAATCATATGCAGGAATTTCTTAAAGTTACACTTAAGGTGTAGTTTTCGTTTTCATATCGCCGCCCCATCGAAGATAACATCATGAGCTACTCACATGAGCCGGTTTTACTCAAGGAAATAATCGAGTGGCTCAAAGCTGATAAAGGTGGAACCTTTGTTGATTGTACCTTGGGCTTAGGTGGTCACACGCAAGCGCTCTTGACGGCGTCGCCTGAATCTCAGGTTATCGGTCTAGACCAGGATGAAGACGCGTTGGCGAGCGCCGAAAAGCGCCTAGCCGGATTCGGCAACCGGGTTCGCTTGGTACAGGCAAACTTCAAAGACCTGAGCGCGGTTTTAAGCGAGTTAAGGGTTCATCAAGTTCAAGGCATCCTGGCTGATTTGGGGGTTTCGTCGCTGCAATTGGATAGTGGCGAACGGGGATTTAGTTTCGCCTCTGATGCGCCGCTCGATATGCGAATGGACCGGAGGCAAAATGAAACGGCGGCGGATTTAATTGCCAAGCTCTCTGAACAAGAATTGGCTGATTTGATATTTGAATACGGAGAAGAGCGCGGGGCGCGCAAAATCGCCAGACTCCTGGTCAAAGAACGCGAGCGACAGGCTATTACCTCAACCAAGCAATTGGCTGATTTGGTCGTTCGGGCTTTGCATATTAAAGGGCATTGGCGCATTCATCCGGCGACGCGCGCTTTCCAGGCTTTTCGCATAGCAGTCAACGACGAATTAAATGTTTTGGAGAATTTCATCCCTTCTTCCATTGCGTTTTTAGCTGGCGGTGGGCGACTGGCAATTATTTCGTTTCATTCGCTGGAAGACCGCATTGTCAAACACGCTTTCCAGCGCCTTTCGGGTCGCTGTTTGTGCACCGATAAACTCCACAGATTTGCGGCTGAAAGGCAAGCGATTGAAAAATCGAAGGACGCAGTGATTTGCCAAAGCTGTGGCGCAAGTTTCAAGGTGCAGATATTGACTCGAAAACCGCTGCGCCCCGGTGATGCGGAAATCGCCCGCAATCCGCGCGCCCGTAGCGCCTTGCTGCGCGTTTGCGAGCGCCTCTAGCTCAACGTATTTCTACCAACCTTAAATGCGGGTTGGTTCGCAGGCAGTTTTCATAAGGCTCGTGAATGCCGCGCCTGAACGTCAAACATTCACATCGAGCTGGAAAATGACTCCCCCAATTCAACCATGAGGCAAAAGGACAATGACTAGCCGTTTCATTCCCAATAAGCCGATTAAAAATTCAGGTATCAGAAGACCGGTCAGCAAACGAGCCTTCATTTGGTTCACAGTTTTCACTGTCGTAGGGATTCTGATTTGCTGGGGGTTTGTCATCAGCGCCGAGCAACATTTTGAAGCCATGACGATTGGCTTTAAAGGCGAAAAGCTGCGGCGCAAAGAGGCGCGACTCGAAGAAAAACAGCAGCGTTTGGAACTCGAGTACAAACGCATCACATCTCCGATTGAGATGGAGCGGCGGGCGCTTAAATTGGGCTTGATTCGCCCGCAATCTCAATCAACCAATATTCGCAGACCCATAAATTAATCCATGAAGGTAGTTGTTTAGAGACTATCCCCTAACCGCCAAACCACGCCGGTCAAGCCACCGGCGCAAAAAACATATCGAAGAGGTCAAAGATGTTATCCGCTAGTAAAACCACCGACCGAAGAGTTCGCGTGATTCAATTCTTTTTAGCCTGCTGGCTACTGGCCATCTGCGCGCGTTTAGTCTGGCTACAAGTAAAAGAGTACGATTTTTTTATCGCTCGCGCCGATAAACAACAGCGCCTCTCGGTTGCCATCACGCCGACACGCGGCAAAATTTTGGATCGCAACGGAACTGAGCTGGCCTGCTCATCGGAAGTTAAATCCCTTTATATTAATCCCAGCCTGGTCGGCGACCATAATCTGGTCGCCGCGCAACTGGCTAAAGTCTTAGGCAAAGAACGCGAAGAAATTTACAAGCGTTTGAAGTCCGCTGAAAAAGAACTCGTGGTCATCAAGCGCAATCTCACAGACCATGAAACCACCCAAATCGAAGCCCTCAAGTTGAGCGGCGTACAATTTATTCCTGAGATGAAGCGATTTTACCTAAATGGGCAAACCGCTTCGCACATCCTCGGCTTTGTGGACGTAGATGAAAACGGGCTGAGTGGCATTGAGCGCTTCTATGATAAACAGATTCGCGGTCAAGATGGGCGCTTGGTGATTAACCGGGATGCCTTGCGGCGTTCTTATTCGCACACCCTCGAACAATCTATTCCGGGCGCCAATGTCAAACTCACGATAGATGCGATGATTCAGCATTATGCCGAACAAGCGCTTGCCGAAGGCATTCGTAAAAGCCGCGCCAAAGGCGGAACCATTGTCATAGTCAAACCGGCGACCGGCGAGATTCTCGCGCTCGCCAGTTACCCGACCTTTGACCCCAATAAGGTTTCCGATTCAGATGCTCAAGAAAGGCGCAACCGCGCGGTTGAAAGTTATTTCGAGCCCGGTTCAATTTTCAAAATTGTTCCCTACGCCGCCGCCCTTGAAGAAAAGCTGATTCGCCCGGATACCAAAATTTTCTGCGGCAATGGACAAATCAAAATCGCTGACCGAATTGTCCACGACACCAACTACGGCACCTTGACCGCCGCGCAAGCCCTGGCCAAATCCTCCAATGTTGCGGCGATTAAAATCGGTCAGCAGTTGGGCAATGAGCGACTGGCCGCCTATATTGACGCTTTCGGTTTCGGCAAAAAAACAGATATCGAGCTTCCCGCCGAATCAAAAGGCCTGGTTCGCGATGTCAAGAAATGGAATGTCACGTCCATTGGCTCAATTCCGATGGGTCATGAAGTTGGCGTGACGGCCATACAGGCGGTCGCCGCTTTCGCTTGCGTGGCCAACGGTGGCCTTTGGGTGCAACCGCATCTGGTGCAAGGCATCACGGACGCCAGCGGCGCCATCATCAGCGAACCGCAAATTGCCACCCGGCAGGTTATCAGCGAGAACACCGCTAACACTTTAAAATCCATGCTTGAAGGAGTGGTCTTGCGGGGCACGGCAAAAG
>JBIOWC010000403.1:0-2447 GCA_044868105.1 Blastocatellia bacterium
TAGGCGCATGGAAGGGGCGTATGAAACAGGGCACGGATTTGACCTTCACATCACCCAGTTGCAGGGTATTTAACAGACCGTAAACAATCGGGAATTTGCCGCTGCCACCGACCCCTTGTGAATGACCGCCACGAGCGATTTCCGGAATTTTAAAGCGCTTTGCCGCTTCTTTCGATATCACGGTGAAGCCCGAACCGGTATCAATAACGAAGGTCGCATCGCGCCCGTTGATTTTAACCGTCATATAAGGGCGGCGATCATTGCCCAGGTGAAAAGGAACTTCGGAAACTTTCGGCCCTCCGACTTCGTGAACCCGAAGCCCCGCCAGGCGGTGATAAAATTCAATCAATCCGCTGATGCGGTCGCGGCGTTCTTTGTCGGTTTCGGGCGCAACGGACAGAAACCGCTCATAAGCCTCGGCGGCGCGTTCATACTGCTCAAGGCGCGACGAGGCGCGCGCAATCGTGATTAAGTAGTCGGGTTCTTCAGGGTCGAGGCTGACGGCGCGCATCGCTTTGAGAATGGCTTGCTCCGGCCGTCCTTCGTAATAATCAATTTCGGCAGCCGCTCCATAAGCAAGCGCCTCTTTGGGATTGAGCTTAAAGGCTTGATTGACTTCCAGAATTGCCGTAACGACAAAGCCTGAACGCAGCAAGGCCGCGCCGGACAAGGCGTGCGCGCGGGCGTTATTGGGGTCAAGTTTCAGAACTTCCTGCGCATAATCAAAACAGGATTTGTAATCCGAAAGTTTATAAGAGCTGTAGGATATCCCGAGGCGGGCTTGAAGGTTCGTTGCATCTTTATCAGCAAGCGCCTTAAAGCTCTTTACGGCATCCTGAAATTCGCCTTTGCGAAAAAATTTCCGCGCTTCTTTGGCAAGTTTCTCTAACTCTTGTTGTCGTTGTTTTTCGCCGATTTGGGCATCGGTTTGCAGGGTTTCAGGGTAGACACGTGGTGGCGTAAGAAAAACTAAAGTGAGCGCGAACAACAAAATGACTGCTGTTGCGGATTTCATAACTACACCTCACTTTAAGATTTCCCCTACTTCATCAATCAAAAGAGCGGATTCAATCCGTTATCACCCCTCAGGATGGGTTTCGCAAACCCTGATGATGCGTTGCAATCAACTCTCTTCGGGTCGGGTGAAAAGAGTCTAGGACTCAACGCTGCGAAAGTCAATAATCCGCCGGGTAAATCAACCACCTAATCTTGTTAATTTCATTTTAAGTTTTTTAGCCCGCAAGGCGCCCTGATTTTTGGCTCAATTGTTGACTGACGGGGTTTGTGAAGGGGTCCGCTCGACAGGCAGTTTTTAGTGATGAAAAAAGGGGGAAACCCGAACGGAAATTTGTATTTACTCTGTTTATCAGAGGGGCTAACATACGTTTGGGTGACCTTATCCACCTACACCTGAGCAGAAAGTACATGTGGGATTAGTCATAAAATCAGTGGGATCGTTCAAATTTAGCACCTCACAAATTTGTTGGGATTCGTGTATATCGGAAGATTTCGGGTGAGCTGATTCCAAAATTCCCTGCCCTCTTTTTGGTGAACTCGCACACCGCATTGATTCAGGATCGTTAATGACACAGGCTTTATCGAAGGGGGAAATACTGCACCGGCTATCGCAAGGAGATAACCTGAAAGGGTTGAGCCTTGTGCGTGCCGATTTGTCCGCCATGGAATTAGGTTATGTGGATTTGACGCAAGCCAATTTAAGAATGGCGAACCTGACTCAAGCGAATTTGAGCGAAGCGAGACTCATGGGCAGCTTTTTGAGCGGCGCTTCCTTGACCCAAGCTCACCTGGTCGGCGCCAGTTTAATTCAAGCGAGCATGATTGGCGCCATTATGAATGGCGCTGATTTAAGCCGCGCCGATTTGAGCGGTGCGGACTTGACCGGCGCGAACCTCGAAGAAGCGATGTTATCGGGCGCTTTTCTGGTTGGCGCTTTTCTTACGGAAACTAATTTAACTAAGGCTTATCTGGTTGGCGCCTACATCAGAATGTCGCAAATGGCCGGCTGCAATCTGATGAATGCGGTTTTGGAGAACGCCGATCTATCGCAAAGCGATCTGTCGGGAGCTCGACTCGATGGCGCTTCGCTCAATAATGCGAACCTCTCTCAAGCAAAACTCTCGGCCTGTTCCTTAGTCGGTAGCGACCTGCGCGAAGCCGATTTAACCAACGCCGATTTGAGCGGTTGTAATCTGACCGGCGCAAAATTGCACGGCATCAAATACACGGGTGTAAATTTGACCGACGCCTGGGCCGATTGGGTTGACATTAGCATTGACGGCAACCCGCTCCAACAACGCGCCACACTTGAGGACGCTTTCGTTGGGGTGTTGACCCGCCCGTTGGGACAAATTTTTGTAGAAGGCGCCATCTCGACACAGGTTTGGGCGCTCTTGATTTCTCACCTCTGCGAGTTTCAATCGAATCAT
>JBIOWC010000404.1:0-2538 GCA_044868105.1 Blastocatellia bacterium
GTATAAAAACTCGCGCACCTGTTGTTTGCTCCAGCCTTCACGCCTAAGTGTCTTAACGTGTTCGGGGCAAAGCACAACAAGGGCTTCAAACAATGAGCAAACGCGATACGTCCACGAAGTCGCGAGCTGACGACAGATGGCTTTTAAAACCTGTTGGCCTTCTCTGGCGTTATGTTCGCTTACGCCGCGCGGCGGCTCTGCGGCAAAGAGCGTCACGGCGCTTTGTTCAGGCGCCAACCCGAGTTCAACATGCAAAGGTTCCCAGGCGCTCTCCTCTTCGTTTTCAGCAATGCAGTAAGAAAATTTGCCAGGATTGCCCAGTGTAGACATATCAATTTCGCCCGGGCGGGCGCCGCCGAGATTGGTCAAGATGAGTTGCAAGGCGCGCCCGAGCGAACTATTGGCGCGCGCGACATTGCTAAAGACATTGCCGCGACAAACGAAATTCAATTCTTTGCGAACTGCGCCGTTGATAATAATCAGCGGCGCGGCAAAATGCGTCGTCGCTTGCACGCCGTGAATGTTGAATCGCTCATCACACACGGCGCGAATGAGCGGGATGAGTACGCGCATCATCTCAGGCGCGCATCCCGCCATGACGGCATTTGCGGCAATCTTTTCAACCGTTGCCTGACCATAATTCGGCGCAATGAGTCCAATGATTTCATCCGCCGGAAACGGGGTTGCCGCAAGCATTCGTTCGACGCGCTTGAGGGTCGGGGGGACCACCGGCAAAGCATCGGCGATTCCCATCTGCAAGCAATAATCGTATGGGTCAACGTCATCCGCAAGTTCAATGCGTGAGGCGCGCGCGCCGCGTTTCGTATACAGATTTAAGGCTTGTGCGGCTTCGCCTGCGCCGGTGATTTCAAGGTGACGCGACGTACAACCGGGTTTGGTGTCGGGGTTGCCATCAAAGCTATCCGCAATGGCGATGGCCGCTTTGCCTAAGGCTTCGCACATCATCTTGGCAATTTGGTTCAAGTCGCTTTTATCAAATGCAATTTGGGTGAAAGCGATTTTGTCTTGCGTATCTAAAAGAAATAATGTCGGCACCGCTTGCGGGTCATAGAGGCGAGTTAGCTGTAAATCGCTATCGAGCGCCACAGGAAATTCGATTGCCAGTTGAGTGATGATTTCGCGTGTGCGCAACTCATCATCTTGTGAGATGCCAAGGATATAGGCTTCGGGCAACTGTCTGGCGAGCCGATTCAAATAAGGAATTGTCAAATGACAGGTCGGACAATCGGTTTCAAAAAATATCAGTAATGTTGGGTTACCGGTGGCCTTCGTCAATGAATCAGGTGGGTGAGCGATGAAAGGCAGAGAGAGTGTCGGCGCCTGGTCTCCTATTTGAAGCATAGCGAGGCAAGGATAACGCCAAAGGTGTGCTGAAAGCAAAGTAGCGCAGATTTCAGTAGTGGGTCAGGATGAAATAGGTTGGCCAGCGGTTGGCGCTAAACAAGTAAAGTCCCGCCTAACGACTAGTAAACAGTGATCTTCGGATTAGACGGAAAAAGCGGATAAAGCGCCATCGGCTGGGGCGGATAAAGCGCCATCCGTCTTTTCCGCCCCATCCGAAGATGACCTTGTCACTGACGACAGACCGCCGTTCTTTTAACGATAAATATTTTCATCCCCCTATTTTCAATCTGACCCATTACCCAGATTTCAATGAATCGAATCAACCATGGAACCCGTTGAAACCTGCGCTATCAATGATTTGCCAAAAGTTTTACTGTTTGTTGTAAATCTCTGTGGATTCCTGCTCGCCTCGCGGCGTTGTGCGTTTGGTATGAATCTTCAAGGTCTTGCCGCCATCCATCAATTCCCAATGGGATTGACCGGTAATTTCAAACTCTTGTCCTTGCATACTGAGTTTGGAAACCGTGTTGATTTCGAGAATTTTTCCATCGCCATTCCATTTGGTTTTGTGCGTGGAGGTGCCCGTCATCCGACCGGTCATTTCGCTTTTGCTTTCACTGCCATCGAGATTGTAAGTCGTCGTCGTTTCGCCACGCTCAGTTTTTCGCGTAGCCGTTAAGGTCTTGGCATCTTGCTTAACGGTAAGCTGGACGTCGCCAGGGGCATTGCCGCCCGGTCCTTGTGGCAGGGTGCTCTTTGGAGCATCCAATTTCCAAGTGCCTGAGAAATCTGTGGCCGCTGCGCTCACGGAAACCACCGCCATCGCCAAAACGAAAATCATCGAACCATAAGCTATTATCTTTTTCACTTTAAGTTGTCTCCTTAGTTAATCAGTGTCAGAGAGGATTAGTGAATCATCCCACTCGAAAAGTCCACCAAATCAATGACGTAAGCCAGATGCCTCGGGTTACGAGAAAGTTGCGCGACAGAACCTCCGGTCACAAAAGTTAAGGCGAACCCCGGGAGGTTCGCCCCACTCAAAAAACCTGGAAGAAGCGGTTATCCGTGAACCGATTTACAGACTTAGTCGCGGTAAGACGGGTCAAGTCTATCGAGCTTGCGAAGCAGTGCGGGCCAGGCCAGATTGCCGCCCATGCCTTTAGTCACGACCGC
>JBIOWC010000405.1:0-5560 GCA_044868105.1 Blastocatellia bacterium
AGCGATTGATGAAGTGATGAAGCTTGGCATGAATCATCCGATGGGACCGTTGCAGCTTGCCGACTTTATTGGTCTGGATGTTTGCCTCGCTATACTGAATGTGTTATATGATGGATTTAACGATCCCAAGTACCGCGCGTGCCCCTTACTGAAAAAATATGTAGACGCAGGGTGGTTGGGTCGCAAGACAGGAAAAGGGTTTTATCAATATTGAACGGCGGCCTCGCGAGCGGCGGGTAACGGGCTACAGTAGCCGATTTCAAGGATTCGCAAAAACCTCAACCGAGGAATTGAGAAACGCATGATATTTTGTCAAAACTGCACTCATAATAATCCTTACGACCGTGAAACCTGCGTCAAGTGCGGCATGCGCTTGATGATCATCACGGAATCGCGTTCAAGCGCAGCTTTTGGTGGCGCGGAAATTATGACCAAACCGACCATTGAAGAGCATTTGCTTGAACGCATCAGCGCCCTCGAGACGGCCTTGCTCAAGATGCAAGACCGCGTCGATATCTTGCTTGAGCTGGTGCATCGTCAGGCGACCAGCGGATTGTATGACCACGCCATGATTGACGCGCTGGTCGAGCATCTGGCTGAACGCGGAGCCGTTGAAGGCGGCAAACTCGAAACGTTGTGGCGCGACCGCGTTGCTGAACATTACGAAGAAGCCAGCGAAAAGCAGCGCTATAGCAAACTGCTTGAATTGATGATCAATGAATTCAGCGGCGATAACGTAGATTTATTTGCGCGGCTTCTGGATACGGGCGCTGACCTCTTCCTGGATGGCAACGCCCGCCGCGGCATTCGTTATTTTGAAAAAGCGCTGGTGCTTGACCCGACCAATTCTGCGCTGTCGTTTTTCATCGGCGAACATTTCTTTCGCATCAACAAACCGGCGTTGTCTCAGATTTATCTCGAACGCGCCATCAAACGAGAGCCGAATAATCATATGGCCATGTTGATGCTGGGCGTCATCTGCGGGGATAACGGCGAGTTGGATTCGGCAAAAAATTATTTAAGCGATGCGCTCAAGCTCAAGAAGAACTCTTTTACCGCGCATTACGGGCTGGGGCGTATCCTGGCTTGTGAAGGCAAGATGCGCGAAGCCATTTCGCATCTCAAACGCGCCCTGAAACTCAAACCGACTCCCGAAATGTATTACCTCGTCGGTCGCGCCTATCTGGATGAGGGTCGCGCCGATATTGCCATGCGCCATTTGCAAAGGTGTCTGGATCTGGACCCGAAATTCGATGCGGCGCTCTATCACCTGGGGTTGATTTATCTCAAACAGAATGATTTGACCATGGCCCAGGAACATTTTCTGGCCGCTTATAAGATTAAGCCCCAGGAACCGCGTTATCGCATCGCCTTGAATGCGCGCAAAGCCGCAAGGCTGGCCCCGCTACCGGTATTCGGACGCGCGAAAGTCTCTAATCGAAAGGTCGTTACGAGCGGCGATGTGCGGCTGGTTGAGTTGTTACGGAGCGATTTGCTGGATTCGGGCGAGGTGGCAATAAAGGGTCAAAAACGCGACTGAAATTTTCTGGCGGAAAAGTCAAAAGGCAGAAACAGGTTGAACTCGGGTTCAAGCTGTTTCTGCCTTTTGTTTCAAGCTGTGGTTATTTCTCAACAGCTTTTTTCAGTAAAACTTTTTAGTGCGTCGTGGCGCTCTCGTGAGAGCGACTGCCGTTTGGTAAAACCGAAACACTGCGTGATGATGCGTCAAAAGCGGTGTTGGTATTTTTCGTCAAACTATAAATATCAAACCCTAAAGCGTCGAGGTACATGGCCAGGTCATCGGTCGAGGAAATGTTTAATATTGGGCGATAGCCGTAAAAGTCTTTGATTTCCAATAAACGTTCGATTACCTCAATGGGTTCAAATGTCAGTGAAGGATCTCTGAAACTCGCCATCTTTTTAACCCCCTTTCTCTGTGTTTCTACGTTTCTGCTTCTCAATTAGTTTTTCTTTGCGGCGCTCTTCTAAGATGTTTTGGCGCGCCTCAAAGTTGTCATTTATTTAATCGCAACCACCTAACAGCTTATTCCTGCTGTTTTATTTTCAATCCGAGAACGCCACAAGGTTCAAGTCCTTGCACTTAAATAATAGCTCTTGGGGGGAGTCTTGTGAAATGAAACAAATTTGAACAACTTCAGGGAGCCTGCAAAAGAGGGGGGGAAAGTGAAGGAATCCTCAATAAACAGAGGGATTTCTTCACTCAAAAATTTATGCGGCAGATGCAGGGGTTTTCTTGGAGGTTGATTTTTCGGACTTGCTTTCCGATTTGCTTTCCGATTTTGCTTCGGGTTTGGTTTCCGATTTGGTTTCCGATTTGGTTTCCGGTTTGGTCTCGGATTTCGTCTCAGGCTTGCTCGCCGTGGACTTCTTCGCATAATCGGTCACATACCACCCCGAACCTTTCAACTGAAAGCTGGTGCGCGAAATAATCTTTTCCATTTTTCCTTTTCTGCATTTTTCGCAGCGTTTCGGCGCCGGGTCTCCGACCTTTTGTAAAAGTTCGATGTGATTTCCACATTTATCACATACATATTCGTATATCGGCATTGATTTCAAACCCTCCAATATTCGATTTTCAATTATTGACCTAAAAATATCGATCAACGAATACAGTTCGAGATTAGCGATAGTTTGTCCATCTATCAAGACAAATGTAGCGCTGTCGCCCATCGCTCTGGCTTGCCGCAAAGCTTATAAATGCTTGCGAAAATAGTTTAAAATCAAATAGCCCACATAATATTTATACGGCAGCCGGCCCAGGGTGTAATGACCGCAAGGCACAATCGCGCGGTCTAAATTGGCTTCGTGGCGGTCACACTCTTCAAACAACAGCCGCGAAAGCCGCGGCGTAAACGACAAATCGTAACGCGCAGAGATTAATAACCCGCGCCGTTTGTTGGTCGTCAGGCGGTTGACATAAGAATTTGGGCTAATCGCCAACCAGGCCCGCCGTACCTCTTCGCGGTTAATCGTTTGTTCAAGACCGCGACGAACATGCGCCGTGGTAAGGCCTTCCCAGACCACATCGCCAAAATAACTCGAAACATGGTTGTAAACGCCCGCGCGAATGCGCTCGTCGTGAATGAAGGTCAAAAAAGCGATGCACGAACCCAGACTGGTTCCGAGAATGCCGATGCGCTCATAACCTTCTGCAATTAACCAGTCTATCGCCGCCCGGCAATCGAGCACCGCTTGTCTATTGGATTGCAGCGTCCGCCCCAGGTTGGCGCTGACCATATAATCGGCGCGTTCAAATCCGGGCAGCATACGCTTGTCGTGATAAGGCAAGGTCAACCGCAGGGCGGCAATATTGACGCGGTTGAGCAAACGACAGAGCGCCACGTGTTCTTCGAGTTTAGCATTCCAGTGGGGCAACACCAGAACCGCACGCTTCTGCGCGCGGGCGCGTTGGTCAGCTGGCGAATTGCCATCACTTTCAGCGCGCGGCCCCACAGGAAACCATCTGGCATGAACCAGATTATTTTCCGCGTAAGGCGTACTGACGGCGCTTTGAAAAGTCAGCCATTCGCCATCAAAATTGAACTCGGTGACCGGCGGCGCGGAAAAGAACTTGGGGCTTTCGGCAACGGCGCGTTCATTGAAATTGAACACAATGTCGCGCTCGCTTTTGCCGTTTGCCTGATGGTCGGAAAACCCGAAGCCGTTATCATTAAGGTATTCAAGACCCCATTCAAACGGACGAACGACGCGGTTATTATCCCGGCGCGCCAGTTTGTGCTCCCATTTGTAAATCAAACTCTTTAACATTGACGATCTGTAATTACCTATTCGTTAAAAATAGAAACGCCTATTCTAAAGAAGTTGGCGCGATTGGCTCAAGTATAAAGCCCGGCCTGTTGATGCAAACTTTAATCAGAGGCATTTTCCTGATGGCGAGGCTGAATTAGTTAAGAGCCACTATCGGGGTCGAGCCTGAAGGGTTTATCAAGTTGAGAAAAGTGTTGGTCACTCGCCTTTAAGCTTTTTGAGCGCGAACTCCGGCGCAGGCATTTGAGCAAAACTGGTTATTGCCCAGGGCAATGGCGCTGCTCTGGGTAATAAAGGTTCCGCAAGCCGCGCATCTGATCATCAAGGAGTTATCTTTTGAGCGCGAAGTCGAAGCGGACTTGGCCGTCGTTTGCGGGCTTGATTTCGCCGCCCCCAACAAGCTTTTAATAAAGCTGATGACGAAATAGGCAATGACGCTATAGATGATAAACTTAATCAATTTTTCGCCTCGTTCCTGCAATTTCGACATTACTCCTTAGGAATCGTCACCGGTTTTCCGGCTTTCAAATCGGCAACCAGGGTTTGCAACACCGCGAGACGATTATTATTCGGATCGCTCTCTTTCAATTTGTTCAACGCATCTTCTGCGCCGCGCGCGTCTTTTTTCAGCGCATAAGCCTCGACCAGATGCCCCATCGCGTGGGCATTTTTCGCATCCAGTTTCAGGGCCGATTGAATATGCTGAATCGCCTTGTCGGGTTGCGCAGGCTCACGATTCATATAGGTTTCGGCTAGCAGGATTCGGGCTTCCGGTTCATTGGGTTCAGCCTCGATTGCACGGTTCAGCCAGGTTTCAGCTTTCGTGTATTCCTTTTCGTCAAAGTAGAATTGACCTGCATAACCAAAGGCCCCTTCCAACTTGGCAAATTCTGTGGGGCTTGCCTCATAAGCTTTTTCCAGATATTCAACGGCTTCTTTTTTTCTGCCAATTTCGCCGAAAACACTTGCCGCTTCCAGCTGGGCGCGAAAATCTTTGGGGTTGTTCTTGGCGTTCTCTATGGTTTTTGCCACATCGCCCATGGCGGCTTGTTGACCGGTTGAATTATTTCCATTTCCCGGGGCTCCGGCCGCGCCGCTGGGCGAAGTCGAGGGTACAGTTCCAGCGTTGGCATTATTGTATGAGCGCGTCCAGGTGAAACTGATAGCAATGCCGATGGCTAATCCCAAAATACCGTATAAATATTTTCTTTTCATAATGGTCTACTCAAGACTTGAACTAAGTGGTAACTGGAGCGGGTCTGTAAGCCGAATTTTGTCCTCATCTTTGCCGGACGCGCGCGCGCGTCCGTACAAAATCTAAGTGACGGTCATTCATCTAGGCGAAGGATTGCTCCATCGCTCAAGCGACCTACCCGAAAACGCAGCGCCTTTGCCAGAGGCAAAAGCCCATCGGACGAGCCGTCCTGGTTGACGTTTCCCTATTTGGTCTTGCACCGCAGAGAGTTTGCCTAGCCGCAGGGTGTCGCCACCCGCGCTGGTGGTCTCTTACATTAAGGCCTAGCCACCACCGTTTCACCCATCACCCGCACTCCGCAGAGCCGCTGGCTGGTCTTTTCTCTGTTGCACTTGTCGTCGGGTTGCCCCGCCCGGCCGTTAGCCGGTCTGCTGCCCTATGGTGTTCGGACTTTCCTCTCGCTCCTTCAAATTTCAAATTTGAAATTCTCTGTAGCCAGCGACCGTCCGACCCACTCCAAATAACCACAAGCAGTATAGCACGCCTGAAAAAGAAAAATAAAAAGCTGTGTTGTAG
>JBIOWC010000406.1:0-4040 GCA_044868105.1 Blastocatellia bacterium
CGTTTTCGAAAACGGGCATTTAGCTGATACCTCTGTAGATTTAACCCGGTCGGCCCCCTCGTCAATCACCCCGGATGCGGATAAACCGCACATCCTGCTGGCTGATGATAATGCGGATATGCGCGAATATGTTAAGCGGTTGCTCGCTCCCAGTTATCGGGTCGAAGTAGTTAGCGACGGTCAGCAGGCGCTGGCCGTTGCGCGTCGCGAAGCCCCTGACTTGATTCTTACAGACGTGATGATGCCCAGGATGGATGGCTTTGAATTATTGCAGGCCCTGCGCGCCGATCCGAATACTCAGAACATCCCGGTGATTATGCTTTCGGCGCGCGCCGGCGAAGAATCAAGAGTCGAAGGACTGGTTGCCGGCGCCGATGATTACCTGGTCAAACCCTTTTCAGCCCGCGAATTGCTGGCCCGAGTCAAGGCTCATATAGATTTGAATACGATGCGCCAGGAAGCGCGCAAACAAGTCAGCATAATCCTCGACAGCATCACCGATGGATTTATCGCTTTCGATAAACAGTGGCGATTTACTTACATCAACCGCAAAGCCGAAGAGATGCTCAGAAAGCTTCAGCGCGTTCCGCAAGAGTTGATTGGCAAAAATCTTTGGGACGAATTCCCCGACCTGGTTGATTTTGTCGTTTATGAGCAATACCACCGAGCCGTCAATGAACAGATACCGGTTGCCTTTGAAGTTTATTACCCGCCACTTGAAGGCTGGCTGGGTACGCACGCCTATCCGTCGGCGGCCGGATTATCCGTTTACATTCAGGAAATCACCGACCGCAAGCAGGCCCTGGAAGCGTCGCGAGAGAATGCCGAAATTCTTGAAACCATCAACACTGTCGGTCAGTTGCTGACCAGCGAATTGGACTTGCACAAGCTCTTACAGGCGGTGACGGATGCGGCGACCGAATTGACCCGCGCGCGCTTCGGTTCGTTCTTTTACAATGTGGTGGATAAGCGCGGCGAATCCTACATGCTCTATACCTTATCGGGAGTGCCCAGAGAAGCCTTCGCGCATTTCCCTATGCCGCGCGCCACAGACCTCTTCGGTCCGACCTTTCGGGGAGAGGGCGTCGTCCGCATAGCCGATGTGAAGCAGGACCCGCGTTATGGCAAGAATTCTCCTTATTACGGAATGCCTGAAGGACATTTGCCGGTAACCAGTTATTTAGCAGTTCCGGTGATTGCCAAATCAGGCGAGGTATTGGGGGGATTATTTTTCGGTCATCCTGAGCCCGGAGTTTTTACCGAACGAGACGAAAAGATCGTCAGCGGCTTGGCCAGCCAAACTTCAATCGCGATAGACAATGCCAGGCTTTTCGATGCCATTAAAAAAGAGCGCACCCAGGCGACCTTTCTGGCCCAGGCAAGCGAAATGTTGACCGAGTCGCTGGATTACGAAATCACCTTGAAAAATTTAGCGCGGGTTACGGTCAATCACCTGGCTGACTGGTGCGTTATTGATATCATTGACGAGGCCGGCGAATTGCGCCGCGTCGCCAGCGCACACAACAATCCGGCCAAGGAAAAGTTACTCGTTGAACTGCAAGAAAAATTCCCACCCGATTGGGACTCCCCGCAACCTTCGGCGCGCGTGCTTCGCTCAGGCAAATCGGAAATCATCCGCGAGGTGACTGATGAACTGATAGCCAAGCGAGTGCGAAACCCTGAGCACCTGCAGTTAATCAAAGACCTCGGCGTCAAATCTTATGTTGCCATTGCGCTGGCGGCGCAGGGCAATAAGCTCGGCGCCATCAGCCTGGGGCTTTCCGAAGGCGAAGGCCGCTACGGCGATGATGACCTGAAGTTAGCTGAAGAACTGGGCCGGCGGGCGGCGTTTGCCATTGATAATGCGCGGCTCTACCGCCTCGCTCAGGAAGCCAATCGCATCAAGGATGAGTTTTTAGCAACCGTCTCGCATGAATTGCGCGCGCCACTGAACGCCGTTCTCGGTTGGGCGCGAATGTTACGAACCGCCAAACTTGACGGTGCGGCTTCCGATAGAGCGCTTGAGACCATCGAGCGCAATGCCCGGTCGCAAGCCCAACTGATTGACGACCTCCTGGACGTTTCCCGAATTATCAGCGGCAAACTTCGGCTGGATATTCAACCGATTGAGATTGTCCCGGTTATCGAAGCCGCCATTGATGCCGTTCGCCCTGCGGCTGAAGCCAAGCAGGTCCGCCTTCAACCGATACTGGATAAGTTCGGAGATATTGTCTTGGGTGATGCGACCCGCTTACAGCAGGTGGTGTGGAATCTGCTCTCTAATGCCATCAAATTTACGCCCAAGGGCGGGCTCGTACAGCTCAGCCTCAGCCGCGTCAACTCTCATCTTGAAATCGTTGTCAGCGATACCGGACAAGGCATCAATAAGGAGTTTTTGCCCTTTGTGTTTGATCGTTTTCGTCAGGCCGATTCTTCGAGCACGCGGTCTCACAGTGGCCTGGGACTGGGTCTGTCTATCGTTAAACATTTAGTTGAAATGCACGGCGGCGAAGTGCGCGCCGACAGCGCCGGCGCTGGCAAGGGAGCGACCTTCACCATTAGCCTCCCGGTCTCCATTGCCCATAAACTTAAATCGGCATTGCAAGGCGATGGCGCTAAATTCAAACAGTTTACTGAAACCGAGACCATCTTTGGGTCATTAACGCTTGACGGGTTGCGCATTCTGATTGTGGATGACGAGGCGGATGCGCGCGCCTTTCTCAAGGCGATGCTCAGTCAATATGGGGCAACCGTGCGATCAGCAAGTTCGGCCGCCGAGGTTCTGGAAATCCTGACGACGGCGTCAAGCGACGAGCTTCCCGATGTATTGGTCAGTGATATTGGGATGCCGGTTGAGGATGGTTATAGTTTGATTCGCAAAGTCCGCAGTTTGCCGGTCGAGCAAGGCGGACAGGTCAAAGCGATTGCCTTAACCGCCTACGCCAGATTTGAAGATCGCATGCGGGCGCTGGCCGCCGGTTTTCAAATGCATGTGGCAAAGCCGGTAGAGCCTGCCGAACTGACGATGGTTATCCTCAGCCTGGCGAGCCGAACCACGAATTTCAGGAATCCATTATTGAGTTGAGTTGATGAAAAAGAGATGGCGCAAGCGATCAACCTGCGCCATCTCTCAGTTGAAATATCCTCAAGCACTTGCGGCTTTTATTTTCAATGGAGGTATTAATTTTCAGCCGAACCGTAATAGATTCGTTTATAAGAGGTCACCATCGGATAGTTGGTTTGGGCTTTGACCGTCGGCGTACCCGTGGGCTCGCCGCTATCAACGATGTAACCGGGATAGAAGGGCGGCGCGTGATTATTATCATATCGCGCATCCCATTTACCTTTGTAAGCATAGCCATGCCATTTGCCATCATACACGCCGAGGTTATCGTAGTTGCTCGATTGCGCGCCGCCAACCAGATTGAAACTGCCGCGATTCGGCGTGTTCATAAAATTCAAAACATCCGAGCGAATGCGCCCGCCATAAGGTCGGCCACTGGCTCCGAGAATCGGATTCCCATCGGCATCCAATAAATCAAAGGCGGCTATCGAAGCATTGACCGTCAGGTTATCCGGCGCGCGTCCATCGCTTGGAATATTGATATTGCCGCCTGAGGCGAAGATACCTAATACATTCTTTGCATCTTGATTGATGGGATTGCCCGCCGAATCCACCACCGGAGTTTCATAAACCAGGTCGCCGGTCAGCGTAACGCTACCGCCGCTTACCGGTTGTCGAGCGTTATTTGTTGGCACCCCGCCCGCCGTAACCGTAATGGCAAAGTCGGAATCAATCGCCGGAATCGGTTGTCCATTGCTGTCGCGTCCGGGTCCTTTCAAGGCGTTGATGTCGCCGTAAACATAGAGCGAGGCCGCCGAACGGCTGCTGGTTTTGTTGAGCGAATGGTCACGCGGAACGCCGCTCAAGGTTTTCGACACGCCGGTTCCGGGATCAATTGTGGTGGTGTTGGCATCCAGGTCTATGGTAACGGTTGTGGTCTTGGCGCCCTGGGTAATCTTAATAGTTTGCCGGTTGC
>JBIOWC010000407.1:0-21567 GCA_044868105.1 Blastocatellia bacterium
ATCTCGGCTTCTTTAATTCCGATGGTGAGTACCGGCGCATCAATCGCCGAGTAGAGCCGCCTGAGCAGACCCGCGGTATCTTCGTTGTCGGTGCCGATGAGGGTAAACGGAGGATTCTGGAAATCGGCGATTGACGTCCCTTCGCGCAAAAATTCAGGATTGATGGCGACGCCGAAATCGCGACCGGCGCGTTTGCCGGAATAGACTTCCAGCGTGGGAATCACCGTTTCATGCATCGTCCCCGGCAACATCGTGCTGCGAATCGCCACGATGTGATAACGGGATTTTGTTTCGAGCGCCGCGCCAATCTCCTGACAGACGCGCTTGATGAAAGTGAGATTCAGACTGCCGTTATGATTGGCGGGCGTGCCGACACAAATCATAGACACATCGGAATGGTGAACCGCATCCTGGACATCCGTGGTGGCGCGCAGGCGTTTTTCTCGGCTGGCTTTTTTAATCAGTTCACCAATGCCCTTTTCAACAATCGGACTGCGCCCTTCATTAATGATGTTGACCTTCAATTGATTTGAATCTACGCCGATGATTTCGTGACCCTGTTCGGCAAAACAAGCCGCCGAAACGCAGCCGACATAACCCAAACCAAAAATGCTTAATTTCATTACCTCTTTACTCCTTTGATGCAAACGCCGGCGCTCTCAAAAGGTGGCGCTGCACCGCTGAGGTCAGCAAGGAGGGTTCTCCTTCTGCATCAACTCATCACCGGCCAAGCGCCCCGGCAAAGAGAAGGGCTGCGCTTCGCCGCGTGCGGCGGCGCTTACGCCCTTGTCGCTTAGGCCGCCAGCCGTCGCTTTTGGACGCGCTCGCACACTTGTCCGAAGGCGTTGGCAACGCGGTTCCAGCCGAAACGTTCGCACACCACGCTGCGAGCATTTTCGCCTAACTGGGCGGCAAAGGCGCGTTCTTGTAAAACCGCAACCACGGCCTGCGCGAAAGCCTGCGGGCTATCGGCAAGCAATAACTCTTCGCCGCTACGGACGGCTAATCCTTCGGCGCCGACAGAAGTTGAAATGACCGGTTTTGCCATCGCCATCGCTTCATAAATTTTCAATCGCGTGCCGCCACCGATGCGCATCGGCACCACATACGCGGCAGCTTCACTGATATAAGGGCGCACATCATCAACGCGACCCGTGATGGTGATTCGCGGATTCGCGGCGGCGAGCGCGGCCAGGCGAGCCGTCGGATTGCGCCCCACCACAGTGAGTCGCACATCGGGAATCTGGGCGGCGATTTTCGGCAGCACCTCATCCGAAAAATAGAGGATGGCGTCTTCGTTGGGCAGCCAATCCATAGACCCTGTAAAGACCAGTTCGTAAGGATTGGTCGCCGCGCGACGCGGCGCAAAGTAATGCGTGTCAACGCCGGTCGGAATATCATAAACGCAGTCAATGCCGAAATCTTTGCGCATCAAATCCCGGTCAACATCCGAGACCGCCACCACCGCATCAAATCGCTGACAGGTCTTGCGCTCATAATTCAGCATTTTGCGCCACTGGTTAAAAAAGAAGGCCTTCTTGAGTTTGTTGGTCGTGGTCTGATAGTGCCGCGCCCAGATGACGGCTTCAACATTGTGTTGAAACAACACCATCGGCACCTGGATGCGCTCAGGCATATTGATGCTGGGCGTGAGAAAATCGCACACCACCACATCGTAATCGCCTTCGTGCAACTCTCTTTTAATGGCTTGCGCCATCGTCGCGGAGCGATATTTCTGAATCGCATAAGGCAGGGGCGAGCCGAGATTGAGACCCAGCTCGTAGTAAAAAGCGGCGCTGAATTTTTGCCTCGCGGTGTGCGGAATCGCCTTCAGCCGGTGGCAATACTCCTCGGCTTGCTCAAAGGCCTCGGGCGCATCAACCGCCGGGTCGCACAGCGTCAGGTAAGTTATAAAATGATGATGCCGAAGCTGCTTGAGCATCTGATAGGTGCGAATCTTTCCGCCTTTGTCTACCGGATGCAAGAGTTCGGTTTTCAACCACAGTATCTTCATACCCATCCCTTTTCATCATTTCCCACTTATCTGAAAAACTTTTCACCTCGCTTTCGCGTGTGAAGCCTGTCGCCCCGGTCTTTTTATTTATTTGAATAGGCGACCGCGCAGTGCAACTTGCCGACTTTGGTAATCCGATAGTCAGCAAACCCTGCTTCTTTTAATAAACTCTCAATCTGCGATTTTGTGTAAAAGAAGACCGGACAATCTCTCAAGGCCAGCCGCGCCTTCCGCACAGGGGCGCGCCAGGTCCACAGTCGCGGAAACGACATAATGGCTCGGTCGGTCGTTAGTTGTCGCATCTTTTTCAGTACCGGAAGCGGGTCGCTGATATAGTCGAATAAACCGATGCCGATGGAAATGGCGAACGTCTGATGGGGATGGTATTCAAGTAAATCAGAGTGAATAAAGGTGCAACGGTCGGCGACCCCTTCGCGCGCGGCGCTCGTGCGGCAGATCTTCAGCATATTCTCGGCAATATCCAATCCGGTTACCGAGGCGGCGCCGCGGCGAATAAATTCCAGAGAGTAAACCCCGCTGCCGCATCCGACATCGAGAAAAGTTGCCCCCGCAATCGGCGCGGAATTTTCCATGGTAAAAACGAATCGCTCATACATGTCTTTGCGAAAGACGCGATCCAGGACTTGCGCGAAGTTCGATTTCTGATGCGAATAAATGCTGTGAAAATCATTGACCTCGCGGTTCCAGTAATTTCTTTGCGTTGAAAGTTCATTATTTGCGGATACCAGTTCCTGATTCATAGTCCTAAAACCTCCCTGATGGTTGTAAATTTGAAGTCGGCTAACAGTTGGTCGAGCCGGGTTTCGGTTTTTTCTAAATTGTGATAATGGCGAAATCTTTTGAGCAATGGCAGACCGATTTTCGGTTGCTTGTCATCGAGTTCCCAAGGATGCAGATAAAAGACCGCGGGTCGCCCTTGTTCGTTACATTTCTTCAAGCAGAATTTGGTGTACGAATAAGGGAAGAGGCGAAAGTAACCGCCGCCGCTAAAGGGCAAGCGTTTACCGAAGATTTCCAAACAACTGAGCGGAAATTCGGATAATTTTTCTCCGACTTTATGGGGGCCGAGAGGGGTTTCCGGTAAGCCGTAATCGGGATGAAAGCCGACCGGAAAAATCGAAGAGTCATAGCAGAAATTATATTTTTCCAGAATGCGAAAGGCCCACTGTTTGGTCTTTTCAACGATGGTAAACGATGGCGCGCGAAAGCCTCTGACTTTCTGCTGAACGCCGCAATCTTCCAGGGTTTGCAGCGCCTCCACCAAATCCTCTTCAAACTCGCGCGGCGTCAGTTCCGTGAGCAGCAGGTGATTTTGCCCATGCACGGCAATATCATGTCCGCGGGCTTCAATATCGCGCACCAGTTCGGGCAGGCGTTGGGCAACCCAGCCCAGCACAAAAAAGGTGGCGCGGGTTTGGTGCTTATCAAACAACGCCAGAATTCGCCGGGTACTTTCATCCACCCGCAATTCACAGGTGTCCCAATCCTTCTGTTTGATAACGTGGCTCAGATTATGAACACAGAACCAGTCTTCAAGGTCAATTGACATGGCGTTCATCATCGCCGCACCTTCAGTGGTCATTCCCTACCTCCTTCGATTCGATTCATCCCCCGATTGCCAGATGACGCGCTTGCGTCGGTTGGCTGGCTAAGGCCTGCGTCACCCAACCAAGGTCAGGATCTTTGGTCGCTGTCTCGCCGTCAAAAAACCGGCGTTGCCAGATTTCAAAATTGATGAGCGCCCACAAACGTTCGTCGTGCGGCTCGCCGGCGCGATGCCTGGCGACCAAATCCTTGACATAGCCGGCCGCAAAGATGCCGCGTTCAAGGGCGCGCCCGCCGAGCACATAATCATCCAACAGGTGCGTGAACGGGCCGCGTAACCACGCGCCAACGGGCACGGGAAAGCCCATCTTCCGGCGCGTCAAAATCTCTTTGGGCAGACGCGTACGCATCGCCTGCCGCAGAATATATTTGGTCTGTAGCCCTTTGAGCTTCATTCCGATAGGCAAACCGGCAGCAAACTCCACAAGTTTGTGGTCGAGAAACGGCACGCGGCTTTCAATCGAAGCCGCCATGCTCATCTGGTCTTGCTTCATCAACAGCTCGTGCAAATAGGTCTTCATATCAATCGCCAGCAGTTGGTCAAGCAGGGCTTCTGCATCCGCCTGATTTCCCTGTTCGAGTGACGCTTGATAAGGGTTGCGCTCCATCAGCCGTTCGCGGGTTTGCCGGGTCAAGAGCGAAGGTTGCGCGTGGCGCGAAAAAACTGAGAAGTTGTCGAAATAAATCTCTTCGATATCCGGCGCCAGGCAGACAAAGGTGCGCGCCAGTTTCCGTTTAAGCAAGGAGCCATCCGGCAGTCTTTCAATCGTCTGTTTGAGGGAACGTCTGAGGCTTTGCGGAATGCGCCGGTGATAAGCGCGACCGAAGGCTAGATTGAAAACCGTCGTCCGGTATTTGCCGTACCCGGCCAGCAATTCGTCGCTGCCTTCGCCGGTTAAGACGACTTTGACCTGCTCGGCCGCCAGCTTGGAAACAAAATAGAGTGGCAAACTCGACGGATGAGCAATCGGTTCGTCTTCTTGATAAACCAGCATCGGCAGCGCGTCAAAGAATTGTTCGGGGCTGACAATAATTTCGTGATGGTCGGTTTTGAACATGCGGGCAATCAGCCGCGCAAAAGAGAGTTCATTGGCCTCGCGTTCAGCAAAGGCCACCGAAAAAGTTTTGATTGGCTGGCGCACCAATTTGCTCATCACTTCAACGATGGCGCTTGAATCTATGCCGCCCGAAAGAAAAGCCCCCAGCGGCACATCCGCCATCAAACGAAGGCGCACCGCCTCTTCAAATAATTCCGTAAATCGCGCCACATACTCGGCTTCGCTTTGCGCCGGCTCGCCTTTTGCAAAACTCAAATCCCAGTAACGCCGGATGGTGATTTTCCCTTCACTCCATTCCAGGGTGTGACCGGGCAACAAGCGTTTGACGCCGCGAAATAGCGTCTCTTCGCCTGCGGTGTAACGATTCGCCAGATAATCCGGGAGCGCCTCGTAGTTCAACTGTGGACGAACGGCGGCGGCCGCAAGCAAAGCTTTGATTTCCGAAGCGAAGTACAGCACGCCGTCATCCGTGAGCGCGTAATAGAGCGGTTTGATGCCCAGGCGGTCACGCGCCAGCAGCAGGCTGTTTCGCTGGCTATCCCAGATGGCAAAGGCAAACATGCCGCGCAGTTCTTCGACGGCGCGCGCGCCATATTCTTCGTAAAGATGAATGATGGTTTCGGTATCGCTGGCGCTCGCATAACGGTGTCCGCGCGCCACTAAATCGGGGCGTAAATCCGCGTGATTATAAATCTCTCCATTAAAGATCAGGTGAATTGTCCCGTCTTCATTGGTCATCGGTTGTTTGCCGCCACCCAGGTCAACGATTGACAGACGACGATGACCCAGTCCGATTGAGCCATTGATAAAGAGACCGGCTTCATCCGGCCCGCGATGCGTGAGCGTGTCGCGCATGCGCGTCAGCAAGGTCTCGTGAATTCTCAGTCCTGAATTTTTTGGTGCGGCAATCCCGCAAATTCCACACATAATTTTACCGCCTTAATCTGTTGCCTCTTTCAAACACCAGGCTCCGTCGTGGCGGGCAAAAGCCACACGAGGTTGTTCCGGGTGAAGGACAAAACATTTGCCCTCGAGCGTAACCTTTTGCCAGCCTCCTTCGGTGTCGAGACTGAACTGTTGGGTTCCTTCGATGGAAATATCGAGACCCTCGGAATTGACTTGAATGACACAGTGCTGAATGGTGTCCGTCGAGCGCAGCTGGAACTTCCCCTGCATGCCAATCGCGTTGCCTTTCACGCAACCGGCGCGAAGCAAACGACCGCCAACAAATCGCGCCCAGGCCAACTTGGCCGTTGCGCTTAACCCCTTGCATTCAACCGAGGGGGTTGGCTGACCGGTAATCCACACATCTTGCGAGTCGCCCAGGGTGACGGTGAAAGCGGCGCCGTCGCTCAAGGGTTGTCTTTCGACTTGCGCGCCTTGATTTTTTTCGCTGAAGGGCAGGATGAAACTGGTGACTTTTTGCGCGCCTTCGGCTGTTACTTTGATGACGCCGACGGGAGCCGATTGGCGGGCGCCATAGACCTCTGACACCCATCCTTGAAGAATCTCGGCTTGCGGAAGTTCAGCGTTAAAGGCATAGAGCGCCAGCTTGTGACCATTGTGATGGGTGGCGCGGATTTGATTGGCGCTGGCTATCGCCGTGCAGGAAGGCGCGAAGTGAAAATAGATGGCGTAATCGTGTTGGCTTTGCGCCGAAAAATCGTCTTCGATACAGAGGTAAGTGGGCAGCGCGCTATAGCGATCTTGCTTTTGAAACAACAGACCGCGTGCGTGTATGACCGGGTCAGCGAGTCGCACATAGCCATCGTGCGCCCCTTCAAAATAGGCGAAGCTCGGGTGCACGAGAAAATCGCGCGCCTGACTGGTGGCCATGTGATTCCAGGTAAACGCCTCCGCCGGTTCGGATTGTGATTGGCCGTCAACGGTCGCGGTATTGTGGGCTGCGGTTTCGCGAAATTGATTGCGAAGCTGCGAATCTGCCGTATAAGTGAACGTCCCCGGGTCAACCAGCCAGGTGGTTCCTTGCGCGGCAAATTCAAAAGCCAGCGCGTCGGCGTGCCCGTGCCCGCAGTTATAGATCCCTAGCGGCCCGCAATCTATCAGCGCATAGGTTGGGTCTTTATGCCAACCATCACGCATCACATAATAGCCGCCTTCCGTAAAAGCGCGCGCCTGTTGGGTTGGGGGTTGAACTTCAATTTCGTTGTAACGCTCAAGGCCTTCGGGGCCAAGCAGCCAAAGCGTTTCGACGGCCGCATCGCTGGCGACATATTTCCAATCGCCGCGATTAAACAGGGCGGCGCCGGTTGCCAGGGTGTCGCGAAAATCATTCGCCGGTCGCTCACCGAGTTTCAACAGTCGCCCGCCGTCATCATCGCCGAAAAGCGGCGTCGTTTGATCAGGGCGGGTTATCCACATCAAATGATCGAGCGCCAGTTGCAGGCGCTGTTCGACCTCGACCGGGAGCGGTAAATAACAGGAGCGCGCCAAGGTCAGCAGATGAATAAAGAAGTCTGCGGTGTAGCGATGATAATAAGACGCTTGTTCAAAATAGACTCCATCTTTGCGAATATGTGACGGCAGTTGTTCAAGCAGAATCCGTAGCCCCATTTGCCGCCAGATTTTGGCGCGACTGAGTTCCGGCAAGGCGACTCCCAGATACAACAAGCCGAGCGCTTCACCCGTCAGGTGAGTATTGGGGCTGAAATAATGCGACAAATAGGCTTCGATATGCCGCCCTTGAGCGACCAGAAATTTCAGCAACCGGGTGACGAATTTCGAGGTCAGGTGATGCGATTCGGCAAACAGATGTAAGGCCCAGAGCCAGGCAATGATGCGAAAGGCCAGTTCAAGACTGCTCGCCCAGTTAATGCCGAGGTTGGGCGGATTGGCATTCATCCACGAGGTTGCCTGGGCAACAAAAGCTTCGGCAAAGCGCTCATCATTGGTCAGCCAATAGGCTTGACCGAAGGTGACGAAATGGGCGTGACGGTTCAGTTCCCAGGTCACCTTTTTATCACCGGCAATCGCCGGGTTGAGATAATCAATCTGGCTCCAATGCGAAAGCTTCGTGCGCTTGCCCGACAGGGGTTCAAGGTGCCAATCAATGGGGTCGCCGAAACTGAGGTCCGCAAAACCGAGCAGGTCAAAGCGCCCTTCAATCGCCCGATTCGCCCGCTCAATCAACGCCTGCCACTGGTCGGGAAAACAATGCTGCACGATTGCTGGAATGTCATCGCGGTAAGCCAGCGAAGGCAAAAAGACAGGGATTTCTCGCTCGTAGAGGTCGGGCGTAATCGAGTTGCGAATGCGCTCTAAGATGAGCGCGCTGCTGCCTTCGCCACTGCCGCCGGATTTGATGAAATTAATTTCACGAACCAGTGCAGCATCACTCATTTCGGCCGTATGAAGGCCAAATAAACGCTCGTTGAGTTTGGCAAACTCTTGTTTGCCGCGCAGGCGAATTTCGCGCAACGATTTGCCTTTGAGCTTTTTGATTTGTGACACGCTAACCAACATTGTTTGCTGCAACTCTCTATTCAGATTGCGTTAACCGATAGGCGATGACAGGTTCGCCATCGGCAGCGGCTTGAACTTCCTGACGGTTTGTTATGAGGTGAACGGGTTTTCCGCTCAGCGATTCATAAAGTGAAAGCCAACGATGACCCACGGCCTCCCAGGTGTACTCGCGGCAGGTGCGGCGCGCCTGCTCGGCCAGACGCGTTGCTTCGTTGGGGTTTTCGATAAGCGCGATGGCGGCCTGCGCCAGCGCCCGGTGATTACCGGGCTCAACCAACCAGCCATTGCGACCGTCTTGCACCATAAAGGGAATGCCCCCGGCCTTGGTGGTGACAACCGCAAGTCCGCTGGCAAAGGCCTCAAGAATTGAAAGCGGCATATTGTCCACCTCAGAGGCATTCAGATAAATATCCGCGCGGTCATAGAGCGCGGGCATCCGTTCGGGAGTTACGGCGCCAACAAATTCCAGAT
Source organism: Blastocatellia bacterium (assembly GCA_044868105.1). Lineage (GTDB taxonomy): Bacteria > Acidobacteriota > Blastocatellia > UBA7656 > UBA7656 > JBFMDH01. The sequence goes on from JBIOWC010000407.1 coordinate 8,653, forward strand.
TTTTCAACTTCAACTCCAGCGCTAAAGCATGAAGCGTTTTGCGTTGGCTGCCGTCCCCTGCAACAATCAACCGCGCTTCAGGGAGATGCTGTTGAATGAGCGCGAAGGCCCGCAAGATGCAGGCGACGTTGTAATGAGTTTCAAAATTGCGATTGGCAAAGAATATCGGGCGCACCGGGTGACGCTTGCGGAACCGAAACGCTGAAAGATTGATGGTGTTGGGAATCGCCTGGCTCGCGAGTGCGAATTTCGCAAAGACTTCGACGAGGAAATCCGACTGAACAATGATGCGGTCGGCTAGCTTGAGCACAGGCATCGCAGTTCGGCGCCAGTTGGTCAGGTGCGCCTCGGCTTCGCCACTGTGATAATTCAAAATCACCGGCTTGCCAAAAAGTTTGCCAATGAGCGTTGCCGGCGCTGGCGCCAGCAGGAATGAAAGGTTCGAGGCCGAAAAGACCTGCAGCATATCTACCTGCGGCACTTTGACAAGCAGGGTCACGAGATAATAGATAAAGGTGACCAGGGTGCGCAGATATTTAATCCGCTGCATCCAGCCGAGCCCTTTGGGCAACCGCGGATTGATGGGAATCAATCGGGCGTCAATCGTTGCGAATTGCGACAGCCCGTCGAGCAAACGCAAGGCGGCGATCGCCTGTCCGCCCAGGATGTCGAGCGAGGCAACGACCACGCCAACGCGAATTTTTTTGTCTGGCTTACCCATTTTAATTTACCAATTTCACGGCTACGGAAGTTCGCAGCAATTCCTGATAAAGTCCTTCGACGGCTTCAACCATGCGACGCACACCAAATTGGGTGGTGATAAATTCCTGTCCTCGGCGCGCTACGGATTTGCGCTCCCATTCATGGCGCATCACGAAGAGCAGACGCTCGGCTAAACTTGTGCCATCGGCGGGTGGAACCAGGTAGCCGGTCTCGCCATCGCGAATTAATTCGGTGGTGCCGCCAACGGCCGTGGCGACAACCGGCACCCCGGCGCCCATCGCTTCCATCACGGTGTTGGGTAGGCCTTCGCTGAGCGACGCGAGAACCGCGACATCGAAAGCCGAAACCAGATAACGCGAATCCGTCCGGTTGCCAAGTAAATGCACGCGGTCGCGTAGGCCGAGTTGCACGGCTTGACGTTCGATGGCGTTTCGCTCGGCGCCCTCGCCAATCAGAATAAAATGGCTGTCTTCAATCTCTTGTGCCACCTGCGCGGCAGCCTCCAAAAAGTAACGATGACCTTTGCTGTCAACCAGTCTGGCGACCATGCCGAACAACTTCACCGTTGAACCCAGCCCCAGTTCGCCGCAAAGCCGACGCCGGGCCGCCAGCTTGCGGTCTTCATTGGTAGGCTTATCCGATTGCCCGGCAGGCAACGATTCCGAGGCCATTTCGGGATAGGGTTGAAGGGGTTCGCCGACGCCGTTTCGGATAACGATAACTTTGTCGGCTAAGGCGCGGTTGCGCGCAATAATCGAATCGCGGATGGCTTGCGAATTGACCACAATGCGGTCGGCCAGTTGATATATCGCGCGCGTTCCCCAGTCGTGAACCCGCCGCTCGGATAGTTTTAAATGGCGCTGGCTGGCAATGACTTTGATGTTACTGAGCCGCCCCGCCATAGACCCGAACAACGAATCATAAAACCCGTGCGTATGCAGAATCTCTATGCCTTCACGATGAATGAAGTCCTGCAATTTTCTCAACTGTTTATAGGCGTTCAGATTGTAGAAGTTGGTGAGCGGGAATTCCGCAATCGCCGGAAACAGAGAAGCAATCTCCTCGCGAAAGCACCCGCGATTATGAATGGCTGCAAGTCTGACATCGTAACGGGCGCGGTCGAGGCGTTTTAATAATTCAATAAACTGCCGCTCGGTGCCGCCCGCTTCAAAACTGTTCACCAGATGAAGCACGCGTGGGCGCTCGCTCACCTGGGTTTGTACGGCTGCCCAATGATTGGTTAACGGCGGACTCGGCATCTGACTTTCGCGATATTCATTCAACACGTTGTCCATAACCTCCTTCTTCGGTTATCGGCTGACAATTGCCGGGTCTGCGCTCCGCGTGCCGCTCACGCAAGGGCTCCCAGGTGATGTGGGATTGCCCCTTGATAAATTTCACAAAGGCGACTACAGAGGCGGCATTGGCGAGCACAAAATAGTAAGGAATCGCCAGCACGCCGAGCCGGATGCCCAACTTTTCGGAAATCCAGCCAATGAGCGCCGCGCCATAGAAAGTCAGTTGCCCAAGAAACAGGTATTGAAAAAAATCATTCGCTGGTATGAGCCAGGCATTGGCGCCGAAAACCACCATCAGTAAAAACGGCACGACGTAACGCATGACCTTATGCGAGAACATCTGAAAGGCGTACCGGCCATGATGAAAGGGATTGAGTACCTGCCGGTAACGAGCCAGCGCGCTCATGGTTTGCTCAATGATTCGCACGCGCATATGGAATTCTTCGCGCCCGCGTTTGTTGGTATCTTCGCTGGATAAGGCTTCGGGGTCGTAGATCACCCGCAAGCCTTGCAGGTAGATCTCTGAAGCAATCACGAAATCGCTGCTCATGTCTTCATCAAGGGCTTGGTAATTCTGGCGCCTGACGGCATACAAACAACCGCAAACCCCCAGCAGCGAACCCAACCGGCTTTCACATTGTTTGATAAAAAATTCATAGCCCCAGTAAGAACGCGCCCCCAGCCCGATGTCGGTGGCTGAACGGTCAACATAGATGACATTGCCGGTGACGGCGCCAACGGCCGGGTCGGCAAAGCTGCGGACAATCTTGCGCAAGGCATCTGGTTCATAATAGGTCGTGGCATCCGAGAAGATGAGAAGGTCGCCGGTGGCCATCTCTACGGCATGATTTTGCGCAGAGGTTTTGCCCAATCGTTGCGGGCGACGGTGCAAGATGACGCCCCGGTCTTTATAGCTTTGCACAAGCTCATCTGTGCGGTCTGAAGAACAATCGCTGGCCACAATGATTTCCATTTTTTCTTTCGGGTAATCGAGCGCCAGGGTCTCATCGAGTTTGCGGGCAATATCGCTTTCTTCGTTATAAGCCGCGATGATGATCGATAGCCGAGGTAAAATTTCAGCCCGGTGAACCGCTTTCCCAAACCCACGGCTGAGCAGATAAAGGACGACCGGATAGCCCACGTAGGTGTAAACAATCAAGGCGAGCGCGACGGCAAAAATAATCAGTGCGGCAACATTCATGGGTGACTTAAACCTCTACCTTTTGGCTTGCTTTCCGATAGCCACGGTTGGTGTTCTCTCTCTTCAATGATGCACAACTCCCAGGCGGCCTTCTTCCGTTTTCTGATGCGGTTGCCACAGCACGCCGGTTCTAGGGGTTCTTCGCAAAGCGCCTTCCCTGGCCCGCGCTTGATCATCGCTTGCAAAGCCGGCTGGTTCAGCAGCGTGAATGTGTCTGAGTGACACGGCATAAGCCACCAGATAATAGATATGCCAGAGGTATTCGACGGAACCGAAAAAGCTGCAAACCATATAGCCGACGAACGCGGCTTGCAGCGCGACGCTGAGGTAATAGGTCTGTTGTTCAGGCGGCGCGTCGCGCCCTTTGATTAGTCGTCCGCCTTGCGCCTTACGGGTTTCCCGTTCAATTCGACGGAGCGAGCCGAGCGGCACGAGTATCATAATTAAATAGGCCGCGAGCCCGGCGATGCCGAGTTCTGAAGCAATCTCCAGATAAGAGTTATGGGCGACCTGTTCGCGAATCGAATAGATATGAAAATTGCCCATGCCGACGCCGATGACCAGATGGTTGGAAGCCACTTGAACGGCGCGCTCAAGCAGTTCGCGCCGCGCCTGCGCCGAGCCGGTCAGGTCTTCTTCAATGGAAAAGATCGTCGTCAACCGATTGGAATAACCCGTTGGCATGGCAACCAGAAAAAATCCCGTAACGAGGAGAAAAGCCGCTATCGTCAGCCCGCGATTGCGCCGGCTGAGTTTCCATAACAACACCAACGAGAGCGCCACCAATCCGAGAAAGCCGCCGCGCGAAAAGGTGACCACCACGCCAATTGCGAGCACCGCCGCGCAGCTAAAAAAGAGCGTTCTTTTCCACCCGCGACTCGAAAGCGCAAGGGCGACGGCCAGCGGTATCAGGAGGTCTAAGCTGAGCGCCAGGTCATTGGGATTGCCAAACATTCCTGCGACAATGCCGGCAACCCGGTTGGTTACTGTTTTACCTTGAAACATGAAATTTCCGGTGAGGTAACTGAAGATGGCAAACACGGCGAGCGCCGTGCCGCAGATGACCGATAGCCGAATAAGCCCTTGCAGCCGACCGGCGGTACTCAGCAAATTAATCATCAGCAAAAAGATGATGACGACTTTAAGAAAGACATCGAGCAATACATTGAGGCTGTCCTGGGGCGCGGCCGCAATGGGAGTAAAGAGCAGGCCGAGCGCGGCAATAACCAGCACCATCGTTAATTCGAGCGTCCATCGGGTCAATCGTTCGCCGGCCGTAAGCTTCCCGATAAAGTACGCGAGCAAGGTTCCGATAGCGACTATTTTGACTAAAGGTAGGCTACCAAAGAGGTCGGGAAACATTTCCTGGGGGCGCGCATAAAGCAGAAAGGTGAAGAGAAAAAGTCCGGCAAAAGCGAGATTCAGACTTGCCGCATTTTTCTTGGCAAGGCCAACCGTCTCCACAATGCCGACCGGCTTCGCGCTGGCGCCCGAAGATTGAAACAACGTGCCGGAAGAAATATTTTTACTTGCTGAACTCACTAGGTCTTACCTCTCCAAAATCTGCGGCTGCTTCAAGGCCGCTTTACTGCTGGCCAAAAAGCGCGCCTTGTTGAGCTTGGTTTTCACTTGTTCGAAGCCGCTGGTTGTCTGGATGAAACGCCCCAGGTCGCTTTCTGCGGCGATGCGCTTTAAGCGCAAAGGCGCGCTTGCCGAATCATTCAAGCCGAAATCGGTGGTCACGGCGCAACGATAACCGGCGCGTTCCGTCTCTTGCATAACCTGTTCGTCATAATTCCCGTTGGGATAACAGAAGAGATCAACTTTTCGTTGAAGGATACCTTCAAGTCGGGTTTTCGATTGGCTGAGTTCGGCGTGTAGTTGCAGGCGTTCGGTGGCGGTCAATACCGGATGCGTGACGGTGTGCGAACCAATCTCGACGCCGGACTGGTCCAGTTCACACACCTGTTCCCAGGTCAGCGGTTGAAATTCCTCGGAAGCCGTATGCGGAAGCGTCACCCCTAAAGCATTGGATAGTTCAAAAAGCGCCTGCTCTTTGCATTTTTCGGACTGGGTTTTTAACAATGAATTGATATGCGCGGCGGCCAGCTGTTTCGAGCGGTCGTCGTTTAATTCGATACGCGAATGCAGGTTTTTCAAGGAGATTTCGACCCATCTGCGTGTCGTGCGCGGCAACATGTATTTCAACTTGTCAGTCCACAACCACGCCGCTCGGTCAATGAAATCGGTTACCACAAAGAGCGTTGCCGGCGCCTTATAGCGTTGCAGTAAAGGGAGAGCGATTTCGTAGCTATCCTGATAGCCGTCATCAATGGTGATGGCCGCCAGACCGGGCGGTAAGCCCTGGCCGCTCGCCAGATAATCGGCAATTTGCGACAGCGACACTAACCGGTAATGTGCGGTGAGATAGTTCAGATGTTCGCCAAAGGCGCGCGCCGATGTAGCGCTCGGGTCTTCCTGACGGCTGAAGCGGTGATACATCAAAATGAGCGCGCGGTTTCGGTTTGCCAGGCGAAACGGAGTAAAGGCGCCGGTCACTTGCATCAGCTTACGGATTACGGTTTTCATCCTTTTCCGACCTCCGGTTTTTCGCTCATCAAGGGACTGGGGACTCTTTTGCGCTGGCGCAACCGGCGGCGTAATTCGTCTTTCTCTTTTTTGACTGGCAGTCGGTAGCGTTTGCCGAGTTCGATATTCTGCGGCTGCAAGATGGCGGTTTGGTCAGCGAGTTGTTGAATGGCAAGCGGCACCAGGTCGGCGGCGCGGTCAGAGAGTTTATCCCGAAAGGCCGCGATAAAGGGCTCATAATTACTGCCGTATGAATAATCGTAAACCAGCGGCAAGCGCTCTTGAACAATGATGTCGCCGGTATCAACCTTGGCGGCAACGAAGTGAACCGTGAGTCCCACTTCGCGTTCATCGTTGAATAATTCCCAGAAGACCGGCGGGCCGCCGCGATAGTACGGCGCCAGCCCTTGATGCGTGTTAATCGAACCGAGTCGCGGAATTGAAAATACCGATTCTTTGAGAATGTTGGTGCCCAGCACTACGCCAAGGTCTGCGTCGGCCTGACGCAGGAGTTCCAGCGAATCGGCAGAATGAAAATTACCTACGAAGTGCAGCGGCGCGCCGTAATCTGTCGCCAGGGTGCGCAGATGTTCGCTCCCACTTGATGACAAAGCCTTGGCTCTGCGGAAGGGGTTAAGCAATTTGCCGCTATATTTCCTGAGCGTTCCAGCGACGCCGTCATAGCGAAGCGAACGGCGGATTTTTTCCGCCAGGGGATGCGATTTAGCGGTTTCGGTTTCAACGAATATTCCGGCCATGTCGGCGCACTCAAGCGCCAGCAAGCGTTCAATGATAAGCACGGCTTTCGGGCTGGCATGGGTGAGGATAAGCAGACGCAATTTATTAACGCTCATCACGACCTCGAATAGGAGTTATGTTTTCGACCGAGCGGTTTTCGCCGTTGGCTTTGTGAGCCACCGCCATGGGGTACAAGGCGCGTTTGATTTTTTCTAAATCGTGATGCTGTAAATGGGCGCGCAAGGCCATATGACAAATCTCGACAACTTCGCCGGGCAAATCATCGGTCTTCAATTTCGTGAGGTCGGCCATATCCGTGGCATAGGCTGAGACAATGAGGTCGTGCAATTCCCTGCGCCCGAGAAGGCTGAACACTTTTTTGGGTGAAACGCAGAGTCCAATCGAAAGACGTAGCGCACTTTCCAGGGTGAGGTTAGTGACCACCGAACTTTGAACTTTTGAAAGCAAGCCCTGATCGAACCCGGTCAAGCGACAAAAATCAGATTGGCTAACGCCCAGTTCCGTCAGTCGCTCGCGGACATATATCGAAAGAGGAGTTTGTTCCATTTGTGACCTTTTTTTCATTCCGGTTCTCGCTCTTAAAAATTTATCTGCTCAACTTAATATTCAACGTTGCCCACTACACGTCTTTGGGCAATCTCAACGCCCCAACAGAAATGACAGGAAATTTCCGAAACCTAGAAGAGAGGTGACTTGACTGATCTTCTTCCGCTTATTGCCGTGCACGATGATGGTGTCTCCGGCTTGCAGACGCAGATTCTCTTCGGCATTCGCTTTGCCTTCGAGGATACGCTTGACATTGACATTGACGGTTTGCGGACGGTCATAACCACCCTGGCGCAAAATCGTCACACTCGATTTACTGCCCAAATCGGAGATGCCGCCGCTTGCCGATAGCGCATCAAGGACGGTCATCGGGCGGGTCATCACGACAATGCCCGGATGCGTGACATCGCCCAGCACGCCAACTTTGGCGCTGTTGGCTTCCAGCAGGGAGACGCTCAGTTTGGGATTGATAATGTACTGGCTAAAATCGGCGGTCAGTTTTTCCGTCAGCTTATCAACGGTTAAACCGGCAACCTCAACATCGCCAAGCAACGGATGATAGATGCGCCCGACCGGCGAGATTTTTACTTTTTCCAGCGTATAATCCGGCTGGTTGAGAATGCGTATAGCCAATTCGTCGTCGGGTCCCAGTTTGTAGGTATCATAAAATTCTCGATAGACTCTTCGGAAGTAAGGGTCGGTTGATTCATCGGCGACAACTTTTGCCGGCGAAACGTCGGCCGCTGATTGGACGGTCGCTGATTGGGCGGTCGCCGCTCGTTGCCCGACAGGCGCTTGTTGAGCCACAGCCGCTGTCGCCCCCATCAACCCGAGGGCCAGGGTTAGCGAAAAAAGCCGGATGATGAGTCTAGGGTTTGCCCAAACCTTGTCTTTCATAGTCCCTCCGTTTCATTGTCTGGCAGCGATAAATTTCAACTGCCGATTTTTTCAACTCGTCCTCAGGCGAAGCGCCCTGTGGCCAAGCGCCTTAAGGCCAAGCGCCTTAACGCGCCCCGCGGCCAAAAATCACAATCCTCACCGTTTCAAAAACAATAATCAGGTCCAGAAGCGGCGATTGATTTTTGATGTAGTAGAGGTCGTATTGAAGTTTTTCCAACGCATCTTCAACCGAAGCGCCGTACGGATAGCGAATCTGCGCCCAACCCGTCAGCCCCGGTTTAATCAAATGTCGTTGGGAGTAAAAAGGAATTTCGCGCGTCAGCATCTCAACAAATTGCGGGCGTTCGGGGCGCGGGCCGATTAAACTCATTTCGCCGCGCAGGACATTGATAAATTGCGGCAACTCGTCAATTCGGAGTTTGCGAATGATGCGTCCGACGCGGGTGACGCGATTATCCGATTCGTCGGCCCACACCGCGCGACCATCTTTTTCCGCATCGCTTTTCATTGACCGGAATTTGATGATTTTAAATCGTTCGTCACCTTTGCCGACGCGCTCCTGGGTGTAGAAAATCCCGCCTTGCGAATCGAGTTTGATGATGATTGCCGTGACCATCATGATGGGCAAGGAAACGATGATGCCGATAAAGGCTGCGACCACATCCAGCAACCGGCGTCCGTGTTTATAGATTCGCGCCAGGCGCGAATTGGTTGAAAAAATCAACCAGCTTGGGCGTAGCAAATCGGTGCTGATTTTGCCCGTCAACCGTTCATAGAAGCTCGCCGATTCTTCAATCGAAATCCCGTCGCGCAAACGGATGTCGAGCAGCGAGAGAAGCGGCAGGCGTTTGCGCCGGTCGCTTAACGAAACGACGATTCTATCTATGTGATAGCGGTCAACAATGGATTCCAGTTCTGAGGTCAAGCCGATGACTCGCGGATTAATCAGACTCTTGCCAATCAGATTGGGGTCGTCGCCGACAAACCCCACCACCTGATAACCTTCGCCCTGGCGCGACAAGACTTCGCGAGCGATATTGATGGCGTTTTGCTCGGTTCCCAGTATCAAGACGCGCTCGGCCAGGCGCGGATGACCAATCAACCACATCACGAAGACGCGCCAGCAAATCATGGTGGTCAGCATTAAAATCAAACTCACCAAAAATACGCCGCGCCCCAGCATCAGTTGGGGCAGCGCATAAAAGATGACGGCTAAGGTAATCGCCGCCATGCCGATGGCTTGAAAGATGCGCAGGTAAAGCGTGGTGCGATTACGTATCATTCTGAAATCGTAAAGGTCCGAGATGTAGAACGAGCCTTGCACGACAACCATCAGTAGTAAAATCTTCAGCCATCCGTAGCCTTCGGTAAGCACCGCTACGGCCTCATTACTGAATCGGATATAAAGCGCAGCAAGGCCACACAGACAAGTCATCCAGCTTTCAAAAATCAACAGGGCAAAACTTCTGGATCCATTTTTCGACATCATGAGGCATTACTTTCTTAGCTGATTTTTTCAGTTCAAAGGCGCTGTTTATCCCGTTCACGCCAACTTACCCGCCAACCTGGTTGGCCCAGGCTTCCGTGCGATTGAGCACCACGCCGAAGATATGATTCTGAGTAAATGAGCGCACGGCTTTACCCAGTTGTATGGAACTGGTTTTGCCCGCGCGGATAACAAACACGATGGCGTCCGTCATGCGCACCAGCAGGTTGGTATCGTTGACGCGCAACAGGGGCGATGAATCGAAGAGGATGAAATCGTATTCGCTTTCCAGCAAAGCGAGGACTTCCTGGAAGCGCGGCGCGGTTAAAAGGTCCGTAGGATTGTCAACCGGTTCACGAGTCGGAAGGATCTGAAAGTCGCCCGGTTTTATTTTGATGGTCGCTTGCCCCGGCGCGAGCGACTCGCGAATGACCTCCGCGAGTCCGCGTTCAGCTTCAAGACCTAAACAGTGCAGCAGCGAAGGGCATTGTAAGTCGGCATCTATAACCAGCACGCGCTGGCGCGCGCGCGCCAGCGCGCCCGCCAGGTTGAGCGCCACACAGGTGCGCCCTTCGGCGCGGTGCGTCGAAGCAATGAGTATTTTCTTGAGCGCTCTATCGGCTTTTTCGGAAATCATGGAGATGGCAAGTTTGTTGTACTGCTCAGCGGCGACCAGGTTGGAACCGGAAAAGGTCACCAGATGCGGGTCTATGCGCGATAGATCCAAAGCGACTTCGCGCACCGGTTCAACCATCGCGTGCCGCGCAAAGACCGCCAGGGCTTCCTCGTGCGTGCGTTGCGCGGCTTCGCTGGTGGTCTTGGCATTGAGCGAATAATCAAGAAAATCAAATTGCGTCGCTCGGTCACCCGATTCAACTGTCGAAGGGTTAAAGGCGTTGCTCACGGGTACGGCTGAAAGATTGTGCTTCAATTCTTCTTTTTCCGCCCGCTCCATCGCTTCATAAACTTTTCCCATTTACTTATACCTCGTGGTCTTTCGTAGAAAATCGCGTCGCCCGGTTGATCAGGGCGACCCATTTACCGCATCAATTTCTGGCGCTAACGACTGGCCAGCAGTTGAAAAACTTTTAAGTTGTTCAAGAGAAAGATGAGCACAGGGATGATGACCATCGCCAAAATCAACATCCCGATAACCCGCATCGCCAGCAGCCGTTTGGCGCGTCCGTGCTCGGAAGGCGTTAAGGTTTCCGGGATAAGCACAATGACCGGCGCGCCCAGATAATATTCGACATCGCGGTCATCATGGATGGAGAAGAGTTTCGGAATTTCCACAATGATGACGGCCGTGAGCCCCAGCGCCAGCGCCAGAATCAGCGCCAGGCCTAAGAGTTTCACGCGATCTGGTCCCGTCGGCATCTCAGGCACCGATGGCATATCAACAATCTGAAAGAGTCCGGGGTCGAGTCCGGCGGCTGTGGCGCGCACATTTTGCAGGCGTTCTTGTCGCCGCAGCAGGGAGTCGTAGCGATTCTTTAAGCGTTCGATATTATCGCCGCCCGTTATGGGCGCCTCGCCCGAGCTCGGCGCGGGCGTAGAAATAACTGGCGCGCTCGACGTAACGGCGGCAATATTGGGCGATGTCTCGAGCGCCTGTTTTTTACGCTCAAGGGCGCGATTGGTAATCGCCAGTTCGGTTTCCATGCGAGATAGTTCACGCTCCAGGGTGCGCAGTTCGCGCGCTTCCGAAGAATTCATTCCCCCGCCGCCCTGCCCGTCGGCGCTCAGTTGAGCAATCTGGCGATTGATCTCTTCAAGTTGAGCGTGGGCTTGAATAACTTTGGGATTTTTGTCGGTGTATTGCGCCGTATAGTCTTTGATTTGGGCTTCGAGTTCGGCTTTGCGAACCAGCAACACGCCATAAGAGCTGCTCGAGCGCGCTTCGCTCGGCGCCGCTTTGACAATTTTCTGTTGCTCGGCAATCTGCTGTTTTTGCTGGGCAATCTCTCTTTCGAGAGAGAATTGTTTATCAGTCAGCGTTTCAATGGAAGAGGCCGCCGCGTTGCGTTCGGCGCGCACGGCATTGAGGTCAATGCGCGGCCGACTGCTGCCGCCCGCTACGCGATGAAAGCTGCGCTGTTGGCTGATTTGAGTGAGACGATTTTCCACTTCGTTCAATTCGGTGTTCAAATTTTCGGTCTCATCGGCCAACTGTTTTTCAAGCGCCTGATTCATACTGCCAAAGACCGCCACCAAATCGGTCGCCACATCTTTGGCCACCTGCGGGTCGTTGTTTTTGTAGGTCAGCGCCAGCCTTTCCGGGAAATCGCCCCGCATAAAGGTTTCTACCTTGATATCTTTGCGCAGACGATTGATTGCCATATCCAGGGTTTGGTTTGCCGGGCCGGTGGCTAACAGGTGGCGTTGAGCGACCGATTCCAAAAGCGTGCGGCTGCTGAGGCGCTCGCGGACAGCCGCCACGCGGTCAGCAATGGATTGCCGGTCATCCATTTTGCTGGTGACGACAATGGCGGCTTTGGATTCGTAGGTGTCCGGCAGACGGCTGATGATGATATAGGCAGCAATCAAAGTTGCGCCGGCAATAGAGAGGAATAAGAGCTTTCGTCTCCAGAGCATTTGCGCATATTCTGCAAAACTTCTTGGTCTTATGCTTCCCATGGGTTACCTCGCATTGATGGTTTAAGAATTTGACGCGCGCTTGCCTTTTGAAAGCGGTAAGCGCAAAGGTGGTGGAGTTGCCGATGCGCTTGAACTGGCGGAATCCAGCGGCAGTCGGAGTCTTCTGGAATGAATCATTTTGATGCCGGTGACAATTAACAGCAGACCGGCTCCGAGCATAAACAGCAGCAACGGCTCAACGTGAGCGGTCGAGAGATAGAGGACCTCCGACGGGTAAGTCGGATTCTGGGTCGAAGGATTTTTATCCGGAAGCGGCTGGCTGTTTTTCGTCCAGGCAATCCAGGTATTGTGCTGTTGCGACTCTAGCGCGCGAACAGAGATGATGACGCCGCCCGAGGTGAGAATGAGGAAAAGGAGTGACGAAAAAATAATTGTCTGATTCTTGAATTTCATAAGTTTTCTCAGACTGAAATCCGCGACGACCCGCTGATTGAACATTCAATTGAACTGACCAGCTCACCTGGTAAGGCTGTGTGCCGGGCAATTACCGCAATGAGCTAGGTGTATGAAAGGGGAGTCTTTTATGGTTGAATGAATAACCAACTGGGCATCTATTTTGTAAGATCACAGGCGGAAAATTGCTTCCACGTTAATTCAATATTCTAAATCTTTCTATTCTTGCAAAAATCATTTTCCCCGGACGCTGAATGGTTCGAAATTAAATTGCGTAAAAGGCCTTGGCTGATTGATGAAAGGCGGGATTCATTGAACGGCGGGTGATTTGAAATAATTTTTGAACGCAAGCTGTTGCTAAA
>JBIOWC010000408.1:0-3090 GCA_044868105.1 Blastocatellia bacterium
AGGTTGGGAGAAGAAAGCGATGATGAAAGCAGCAGGTTTAGGTTTCATTTTACTTTTCGTGTTCGGAAGCGTGATGCCAATCGATGCTCAAACCGCACAGCAAATCAAACTCGGCCTGAATAAGCAAAAGGTCGTTAGCAAGGGCAAATTAACTATAAAGTTCGTCTCCGTTGTTGAAGACTCGCGCTGCCCCGTGGGCGTCGACTGTATCTGGGCGGGCAACGCCAAAGTGCAAATCAATGCCACGAACCAGAACGGCGTTTCTAAAACATTTGAACTCAATACCGGTCTTGAGCCGCAATCGGTAACCTTTGAAGGTTACGAAATCAAACTCGCAGGCTTGCTGCCACATCCGCGGGCCAACCTGCCCATTAACCCGAAGCGCTATATAGCAACCTTCACGCTCACCAAATGATAAAGCTTCGCCATATGTCGGGTTGCTTTCTAAAGTTAATTCAGAAGACAAAAATAATTCAGCGGGTGGCTAAAAAGTCTATGCGCGCTTTATCGGTAGGATAGGGGCAAAGGGCTTTTCGGCAACCTCAGCGCCTCAGGGTTTCACGACGAATTTCCCCGCCGACTTGGCGGATGCAGCGGGTTCACGCCGATAGCTAGTCAAGGAATTTGCGTGGGGCAACCGGATCAGCGCAATCGGCGGGGAAGCGAAAGGCTGGCGCTAAGCCCGCTGGTATTCCATCACGGGCATTAAACCTGGCGCCGACCTTTCAATAAACTGACTGACGATCCGCTCTGAATCAGGGATGACGAATGGGCGTTGCGCCACAACTGTAGCGGTCGTACTTTCGTTGTTCGGCTTGACATTAAAAATCGTCGCCTTCATATTTCGGACACATCATTATTCACCCGGCAATTTTTCAAAACGAAATATGGAGGTGACTTATGCGAAGGCTTTTCAGGCGAGCGATGATTTCTTTGGTCATCGCTTTTTCTTTTTCACTCACCGCATTGGCGCAGGGCAATGCCAACCGGTTGACGGCGATGGATGCCTTCAATCTTGAATTCGCATCCGACCCGCAAATTTCTCCCAACGGCAAACAGATTCTCTACGTTCGGCAGTTCGCAGAGATTATGTCGGATAGAAATCTCTCGAACATCTGGATTATCAATAGCGACGGCACCAACAACCGGCCGCTCACCACCGGCAATCGTAGCGACACGGCGCCGCGCTGGTCGCCCGACGGCACGAAAATGATTTACACCTCAGACCAGGACGGCACAGCGCAAATCTATTTGCGTTGGCTGGACAACGGGCAAACGGCGAAACTGACAAATTTGCAATTTGCGCCCGCCGGGATCAACTGGTCGCCCGATGGCCAATGGATCTCCTTCACTGCATTTGTTCCCGAAAAACCCACGTCGGTTGCCAGCATCCCGGCAGCACCCCAGGGCGCAAAATGGGCTGACCCTGCGAAAGTAATCGATAAACTCATCTACCGTTTCAACGGTCCCGGCTATTTGCCGCCGGGGTATCATCACGTCTTTGTAGTTCCGGCCGAAGGCGGCACGCCGCGGCAAATCACCAACGGTAACTTTCAACACGGCGGCGTCTTTCGCGCCAGCGAAGCCGTGTGGTCGCCCGATAGCCGTTCCTTGCTCATTTCGGTCAATCGCAATGCCGATTACGAAGCCGAGCCGGTTGATACCAACATCTTTGAATTTTCAGTTGCCGATGGGGCAATGAAACAACTGACGACACGCAAGGGACCTGACGCCGCGCCGGCGATTTCGCCCGACGGCAAACGCATCGCCTACACCGGCTTTGATGACCGCTATCAAGGCTATCAAGTCACACTGCTTTATGTGATGAACCGCGACGGCAGCAACCCGAAAGTGATTTCAGAAAAGTTGGACAGAGATGTCGGTGGCGTGCGCTGGGCCCCTGAAGGCGACAAAATTTATTTTCAGTACAATGACAAAGGCAACACTAAAATTGCTTACTACACCCTGGACGGTAAGCTCACCAATGTCGCCAGTAATGTCGGCGGCGGGGGGTCGGCTTATGCCGGCGGCTCGTTTTCGCTTGGCGCTGGCGGGCAATTCGCCTTCACCTATTCAACGCCGAAGGTGCCGGGTGATATTGCCGTTGGTCCAAATACCAAAGTCATTACTGCAGTAAATAATGATTTGCTCGCCAATAAAAAACTCGGCGAAGTCGAAGAGATCTGGTACGACTCGTCATTCGATAAACGCAAGATTCAAGGCTGGATTATTAAACCGCCGCAATTCGATCCGGCGAAAAAATATCCGCTTATCCTGGAAATTCACGGCGGACCTTTTGCGGATTACGGCGACCGCTTCGATATGGAAAAGCAGGTCTGGGCGGCAAAAGATTATGTTGTGCTTTACACCAATCCGCGCGGCTCGACCAGCTATGGCGGCGAATTCGGCAACCTCATTCATCACGCTTATCCGGGCAATGACTTCTACGATTTGAATTCCGGCGTTGATGCAGTGATTGCCAAAGGCTACGTTGATTCCGACAATGTCTTTGTCACAGGGGGCAGCGGCGGCGGAGTCTTGACTTGTTGGATGATTGGGCGCTCGACCCGCTTTCGCGCGGCGGTGACGGTCTATCCGGTGATTAACTGGTATAGCTTCGTGTTGACCTCGGATATTCCCTGGACAGCGAAATATTGGTTTCCCGGCTACCCCTGGGATAACGCCGAACATTACGAAAAACGGTCGCTGCTTTCGGTGGTAAAAAATGTCAAAACGCCGACCATGGTGCTTACTGGCGAAGAAGATTACCGCACGCCGATGTCAGACTCGGAGCAGTATTATCAAGCGCTGAAACTGCTCGGCGTCGAAAGCGTTTTAGTGAGGGTGCCGGGCGAACCGCACGGCATACGCCGGCGTCCGAGTCACTGGATGGCGAAGATGACCTTCATCAGCAGTTGGTTCGATAGCCATAAAAAGAATAATCCTTAAGGCGAAATTTGGGCGGCGCAACCGGGCTCGCTAGACTCATGAATTGATTGAGAAGTTTGCGCGCATCAGGTCATAAATTATTCACCTGATGCGCGCAAACTTAAAACTTTGCGCGTGGAGGATTTTTATGTTGCCGATACG
>JBIOWC010000409.1:0-9798 GCA_044868105.1 Blastocatellia bacterium
GGATGCAACCTTGTCTGTACCGATTCCTGATTTTAGTCAAGAAGCAGTACCCGTTGTTACCTTTGAGATAAATACTCCACACGTATTCGTTACTGCACACTTGGCTTCCCCGCCGCGCCCGATTTATTTAACCACTTCATCTCTTCTGATCTAATAAACCTCCTGCAATCCATTCCCCGATTATTTCTTTATTGAGTTGTTGTCTGTCTACGTGCGCCCTGGTGTGCGCATGGAGTCTTGCAACCTATGCCTTAAAGGGGCGGTAGGTTGGGGAGATATAAATGCACCCTAGACAAGGTCAAATTTTGCTTGCCTGCATTCTAATTGTTCTCACACTGGGGAATCAGAGCGGTCTTGCGCAACAATCGCGCAAAGAAATTTCTGTAGGCATTTTCGCTATTGATCCTCAAACGAATCAGCCAGGTGTGAGCCATCAAGAAAATCAAACGGTCTCGTTGAAGGCGTTGATTGAACAGGCTCTTGAGAAAAATCCGGAAATTAAAGCAATGGGGCGCAGTTTCGATATGATGCGCGCGCGCATACCGCAAGCGAAGGCTTTGCCTGAGCCAATGCTCGAAGTCGGCTATCTGGGCAACATCTACCCCATTCCCCCTTTCGATATTCAAAAGGGTGATCCATCAAGCGCGCGGATGCTCAGCTTCTCTCAAGAGATTCCTTTTCCGGGCAAGCTCTCGCTCAAAAGCAAGATGGCGGCGATGGATGCACAGGTCGAGTGGGGAGCTTACGAGCAGACCCGCTTGAATGTGGTCGCGGAGTTAAAGGACGCCTATTTCGAGTTGTTCTTCGCCAACAAATCGATCGAGATCGTCATCAAGAACAAAGACCTCCTTGAGAAGTTTTCAAAGATTGCCGAAGCGCGTTACGCGGTCGGCAAAGGCATTCAGCAGGATGTTTTGAAAGCGCACGTTGAGGTTTCCAAGCTGATTGAACAACTGACGGTCCTCGAACAGCGAAAACAAATAGCTGAAGCCAAAATCAATAGTCTGTTGTATCGCAATCCTGATTTTCCGATTGGAAAGACCGAAGACGTTAAACCGCAGGAATTTCCTTACACGCTTTCGGAGTTGAGCGAATTTGCCGTAGCAACCAACCCAAGCTTGAAGGCGCAAAAGCGCAAGATAGACCGCGAACAATTAGGCATTGAACTCGCCGAAAAGGATTTCTACCCGGATTTCACGGTGCGCGTCAATTACCAGAATCGCCCGGAGATGCCTGATATGTACGGCGTAAGCATCGGGGTGAAAATCCCTCTCTACTTCTGGCAGAAGCAACGCCCAGCGGTCGCCGAAGCAGCATCGAGCAAAGCCGCAGAGCAAAAGCGCTTGGAAAACGGCATCACCCTGTTGTTCTTCAGGGTCAAAGATAAATACCTTGCTGCAACAACAGCGCAAAGACTCGTCAGCCTCTACGGGACGACGATTATCCCGCAATCATCGCTGTCCCTGGAATCGGCGATTGCCGGATACGAAGTAGGTAGCGTTGATTTTCTGACGCTTCTCGACAATTTGGTTACGCTGCTCAATTACGAGCTTAACTACTACGAACAAGTCAGTAACATTGAAAAAGCTGTTGCCGCATTAGAGCCACTGGTGGGAGTCACGCTCAGACCCTGAAAACACAGGTGGATAACCAATAACTATCCCTCTACTAAAAATCAAACCGGAAGATTAGAAGGGGCCCAGATGAAGAAAGTTAAAAAGGATATATTATGAAAACCACAAACCAAACCATCAACAGAACATCCATTCTAAGAGCCATCGCTTCGATGACCGTGCTGGCTTTCCTTATCGGGAGTTTGAGCCTGCCAGGTTTCGCCCGCGGGGATCAAGGAACCCAGACTCCGGCTGAACATAAGATGCACAACGAGACGTCATCCGATGTCATCATTGGCAAAAAAGGAGTTCTTCATCTCACGACGGTAGTCAAAGTTGGCGAGGTTGCTCTACAGCCCGGAATGTATCAGGTGCAGCACGTCATGGATGGGTCCAACCATGTCATCGTTTTCAAAGAAGTGGGTATGCAGGCGGGTTACCGGCATGGCAACACGCCCGTTGGCAAGGAAGTCGCCCGCGTCCAGTGCAAGGTTGAACCAGTCTCGAAAAAAGCTGGCAACACCAAGATCACCCTGCGCACCAATGCCGCAGGCGAAAAAGAAGTATCAGAGATTCTGGTTGCTGGTGAGACTTTCAAACATATTCTGTGAACCCTATGAGGGGTTGTCGGTGCCGACGGCAGTCATTCGGCACCGACATTCATGAACGCATCAGATGAGAAGGTAAGCTATGAAAAATCCAATTCAAATAAAAGTAGAAAGCCAGGATACCCCTAACCGATTAGCCGGTGAGACATCTCCAGCCGGTAAAGATCAGCGATTGCGAATCCTTGATATTCCTGAGCAGTTAGTTGAGGAAGCACCGTTGACGGTTAAAGGGGATGAGGTGTCGGCAAATCCTGAAGAGGCTTCTTCTGGAATCAGGAGAGATGATGGAGAGCAGGCAATCAGCCGCCCGACAAAGAACCGGCGAGTACGGATGTTCATTTCGATTTTGATCCTTCTCACTCTTTTAGGAGTTGGTTATGTGCAACGCGAAAAGCTGATGAAGCTTTTCTCCGCGCCGGATACAAACTCCTCCTCCTCCCCGAAAGCTGAACTGAAGGTGTTGTACTGGCAAGACCCGATGCACCCGGCATACAAGTCAGACAAGCCCGGCAAGGCTCCTGATTGCGGAATGGATTTAGTCCCGGTTTATGAAGGCGGAATGACAACCGCAAACTTGCCGGAAGGCGCTTTTTTTATCAGTTCTGAAAAACAGCAAATGATCGGCGTTACCTATGGTGAGGTTGTTTACAAACCGGTGTCGAAGACGATACGAGCGGTAGCGCGACTCGCTTTTGACGAGACGAAAATTGCGCGCATTCACACGAAGGTCGAAGGCTGGGTAGAAAATGTCCAAGTAGATTTCGTTGGCAAACAGGTCGAAAAAGGGCAGCCGCTCATCAGCATTTACAGCCCCGAACTCGTGCAAACCCAGCAGGAATATCTAATCGCCTCGAGAGGGCGGAACGAGTTAAGCGAAAGCCCATTTCCTGAAGCGGTCAACGCCTCGGAGTCGCTCTATCAATCGGCGCGAAAGCGCCTGGAGCTTTGGGACGTAACCGAAGAGCAGATTCAAGAGCTTGAGAAGCGCGGCGCGCCGACCAAGACGCTGACGCTTTATTCACCGGCGAGCGGCGTCGTGCTGGCGCGCAACGCGTACCCGAAACAGCGGGTCACGCCGGAGACCGAACTTTACTCGATAGCCGACCTCTCGACCGTCTGGGCAATTGCCGACATTTACGAATACGAGGCGCCTGAGGTCGCCGTCGGTCAAACGGCGACCATGACGCTGTCGTACTACCCCGGCCGCCCGTTCATCGGCAAAGTCAGCTACCTCTATCCGCAGCTCGACAGCGCCACGAGAACGCTCAAGGTGAGAGTGGAATTTCCGAATCCGAATCTGATTCTCAAGCCCGATATGTTTGCCAATGTGGAATTGAGGATTGATTACGGCAAACGAATGGTTGTGCCGCAGGAGGCGATCCTTGATTCGGGTTCCGAACAATTGGTTTTCGTCTCTCACGAAGGCGGTTACTTCGAGCCGCGCAAAGTGCAGTTGGGGGCGAAAGTGGACAACACCTTCATCGTCCTCGGCGGACTCAAGGCGGGCGAGCGCGTCGTCACCTCGGCAAACTTCCTGGTTGACTCCGAAAGCAAACTGAAATCGGCGGCCGGCGGCATGGGGATGCCCGGAATGAATCATGGCGGTGGCGCTAGCAGTAGCAAGCCCTCGTCGCAGGGCGACCACTCGCAACACCAGCAAAGTGAGCCGCCTGCAACCCAGCCTAAAGCCGAAGATCACTCAAAACATGAGCAAGGGAATCAAGCCGCTCCGCAGACCAAGCAAGAGGATCACTCCGGGCGTCCGCAAAATAAGGTCAAGCCCCAGGCGGAAGATCATTCGCAGCACAATGTCTCTGAGGGTAACCACTCTCAACATCAGCCGAAGCCCGAACGAAAAATACTTTACTGGTATGACCCGATGCACCCTACGTACAAGTCGGATAAACCCGGCAAGGCACCCGATTGTGGGATGGACTTGGTGCCGAAATACGCTGACGAGAAGAAGCCGAACTAGGAGGAAGAGCGATGATTAACAAAGTAATCGAATTTTGTGCTCACAACAAATTCATCGTTCTCCTCTTTATCGGGATGGCGGCCTTAGCCGGGTTGTGGTCAATAAAAAACATCACCCTCGATGCCATACCCGACCTGTCGGACACCCAGGTGATCATTTACTCACGCTGGGACCGCAGCCCCGACATCATGGAAGACCAGGTGACCTATCCGATCATCTCGTCGCTGCTCGGCGTCCCGAAAGTCAAAGACATTCGCGGCTTCAGTGATTTTGGCTACTCGTACGTGTACATCATCTTTGAAGACGGCACCGACATCTACTGGGCGCGCTCGCGGACGCTCGAATACTTGAGCAACATCCTGCCGCGCCTGCCGCAGGGCGTCAACGTGGAACTGGCGCGGGACGAGACGGCGGTCGGCTGGGTGTTTGAATACGCGCTGGTTGACAAGAGCGGACAGAACAACCTTGCCCAGCTTCGGAGCTTCCAGGACTGGTACCTGCGCTACGCGCTGCAGGCCGTTCCCGGTGTCGCCGAGGTCGCGCCGCTCGGCGGCTTCGTCAAGCAATACCAGGTCAATGTTGATCCGAACGCGCTGCAAGCCTACAACATTCCGATTGATAAAGTCGTCGAATCGGTGCGTCAGGGCAACCAGGATGTGGGCGGGCGACTGGTCGAGTTTTCGGGCCGCGAGTACATGGTGCGCGGTCGAGGGTACATCAAGCAGGTGTCCGATGTCGAGAACATCGTCGTCGGCACCAACAAGGATGGCGGTATCCCCATTCTGGTCAAAAACCTCGCCACCGTGACCCTCGGCCCGGACATCCGGCGCGGCATCGGCGAACTCGACGGCGAGGGTGAGGTCGTCGGCGGGATCGTCATCATGCGCTACGGCGAGAACGCCCTCAAGGTGATTGAGCGTGTGCGGACGAAACTGGAAGAGATGAAAGCTTCGTTGCCGCCTGGCGTGGAGGTCGTGACCACTTACGACCGCGCCGAACTGATTAACCGGGCGATAGAGACGCTCAAGGGCACGCTCATCGAGGAACTGATTATCGTCAGCATCGTGATCATGATTTTCCTCTGGCACATTCCTTCGGCGCTCGTCCCGATCATCACGATTCCGATCACCATCATCATCTCCTTCATCCCGATGTATGCGATGGGGCTGACCGCCAACATCATGAGCCTCGGCGGCATCGCCGTCGCCATCGGCGCCATGGTCGACGCGGCAATTGTCGTGGTCGAGCAGACGCACAAGAAGCTCGAGCAATGGGATGCCGAGGGGCGGCCCGGCAGCTATAAGGATGTCGTCATCAACGCGGTCAAGGAAGTGGGCGGGCCGAGCTTCTTCGCCTTGCTCGTGATCTCGGTTTCCTTCCTTCCCGTGTTCACGCTCGAAGGGCAGGAGGGGCGACTCTTCAAGCCGCTCGCCTACACCAAGAACTTCTCAATGGCGATTGCGGCCTTCCTCGCCATCACGCTCGATCCGGCGATCCGGCTGCTGTTTACCCACATGGACCCGTACAAGTTCAGGCCGCGCTTCCTGGCGCGAATCGTCAACGCCGTGCTGGTCGGCAAGATTCACAGCGAAGAGACCCATCCCATCAGCCGACCGCTGATGAAAATCTATCACCCCGTCTGCGATCTGGTGCTGCGCTTCAAGTGGGTCACTTTGGGACTGGCGGTTCTGACCGTCATCCTGACCATCCCCGTCTTCGAGAAACTCGGCTCCGAGTTTATGCCGCCGCTCGATGAAGGCGTGTTGCTTTACATGCCGACGACGCTGCCGGGCATATCGGTGACGCAGACCCAGCAGTTGCTGCAGGTGATGGACAGAACGCTCAAGCAGTTTCCCGAAGTCGAGCGCGTCTTCGGCAAGGCGGGTCGCGCGGAGACGGCCACCGACCCGGCCCCCTTCTCGATGATGGAGACGGTGATCGTGCTCAAGCCTCACATGCAGTGGCCCAAGAAACCGCGTTGGTATTCCGCCTGGGCACCCGGCTGGTTGCAGGGCATCTTGCGCAAAGCCTGGCCCGACCACAAGAGCATGGATGAACTGGTCTACGGCCCGGGCGGACTGAATGAAGCGATGCAACTGCCGGGCGTGTCCAACGCCTGGACGATGCCGATCAAAGCGCGCGTCGATATGCTGACGACCGGCGTGCGCACGCCCATCGGCATCAAGGTTATGGGCGCCGACCTGGCGAAGGTGCAGGAGATCGGCGAGCACATCGAGATGGTCTTGCAGAAAGTCGAAGGCTCGAAGAGCGTCTTCGCCGAGCGCACGGCGGGCGGTTACTTCCTCGATTTCACCCTCAAGCGCGCTGAGCTGGCGCGCTATGGACTGACCATAGATGCAGCTAACGATGTCGTGATGTCGGCCATCGGCGGCGAAAACGTGACGACGACCGTCGAGGGGCGCGAGCGCTACCCGGTCAATGTGCGCTACAACAGAGATTATCGCAGCGATCTTGACCGCCTGTCGCGGGCTTTTGTGATGACCCCAAACGGCACCCAGATCCCCATCGCGCAGATCGCCGACATCAAGCTCGTCAGCGGCCCGGCGATGATCCGCGACGAAAACGGCAGACTGTCGGGCTACGTCTATGTTGATCTCGACACTACGAAGCGCGACATCGGCGGCTATGTGACCGACGCCAAGAAGGTCATTCGCGAGAATGTCCAACTCCCGGTGGGCTACCAACTGATCTGGAGCGGACAGTTCGAGAATATGGAACGGGTCAAGGAGCGCCTCTATGTGGTTGTGCCGATCACCATCTTTCTCATCTTCCTACTGCTTTATTTCAACACACGGTCGGTGGCAAAGACCCTGATCATCTTCCTCGCGGTGCCGTTTTCGGCGGTCGGCGCGATCTGGTTCCTGTATTTGCTCGGTTACAACATGAGCATCGCCGTGTGGGTCGGGCTGATCGCGCTGATGGGCGTGGACGCCGAGACCGGGATGTTCATGCTGCTCTACCTCGACATCGCCTATCACGAGGCGCAAGCCAAAGGGTTGATGAGGAACAAGGAAGACCTCAAGGAAGCGATCCTGCACGGCGCCGTCAAGCGGCTCAGGCCGAAGGTGATGACGGTCGGTGTGATGTTCACGGGGCTGGTGCCGATCATGTGGTCGACGGGAAGCGGCGCGGACGTGATGAAGCGAATCGCCGCGCCGATGATCGGCGGCATCTTCACCTCGTTCATTCTGGAACTCGCAGTCTATCCCGCTATCTATGAAATTTGGAAATGGTACTTCGAGGTGAGAAAGCACCCGACGGTAGGAACGGGGTCAACGGTTGCCAGCAGCTAAAGGAGAAATGACGATGCAGGCTTTGCTTATTGTTTCATTATTAATTGGCGCGCTGACGCTGTACGTCAGCGGGCGGATCGCTCGACGATTCCGGTTGGCTGAATCACTCGGCTCAGGGGTTGCTTTGAGCTTGATTGCGCTCGCCATGGTAATGGCTCCGAGCCATTGGCGGGATTTGCTGGCAAACCGTTTCGAGAGCGACCAAATTCTGTCGTTCGCGCGAGACCTCGGATTGACGGGGCTGTTGTTTTTAGCAGGCACTCGATTCAACCCTGAAAGAACTTGGAAAGCGCGACGAATGTCGGTGTTTTTTGTAGCCGCGGGGTTGATCTTTTTCATAGCTTTATCGGTTGTCCTTGCCGTATCCGGCAACTTAACTCCGTATGCGTCAATAACGACCGCGGCGGCGATCGCCGCGACGAGCCTGTGGATGACCTCGCATGTTTCAGCAGACAATGAGCGGCTTCATTCAAGCGCCGCAACCCATGCAGGCGGCGCGGCAGCAGTTTTGACCGGGCTGCTGATGCTGGTCGTTCATTTCTTCGCCGTCTTTCACGCCATCCCGAAAGCGTCTCTTTCTATCTCCGCCTACGCGATAGTAGCGGGCTACGAGCTTGTCAAAATAGCCGTCTTCTTCGGTTTTGCCTGGTTTGCATCAACGAAATTCATCGGACGTGCTGAAGGACGAATCTCATCGTATCGGTTAATGATAGGCTATCTGCTCATCGCGGCTTTGACATTCGTTCTTACAAATTTGGTCGTCGGTAAATTTGGCGCATTGGCTTGGAGTTTCGTTGCCGGAGCGTTGTTCGCCAGCGCGGAATCTGGAGAAAGTTTTCGCAAGAAAAACGCGCCGGTTGCACTCGCAATGTTTATTGCGCTCGTATTTCTACCAACCTTTGTTCAATCCCATGGACGAACCGTAACCAATGCGCCGGTGTTATTGCTTGTAGTTGTAGCAATACTGATCGGCAAATTTGCTTTCAACTTTGCAGTCGCAAAACTGGGCCGCGCTTCGACAGAAGATGCAAAAAGGTTTGCGGCACTGACTCTTTCGTCAGGAGAAGGGGCGGTCATTTTCCTGGGATTTGGCATGACGCGGTGGGCTATCGAAGGCTTCGAGTATTTTGCCGTATTGTCGTTTGCGCTGATTTCAATGATTGCAGGCGCTTGGTTGAGAAGGTTTTTCATCCAAAACCTTGATGAGAGCGCAAGCGAGATTGAAGAAGCCGAGAATTCTTTCGCAGGCGATAAATCTTTGAACACGAGGCCAAAAAGAAGGGCGACGAACAAGAAGAAACTCCGTCTCGCAGCTTTGTTTGCCGGACTCGCGCTTTTCTCGTTTGCATCGTCGGCGCGAGCGCAATCAGCAAAGAGTGAAGATGATCCTGTTGCTCGCGCTATGAAGCGGGTTGAGGCGGCGGTCAATTATCGCGCGGAAGCTGCCGACAAAGCGCTTGCTGATTCTAAGCTCATCAACCAAAGCGTCATCACCAGGACACAAGAAGAAAGTAATACGCTCAACTCAAAATTCGCTCAACCGGCTATCCGTGTTCCGACTGTCGAAGTGCTCAAAATTCCTGTCTCTCAGTCGAGTGTTGCAAAGCTAAATGAATATCGGGGTACGCTAGGTCGCATACTCGAAGAAGAGAACGTGCCTATCGGTTTGTTAGGGGTTGCTCTGGTAGAGAGCGGGTTTAATCCTCTTGCGCTTTCACCAAAAGGGGCGCGCGGTATCTGGCAATTTATGCCGGCAACGGCGATTCGTTACGGACTGCAGATAAGCCCTGGAGCCGATCACCGAACCCACCCGGAACATTCGACGCGAGCGGCAGCCCGATATTTGCGCGATCTTTACAACCAATTTGGCGATTGGAAACTTGCGCTCGCAGCCTACAACGCGGGCGAAGGAAAGATTCAGCGGATCATAGACAAAACCGGCATACGCGATTTTGACGAGATGGTGCGCCGCAGATTATTGCCGCTGGAAACTCGCAACTATGTGCCGGCAGTTCTTGCCTCGTGGGCAAAGCTGGGAGGAGTGGAAAAGATTACGGCGCAGAAAGGAAATTTGGACAAAGGCGGAGAGCATAAACGTAATGGCGCACCCATTGTTCAAGCATTGACTGGACTGACTAGCGAAGCACCTAAACAGTAATCAACGACTTTATAGAAGGTTGAGGGATTATCAGAGAGGGAGGGTAAAGATGAAAGGCAATAAAGTAAAAAGTTTGAGTCGTTTCATAGTGCTGACAGCCGCATTGCTAATGATTGGCAGCTTGGCATCA
>JBIOWC010000410.1:0-2503 GCA_044868105.1 Blastocatellia bacterium
CGAAACGCTTCTACACATAATTCACGGCTGGGCTTGCGCTCAACTGAGCAGCTTCCTGACAAAGACCCGCTTGACATAGGTGTTGCCCTGCGGTTCTTTGGCATAAGTTTCAATGGTGATGGTACTGCCATCTAGCGACATCATCCATTTTCGATTCACCTGAACGGTCAATTTTTCCTGAGCTCTGGTGAACGTCGTGGATTCCGTCACGTCTATACTCATCCCGTCCTTTGCCCATTTGGCAGTGCGCTTGCCTTTCCATTCCAGTCCATCTATCTGGCGCGTGAAATCAAGCGTCTTGCCATTCAGTACATAAACGTCTTTAACCGAATGGGCCATATCCTTTTCAGAATAGGCTTGCGTGTTGACGGTGAGTTGCTCGCCGCTTTGTGTGACGATCAATAGTTGTTCAGCGTCGGGGTTGATTCCCTGGCTCAACTCTTTATCCAAAATCCATCTCCCGCTGAAATCTGCTTTTGGTGTTTTGCCGGCGGCGACAACTGCACAAACAAGAGTGACGATACACGTTAGACCAACGATTTTTTTCATTCGAGACCTCCTGTGAAAAGATCAATGTTTCATCTGTTGGGCTATCAAACGCGCCGCTTCGGTAATCAGCGCATTTAATTCACTCTTGGTCAGGGTAATCTTTTCTTCGCCATTGCTCTGCGCCGTCGCGGATGTCGATGCTGGATATTCGCGTCCCGGCAAATAGCCGCAAACCTGCCCGCTGCGGGCATCGGGCGACATGTAACCGGCGCGTTCACGCACATCTAATAATTTACCAATCGCTTCGGGCGGCAACTCTTTCGGTTGCCCGACCAGTCGGGCAATCAAGGCAATCTTGGCAAAATGTTCTAGGGTTTCCATTCGATAAAAGGCCGAATCCAAATCGCCGCCGTAGGTCACCGCGCCGTGATTCGCCATCAACAAGGCATCGTGATACGGAATGAAGGCGGTAAGTGAATCCACCAATTCATTGGTCGAAGGCGTGCCGTAAGAGGTTAGCGGCACACACCCTAAGGTCAAAATGACTTCCGATAATAGCGGTTTGTCCAGCGCCACATTGGCGACGGCGAACCCGGTTCCAAACGGCGGATGGGCATGGACAACGGCGTGAATATCCGGGCGCAGGCGATAAATTTCGCGGTGCATCGAAAATTCCGATGAAGGGTTGCGCTCCTCTTTGCGCAGTTTGTTGCCATCAATATCTACGAGCGCCAAATCGCTTTCGCGCATCCGCCCTTTGCAAATCATTGTCGGTGTCGTAACGATGGCGCCGTCCGCGAGCCTGGCACTGATATTGCCATCGGATGACGCAACGTAACCGTGTTCATAAATGCGTCGCCCAATTTCTACGATATGGCTTCTGATTTCGCGCTCTGTTTGCATTGCTAAATGAGAGGCAAAGATTAGCACAAGAATTTGTCGCCTGTCATTTGTCATTGGTTATTTGTTTAGATGAAGTGGATTTACGCCTGCTGCCCCAGCGGCATTTTCCGCTAAATCCGCGGCTAAATGTTTCTCGACCCTCACCACCCCGGCCGTTTATCGAAGCCGGTCTGATGCCAATCTAATTTCTCTTGGAATCACCTGTGCGGGCAATCTTTGATGAATGGCGAATCGCGAATGACTAGGTTATAGTGAAATGGTTATGCAGAGACCGCCGCAAATGCCTTCGATACTTTCGACGCGACAAGCTTATCAATGGATTAATCGTATTGCCCAAAAACACAAACGGCTTGCCTCATTGAAGATTACCGAGGGCCAACACCAAAAGCATTGGCTTGATATGCAATTCGTCCGCGCCCTCGTCGCGCTTGAAGGCGTCGGCGTCTCCGACACTGATTTAACCGCCGCCTTATCGCCCACCCGGACTGTCCCAACGGCAAATCCGGCACTTGCCGAGACCTTCAAAGCGGTTCAACTGCTGCAAGCGGTCGTGGAAACCCATAAACAGAATGCCCGTCTCGATATGGAGTTGTTATTAAGGTTAAACGCGCCCGATGGCGGGGGAGCATTTCGACAAACGCCGCTGGTTGGTTCAAGCGTGCGCCCGGAAAATTTGCCGCTAATGGTCGAGCAGGTCTGCCGCTGGTTTGCCAGTAGTTCGATTGGCGAACTCAACCCGATTGAGCAAGCGGCACTGGCTTTTTTGCGATTTGCCGAGCTTGCGCCTTTCGCAACCCATAACGAGCGCACGGCATTGCTTGCCGCAAGCTTGTTTACGCTGCGACAGGGATTGCCGCCGATTATCCTGCAACCTGAAAGCAAAGCCGCTTACCGGGCGGCTCTCAAAGAAGGCTTACAGATGAATACGCAACCCATGGTTGAGCTGGTCGCCAGCGCCATCGAGCAAACCCTGGATGCAATGCTCAACGAGTCTGCGTAAGGCGCAGACGACGGGCCCTGGGCACACGGTCGAGTTCGCAACCCGCTAATTAAACGTATGACGGAAGCACAAGGAAAAATAATTGTTGCCGTAGATGATATGTTTTTTGCC
>JBIOWC010000411.1:0-3021 GCA_044868105.1 Blastocatellia bacterium
GAAAAACAAGGGCCTGAGCCTCTGGAATTTAACTTGGAGAGAAAGCGAGATGACAAAGAGAAACACCATTCTATTGATTGACGATGACCATGCCGTAACCGATTATCTGCAGTTAAAACTGAGTAAGAACTACGATGTCCTGGTAACCAATGAACCGACCGCCGTTTTGGAAATCGCCCGCAAAGAGCAGCCTGATTTGATTTTGTGCGACATTGATATGCCGGGCCTGGATGGCGGCGATGTCTGCCGGGCGCTTGCCAGTGATGAGCAGACGCAAGATATTCCGTTTATCTATCTCACGTCAATTGTGTCTCAAGAGGAAGTGCAAGCGCTGAGAGGGCAGATTGGCGGGCGACCCGGCGTCTCCAAGCATGCGCCAATTAATGAAATTCTGGCGCGCATTGATGCTGTCCTCAACGCCTAACGGCGTGACCAGCCGCGATTCGTCCGGTTGCTTATGAACCTCTGGTTGCTCCGGGCCGACGTTGAGGCGTTTACTCAGTGGCACGCGTGCAAGCGCGTGCCACCTTCCTTAGCGACTCTTGGTGGCGAGGCGAAAGGCGACCATCTCTTCACCATTGCGAACCAGCAGGGTGTCGCCAGCCAGCACCGGATGGTTCCAGGTCTTGCCCTTGATTGCCGGAACGCGCGCCATCTCGGTAAACTGGTCAGGGGTTGCGCCGACCAGCGCCAGCTCACCTTTTTCCGAAACCACCAGCAGAAGGTTCTGCTCGAGTAAGAGGATGAGTTGTCCGTAACCGTAACTGCCGCCCTCCCATTTGCGTTCGCCGTTATTGATATCAATGCAGGCGATCATGCCGCCATCGAAGCCGAAGGCATAGCCGTTGTGAACCACAAAGTCGTTAAAATTTGGCACTAACTCGTAAGATGTCCAACGCTCCTCGACCGTCCAGGCGCCGTCTCGGTTGGCGACCGCGAGGCGGCGCATATCGGTGCCATCGCCGTCACTGACCAGCAGGTCGCCATCTGCGGTCAAAGCCGGTTGCACGATGGGCGTGCCTGACTGAAGCGGATGTTGCCAGAGCACCTTGCCATCGCCTGGCGCCACACTGGTCACGCCGGTTCCACTCAATAGCACAATCTGCGTGACCCCGTTAATCGTCACTTGATGAGGTGAGCTATACCCGCCGCCGCCTTCAGGGCCGAACCAGCGCGGTTCACCTGTGGCCAGGTCGTAGGCCGCGAGCGTACCGGCGGTGGCGACAACGACGATGTCGCCGACGACCAGCGGGGAACCGGCGAATCCCCAGCCCGGCGTCTTCTGCTTGGTGTCGGAGGCCGCATTGCGCGACCATACGACTGTGCCGTTATCGGCATTGAGGGCGTTGAGAATTCCCGTCGCGCCGAAAGTGTAGACGCGGCCATCCTTGATGGTCGGTGTGGCGCGCGGACCGGCGCCCCCATTCGATTCATAGAACCGTGCAGCGTCGCGGTGTGTCCACACGGGGTGCCCTGTGGTCAGGTTGTAACAGGCAACGACCTCGTCCTTACCGCGCTGCTCCTGGGTATAGAGAAGGTCGCCACGAACCGCGATGGATGACCAGCCCGGTCCAATCTGCCTGTGCCACAACTCGACCGGCGGTGACACAGACCAATCGGTATCCAGGCGTATGCCGCGCACGACGGCGTCGCGGTCGGGTCCGCGAAAGCCCGGCCAATCGGCTCCAACCGCGGCCGAGACCGGCGCCGAAGGGAGCGTCGTCGGCTCGTCAGCGGATTCGGCCAGCAACCGATCTTCGGGAGTTTGCGTCCATCGCCAATGGAAATCGGAATTGCCTTCGCCGGTGATGCCGCCGGTTCTCAGGATGGTGAAGACGCCGCAGGCAAGCAGGATGGCGACGCCTATACCCACGCGCCGCGGTACGTTTGCGAGGCGACGACCGAAGGCCACCGAAGCGACCAGCGCCAGACTTAAAACAGGAATGGCAAAGATGGGAAGCATCATGCCCATCATGCCATCGGCAATGGACAAGTGAACCACGCGCGACGTGATAAATAAGGCGACGAGCACCCCTGCGATGACGCCCAAACGCTCCAACCAGGGAGCTCGGCTGAAGAACAACCACCACACCAGCACAGCTAACCCGCCGACGACTCCACCGATGATAGCGATAATCATCGCCGGTACGCCAAAAATTTTGCCATTGGGCACAAAGATAGGGATGCCATATCGCACCAACCATTGGGCGACCACCATAACAACGCCGGGCCACAGCCGCAGCGGCTTTTGATTAATCAGGTTATTCATTTGAGCGCTGGACATATCAGACCCGTACGCTCTTCATCAAGCTGTTTGTTCCAGGCTTTCTCAGTCGGGCGCTGCTTTTGCGTACTCCGGCCAGACCCCCTTGATGAGAAACTCAGGGTTGATGTGATCATGCCAGGGCCGCCGGTTCATCACCGTTTTTGTCCGTTTAATCACAAAACAGTGCGTTTGCGCAAAAGGAATAGTTAAAGCTCCAATGCCGATTACAATTCAATTCTCAAAGGAAAACATTTTGAAATGATGATGCGATTAGCCGTAATTCGTCTTTTCCGTTTGGCTGCGGCCGCAGCGTTGTTGGCAGCGGGGCCATTGGGTTTCATCTTTTCGGTTGCGCCAGCCTATAGGGCGGCGACCAAACCCCTCGCCGAGTTCACGCATTCGCGAATGCCACAGACGCTTTCAATTCAGGCAGACTCTCCGCGCTGGGATTTGCAAGGACAAGCGCAGGCGGTTGAATATCAAGGGCGCAAGACGCTTTCTCTCAATGGTGGCGCGGCGATTTTGAAAGATTTTGAAATGCGCGACGGCGTTGTTGATGTGGATGTGGCAACGCCTGCAAGCCGTGGATTTTTTGGCATACAGTTTCGCATATCGAGCGATGGGGCCAACGCCGAATGGGTTTATCTGCGTCAGCACAGGTCCGGATATCCTGATGCCTTGCAATATACGCCGGTTCTCAACACCGGGCTCAACTGGCAACTCTATAATGGACCGGGTTTCACCGGCGCGGTTGA
>JBIOWC010000412.1:0-6722 GCA_044868105.1 Blastocatellia bacterium
TTCAATTGGCGCCCGGCCAGCCTTTGCGACCGGTATCGTCAAGATCTTTACCGACACCCTAAGAGAAATTGCCACGATTCGCCTCAATCTTCAGACTCTCCAGGAACCCCTTCGATTTTCAAGAAGACATCAAGGCTCAACACCGTTCTGCCCGTGCCCGAATCAAAGATTTCAACGCTTGGTGCCAGAGGCGACCTGTTGACCTCCGATTCACTTGTCGTGACCCGTATTCGGGCTCGCAATTGCAGGCGTCCTGTGGATTCTCCGGCCCGCAGCGATTCACGGGGCACATCCCAGAAACGGATTTTGCCTGGCGCCACGCTTATCTCATCCGACTGCGCGATTACTTCACCCTCCATGTCGAGAAGCTGAATGCGCGCGATGCTTGGCGGCGTCGTCCTGACCGACCCATCCGCAAACAGAAAGTGCGCCACGCTGAGGCGCGCGGTTTGCCCCTGAGTCATCCCCCAGGATAAGCTCTGAAGATCAATATGTCTTCTGACCGGGTCGCGCACATACGCCTGACTGTTGGCCAAGGCAGCCAACCCGATCACCAGCATCGTCAGGCTGTAGCGCATAAAGGTGTGTTTCATAGATACTCCTTTCATTGGTTAATTACCATAAAGTTATTTAATGATACCGTCACCGGACGGCTTATCTGTGTTGACGCTTTACCAGAAATCGCCAGCTTCTCTCGTTCTTCAACCGCAGGAACAATCCGAGAAAGCATTTCCAAATCAGGTAAAGAGGGAGTCCGTTTTTTAGAGCGTCAATTCGCCGTGTGACGAAAGGTCATCCCAGGAAACCAGAAACAATGTATTGGATCCGCTTCGAACCGGTGTGATTACCGGCGCGTTGTCATTAGAAATACCCACAGCGTTCACCATCTGAGCCCGGCCCGCTTGTCTGTCACCGCTGTCACCGAACCTGGAAATCCGCCCCTCTTGATCAATTCGCCACTTAATCAAAAAGAGATTGCCAAGGCTATCGGCGGTCGCAGAGAGCGCCCCATACGGGCGTGCGACGAGGGCGTGCCGTTGAATTTCACCCGCTAGACCGTGTGAGTCAGCGATGCGTCCCACCGTCTGCCCATTAGTTGAAACGGATAAGGTGAGCAGAAGCAATTCGTTGTGCTCTGACCGACCTGACAACACCAGGTTATGATTCTTACCCAGAGCGCGAACAAGGGCGAGTTGGCTGGCCTCTCCGAGTTGATCCCCGCTGTCACCGAGACGGTCTATGGAGCCATCATTATGCACATCCCAGATAATCACTCGGACTCTACCGGATCCCGATGTTGTTCTGACCGCCGTTGCCACCAGATGCCCCCCTGACGGGCTGGTGCCGATTGTGGTCATCGCGATGTCGGAGGCCTCACCAGCCTGGGTGTCGCTTTTGCCCGGCAGTCGGTGAAGTGAGCCATCACTATCGAGTCTCCAGGCAATCAAAAGTAGGCGATTATGCTTATCGTCCGTGCGACAGGCGGTAACAAAGAGCCTATCCGTCAACCTTATGATATGGACTTGCATGGCGTCTCCAGCTTGAGTGCCGCTATCACGGAGGCGTTTGAGGGCGTTATCGTCTGTGCTCCAACTGATGAGCAAGAGGTGACCGGTGCTGCTGCGACAAGCGGTTACCAGGCGCCCGCCTCCTTCGGCAATGCTAATGCTGGACACCCGGCCGGCGGGCTCCAAATGGGTATCCGCGATTCGCGTTATTCCTCCACTCGCATCAACACGCCAGCGCAGCAACAGCAGCTTATGGGCGTCGCTGCTGTCAACGATGGCGGTGACCAGGTCGGATTTCCCCAAACTCACGGTCGCGATCTCGCGCGCGTCACCCGTTCTCTCTGGATCAGTTGAGCTGTCGCTCCGGCGAACAACGCCGAGGTTCGGATAGAGGGAATTGATAAATGCTCGGTCGCTTGCCGTGTAGGTCGTCGAATGGTCGAGCCCGGTTCCCGGTGTTCTTGGAACAATCGTCGGGTTGCCATTATGCGTAAAAGCGTCCTCTCGATAGTGCATAAGTGAGCGAAAATCGTATTGATTGGAGTTGAGCGAGTCTGGTTTGAGATCAAAGTTACTTTTTATGTTCGGGTCCGGTTTCACATTATTAAATTGGATGGTGACAAAGTTATTTCGGTCGCTCCGTTGATGCTCATGGATTAGCCCGATGGCGTGACCAATTTCATGCATAAATCCCGCTACCGAGCCGCCAGGTACACAAAATATGGGTTGTTTCCCTTTGCCCACTCGACCCAGAGGGGAGTGGCAAGGCGATTGCCCGTTGCGGAACTCAATAAAATCGTCCTCCGGTTGCGGCTCGCCAACGCGTTGGACGAACCGTAAATTCGTAAGCTTTTCAATTTCGCGAATCGCTTCTCGCAGCGTCTTCACGTTCGTCATCTGAGAATGAATAACAAAGGGGATGATCCCGCCCTTCCAACGGCGTTCCGGATCACGAGTTGCGGCTCCCATAATTTTCTACTCCTTTTTGGTCAACCGACTGCGGTTGTACAAAATAATCAAGTCGCGCAACCAGGCGAACTTCTATTCCTAAAAACGGTGTCCGCGAAGGCGGCCCAAATCAGGGCAAAGCGATGGAGAAGGTGCTACGCGGAAATTATCTGGCAGGTATCGGCCCTATCGGGAGGGCAATGGAATTTGACCCCCGCAAGTGACCTGAATTAGACTGGTTCTGTAATCATTTTCAGTATGCGACGGTCACACAACCAGCGCCCAGATATCAATCGTTTTAGTTTCGACCTCACCACGCGAACAAACAACAAGGCGAGCGCCCTCGGGCCATCGGGCGCTGCGGTTTACCGGAGAGAAACTGTTTCTGCCCTACTGATTAACGCGACAAATCCAGGCGGAAACCACCATCCTCAGATTTTTTGATTACAGCGACCGACGAGCCCGAGGCTGGCAAACAGCTACCCGCACAAGGAGTCGCATCATTGAGCGTATGTCATGGAAAAGCACTCAACAGGTCAGGTAACGCGCTTGCTCAATGACTGGAGCGACGGCGATGCGACAGCCCTCGATGAGCTCATTCCGATTATCTACGATGAGCTGCGCAGCCTGGCCGCCCACTATTTACGCCGCGAGCGCGCCGACCATACCCTTCAACCTACAGCGCTGGTACACGAAGCCTATTTCCGCCTTGTCGAACAGAAGGAGATGCACTGGCAAAGCCGGGCGCATTTTTTCGGCATCGCCGCTCAGATGATGCGCCGCGTCCTCATTGATTATGCGAAATCCCACGGACGCGCCAAGCGTGGCGGCGGGCTGCAAAAGGTAGAACTCGATCAAGCCTTGGGATTATCCGAAGCGCAAGCCAGCGAAGTGATGGCTCTTGATGAGGCGCTCGAGACCCTTGCCCATCTTGATCCCCGCAAGGGAAAGATCGTCGAACTGCGATATTTCGGTGGCCTCAGCGTCGAAGAAACCGCCGAACTCTTAGGAGTATCGCCGAACACGGTTATGCGCGACTGGGCGATGGCTAAAGCCTGGCTCTATCACGAGATTAAAGGCGAAGACAACAATGGATAATGAACGATGGCAACTCATAGAAAGCTTGTTTCATCGCGCCCTTGAGCGCAAAGCGGAAGAGCGTGCCGCTTTTCTATCAGCAGTTTGTGACGCAGACCCCGCTTTGCTTGCCCAGGTTGAGGCCCTTGTCAACGCCCATGACCGAGCCGGAGATTTTATTGAGCA
This sequence comes from Blastocatellia bacterium, assembly GCA_044868105.1. GTDB lineage: Bacteria > Acidobacteriota > Blastocatellia > UBA7656 > UBA7656 > JBFMDH01. The sequence goes on from JBIOWC010000412.1 coordinate 3,720, forward strand.
CCCGCCCCAGGAAGCCGCCGCTCAAGCGCTTGCTGCTTCTGAAGATGCTCCGTCTGTAAATCGGCAAATCGGTCATTATCTTATCGTCTCGCTGTTGGGCAAAGGTGGGATGGGTGAGGTCTATCTCGCCGAAGATATGCGCTTAGGCCGCAAGGTCGCGCTGAAATTTCTGCCAGTGCGATTTACCTGCAATAGGCAGCACCTGCAACGCTTTGAAAGAGAAGCGCGCGCCGCCTCGGCGCTTAATCATCCCAATATTCTCACGGTTCACGACATCGGGCATCTCGGAAACACCCATTTCATTGCCACCGAGTATATAGAAGGCGAGACCTTGCGCCAGCGTATGGCGGCTGGCAGGTTGGCGTTAAACGATGCCCTGGATATCGCCATACAAATCGCCGAAGCGCTTTCGGCAGCCTTTGCCGCGGGCATCATTCATCGCGACATCAAGCCTGAAAACATCATGATCCGGCACGACGGTTATGTGAAGGTGCTGGATTTCGGACTGGCGAAGCTGACCGAACGCCGCGAGGTTTTCCGCAATAGGCAAGCCGTTCATATCCACACCAAATCCGGCATGGTGATGGGCACAATCAATTATATGTCGCCTGAGCAGGCGCTCGGACACGAGGTTGATCACCGAACGGATCTGTTTAGCCTCGGCGTCGTGCTTTATGAAATGGTCACCGGCGCGCCTTTCCGAAGCGACGCAGCAGGCGCTGTCGATACCCTTATCAATCGCGGGACCGTCACTATCACAGATGCATCTCAGCCCTTGCCGCAGGAATTGGAGAGGATAGTCGGCAAAGCGCTTGAGAAGAATCGCGCCACGCGCTATCAGACGGCCGCGGACCTGTGCGCCGATCTGAAGCAGCTCAAGCGCGAGATAGACTTGAGGCTATCGTCTAAGCCAACTGCTCAAGCTCGTTTCAAAAAGCTGGCTCAAGGGAGATGGGTAACGAAAGCCTACTTTGCCGCAGCCCTATTCATCATTCTGGTCGGGTCGTCATATCTTCTATTGCGCCCGGCTCTCAAAAGCGAGCCGAAGCCCCCTGATTGGCAGAATGCCACCTTCACTCCGATAACCAATCAACCCGGCGAAGAACTCTTTCCCAGTCTTTCACCGGACGGCAAATCTCTCGTCTACGCAAGCCGAGCCAGTGGCAACTGGGACATCTATTTACAAAGGACGGGCGGGCAAATAGCTGTCAATCTCACAGCCGATTCGACCAGCGATGAAACGCACCCGGCTTTTTCGCCCGATGGGGAGTTGATTGCTTTTCGCTCTGAGAGACAGGGCGGAGGCATTTTTATTATGGGTGCTACGGGCGAAAATATCAGAAGGCTCGCGGATTTTGGTCACAATCCATCTTGGTCGCCCGACGGAAAAGAGCTCATCTGCGCCGAAGCGAAAACTCGCGACCCGGCTAATCGTGCGATTATTCCCAGCAAACTCAGTGCGATTAACATCCAAACCGGCGCTGTTCGCCTGGTCACAAAAGGCGATGCGGTGCAGCCGGCCTGGTCTCCGCACGGTCAGCGCATTGCTTACTGGGGTTTGCAAAAAGGCGGACAACGTGATTTGTGGACGATGCCTGCCGCCGGCGGCGATGCCGTTCAAGTTACCGATGATGAGGCTCTGGATTGGAACCCCGTCTGGTCGCCTGACGGAATGTATCTCTACTTCGTCAGTGACCGCAACGGTAGCATGAATCTGTGGCGCGTGAGGATTGAGGAAGAGAGCGGAAAAGTATTGGGGCTGCCCGAAGCCGTCAGAACCCCTTCAGCTTATAGCCAACATATCACCTTTTCCAGGGATGGGCGACGGATTGTTTATGTGAATGGATTTAGCAAAATTAATATTCGACGGGCGGTTTTCGATCCCATAAAAGAGAAGGTATCCGAGCAACCTGTCTGGGTCACGGAAGGGGTGCGGCAACTGGACGGGTTGGATCTCTCGCCGGACGGTCACTGGCTGGTTTTCTCATCGCAGGGAGAGACCCAGGAAGACTTGATTATCATCAGCAGTGACGGCACAGGCGCGGCGCGCCGATTGACCAATGATAGGCACAGGGATCGCGACCCGCATTTCTCGCCTGACGGTAAACAGGTGGCGTTTTATTCGGATCGCGGTGGAAAATTCGAAATCTGGATTATCAACACAGACGGCAGCGGGTTGCGCCAAATTACCGAATCGCCAGGACCGCTGGTTTATAATCCCGTATGGTCTCCTGATGGAACTCGCCTCGCATATAGCCGGCAGGAAATACGGGCTTCCATACTCGATCCCGGTAAGGACTGGGGGCACCAAACCCCGCAGGTTTTGCCTGCGATGGACAACCCGGAACTCAGGTTTACCCCCTGGTCCTGGTCTTCAAATGGACACCGGCTAGCCGGGTGGCAGGCCCGCCTTGGGGCCTCGCATCTCGGCATCGTGCTTTATTCTCTTGAATCTCAGCAATACGAGAAGCTCACAGACTTCGGCACCCGTCCAATCTGGCTGAGCGATGACCGGAGATTGATTTTTTATTACCGGGACAAACTCTACCTGGTTGACAGCAAATCGAAAAATGTACGGGAAATCTTTTCGACCCCTGCGCAGGAAATCACCGGGCTGGCCCGCTTAAGGAACGATCGCCAAATCTATTTCAGTTCGAAGATTGCCGAAGCCGACATCTGGTTGATGTCTCTGGAATGAGAAAGCGGTTGCCCCCATTCAAATCTATTGATCGGTAGCCTGTGAAATATTATTTATACCCGCTGATTTACGAATCCATTATTGAGGCTATCAACGATGGGCGACTGATTGATGGAGACATTCGGTCAGTTGTCAGCGTAGACGTCCGCCGCCTTCACACAGCCGACCTAAGACCAGGCGCTTCCAATGTCAACCGGTCGCTGTGTTTTGCAATTCACGATAAGTATGACTGCAATAAAGTTTCGACAGGTGCAAGCAAATTATTGCAGGAATATTTAACTCTCAATTCGTTAAGTTGTTGATTT
>JBIOWC010000413.1:0-4654 GCA_044868105.1 Blastocatellia bacterium
ACAGCAGCACGGCGTAAAAACCGAGCCCATATTCCAGCGGTCACTTAAAATCGTATGGAGCCGACATACAAAAGAATGCCCAACCCCACCATCAACAAGCCGGTCTTAATGCACCAGGCGGCTAAGGTGAAAAAGATTATTTTGATTTTGAATTCCATGGTTTTTTCCTCCGCTTGGTAACGTCGTAGAAAGCAGCGCCGTATTCCGCCGCCCAGAAAAAAATCTTTTCTCAAGCGCGAGATGGATGAAGCGCAGGTCATTTCGTATAATCAGCCTGAATTTTTGCAAGATATTGGATTCGATGATTCTCAGTAGAAGTGGTTATTTTCCCGAACGCGACAGCGGCGGAGGGTAATGAATGGCACAGAGAAAATCGGTCGAAGCGCTTCTTGAAGAGGCTCAAGAAACAATAGAAGGCATCATCAGAAAAAAATTCCGCGTGACTCTCAATCTATCCGATGGCCGATATGAAAATCAGAATGCCATCGAATTGCGTCAGGAAGTCTTCACCCTACTTCTGGAAAAACTCATCGAGCAAGAGACCGCCCCCGAAGGAGAGCACATACGCAGCGTTCGGGATTACGCAGCCGTGTTGACCTATCATCGTTGCGCGCAGTTGCGCCGCTCGCAAAACAAGGGCTGGCACAGCCTGAAAAACAAGGTGCGGTACTTTATCGGCAAACGCGCGAGCTACAGCGTCTGGGAAGATGAAAACGGCGACCTGTTTTGTGGCTTTGTGTCGCAAAAAAATCGCCCGCCGGCGCGTGACCTTGCCGCGAAACTCGAAAAATTCTACGAAGACCCGCGCCACATCTTGCCCCCGCATTTAACCGCCAAAGACTTGCGTAACCTCAAAGAGAATGACTGGGAAGAGTTACTTGAAAGTATCTTCAAGCAGTTAGAGAGCGCTGTTGAACTGGATGAATTGGTCAGCCTCATTGCCGATGCGTTCGGGATTCAGGATGATATTCAGCGAGCCGAAAAACGAACGGATGATGAAGGCCATGAACCACCCGCTCTTGACCTGCCCGACACCGGGTTGACGCCTGAAGGAGAAGCGATTCAACGACAATATCTGGAAAAATTCTGGCAGGAGATCGGTAGACTCGGACGCCATGAGCGTATCGCTTACCTGTTGAATTTCAGAGATGCGGATGGCGATATCGAACTCTTTGCCTGGAAGGGTATCGCCGGTATTGAGCAGATAGGTGAGGTGTTGAACATTACGGATGAGCAGTTTGCCAGGGTTTGGGCGGGCTTGCCGCTTAATGAAGAGACGCGAGCCCAGGTGCAAACGACGACCGACTATCAGATAAAATTTGCTGTGCTCTATGGGTATATTCCGCTGGAAGATTTGCTTATCGCCAACCTGTTAGGCGGCGCCCGCCAGCAAGTGATTAATTTGCGCAAAGGGGCGCGCAAAAAGCTGGCGAAATTTCTGGAGCCGCTCAAATAAGCAGGCGCGTTAGGGTATGCAAAAATATTTTTGCCAGGGTAAGGAATATCCCGGAGCGATTGACGACTTCATCTCTTGGAGAAGACCCCGGCGACGGTCTTGAAGGGTATGGAAAGGTAGGTAGCTATGTTAGAGCACCTTACAGATGAACAGATTGCAAGCTACCGCAAGCGTGATTTGAAACCCGATGAATTGCTTGCTGCGAGTAAGCATTGCTTGTCCTGCGAGCAGTGCAGAAACAGGTTGAATGAATCGGGCAAGTTACAAGCGGCTTTCAAAAATCTACACCGCAACCTGCAAACGGCGGCGCGCGCCAGCCCTGAACATCTTGCCTATGAGATGCTCGAGGCCTATGTAGATAATCGGGCTGACGAATTAGATAGAGAGATTGTCGAAAGCCACCTCGAATTATGCGGCGATTGCGCCAACGAGATACGCGAACTGCAGGAATTTGCCGCCCTGATGCAGGCTCCGGCGGATAAAGAAGACCGGCCGGCCGAAAAGGTTACGCTCCGGCAACGTCTGCTTTCGCTCATTGGACTACGGAAAACCGCGATGGAAACGAGCGGCGCGTTTGCCGGCCTTCGCCTAGCCGGCCTGGCCCTGGTGCTATTGGCCAGCGCCGCCTCGGTCTTTATGATTTACAAAGTTTTGAATTCAGAGCCGGGACCGATTGCGCGAGGCAATGAAAATCTACCGCCGGCCAACCAAAATCTGAATGCCAATCAAGCGGTTCCCGAAAATCCTGTAATCGCTTATGGCAATCAAAATGAGGCGAATAAGAATAGTCCGAGGCCCCAACCGCAACCGACTTCGGTCCTGGCTTTCCTCGTGCCGCTGGAAATCAGCAGGGGCGGCGGTGATGAACGAAGCACGCTGCGGATTTCGCCGGAGGTGGGTTTTGTTGATTTAAAGGTAGAAGTTCAAAATTCGGATGGCAAAAGCTTCACCGCCCAACTACAAAAGATTGGCGGCCCGGTGCGCAATCTTAAAGCCGGCAGCGCTCGTAACGGCGCCGTCAGTTTCAGAGTTGCTGTAAGCGCGCTGAGCAACGGGCAATATTATATGAAGATTTTTCGGTTGCCCCGCGATCCTGATGATTCAGGAATCGAAACCCTCTTCAAGGTTGAAAAAGGGCAACCGTGAGGCTGATGAAAAGCTCGTAAGTGGGGGTCGGGCCGATAATTTACTGGCCTGCGATTTGCCGTTGGCTCACCGTTAAATCAAGCCTCGCGCTGCTGGTGAAAATCTTTAATTGAGCCAATGGTTTTTCTCATTAAAATTTCCCCATGACCGATGACCAGATAATCTGTCAACTCGCCAATAACCTGATAGCCCAGGCGTTCGTATAATTTTTGCGCTTCTTTATTGAAAGAAGAAACACAGAGAAAAATATTTGGACTGTCACGCAAAATTCTCTCTTCGGCAAAACCGATTAACTGACTGCCCAGGCCTTTGCCACGTTGGTCCGGGGCGATGCAAACAGTTTGAATATATCCTGTAAAGGCGCCGTTCATATTGATGATGACAAAACCGGCCCAGTGATTATCAAGGCTCGCCAGATAGACCTCTTTTGCCGGGTCGCAGATGATGGTTAAAGATTCAGCTTCGCTACGTCCCAAAGTTATCCAGGGTTCGGATGAAGCCATCAACTTTGCACACCACTCAGCTTCATCTCGGTTTTCCAGTTTTTTTATTTTCATCTTAATCCTCATGGTTTTCGTTTTTCATTGCCTCTTACGCTACAACCGGAATTAGCGATTAACAAGTATGCAAATAAATCTACCGCTGTATGACTCATAAAGTTTATCCATGTACGAGATCGTATCTTCATTTCGTTGAGTGGCGATTTTCTGCTCTGTATTTTCATACATTTAGTCTGGCACAGATATTGCTCTCTTTATTGGTGCGAGTGAATTGGAGTCGTATGGATTCCAACCAGTGTTCAATCTTGAGGCCTCCGCTCCAGGCTTCAAGAAGCTAAAGCAAGAGGAGCGAGGACAGCTAGAAGGAGAGATGTGATGAAAAATAATATTTTTAAGCGTGTCATATTAGGAACAGCAATGGGCGCGATGCTTCTGATGGGGACAAGCTTACCGGGCTATGCTCAGGATAAAAGACAGCAGAAACAGGAGCGCAAACAGCAACAACAACAGCAACAACAGCAACAACAGCAGCAGCAACAAGCTGATCAACAACGTCAGCAGGAAAAACAGCAGCGTCGCGCTGAACGACAACAACAAGCTCAACAAGAGCAACAACGCACGCAGCAGGCTGACCAGCAGCGTGCGCAACAGCAGCAACAAGCCGAACAACAACGACGACAGGAAAAACAACAACGCAGTGCTGAATTACAGCGCCAAGAGCAACAACGGCTTGAACAACAACGCCTTGAACAGCAGCGCGTACAACAACAGCGCACTGAGCAACAGCGCGCTGACCAGCAGCGCATGCAACAGCGTAATGAACAGCCGCGGGTGATTCCGCAACAAGACCAACGTAATCCCCAGCACGTCCAGAATCAGCAACAGAAACAGGCGGCGCGTGTCGAACGTGAACGACTTTCACAGCAGCAACAACAGCAGCTCATCAATCAGCAGCAACAACGCCTGAATCGGTATCGTCAGGATTTAGATCAGAGACAGCGAATTTCTCAGCAACGCATAATGATGCTACAACAGCAGCGACGAATGTCGCAGTATCGTTATCAACAAGCCTATTATGAGCGCTTGCGTCAGCAACAACAGCGCATTCAGGCGATGAGAAATTATAACTATTACAACGACCCGTATTTCTATACGGCTCCGAGTTATCGTTATTACCGCGCTGGCCGATACTATCAGGTCAATCGTTATGCTGCGGATATGCTGAGACAGGCCATTAACGACGGCTATGAAGAAGGCTACCGTGCCGGAATTGCAGACCGCGAAGATCGTTGGAGATTTGATTATCAATCTTCTTATGCTTTTCAGGATGCGAATTTCGGTTACACAGGTTTCTACGTAGACCAGTCTGAATACAATTACTATTTCCGCGAGGGTTTCCGCCGCGGTTATGAAGATGGCTACTATAGTCGTAATCGTTATGGTTCGTATTCGAATGGCAGATACTCAATTTTGGGTACGGTCTTGTCATCAATTTTCAACCTGACATCGCTCTTTAATGACTAATCATTAAAGCAAGGATGTCTTAAGCTGA
>JBIOWC010000414.1:0-9462 GCA_044868105.1 Blastocatellia bacterium
GGAATTCCGCGTCACCACCACTAACCCGAATGCCACACGAGGGCGTTCGAGTGGCGCGCAAGTTTCGCTCATCACCAAAGGCGGAACCAATGAATTCCACGGCTCGCTTTACGAATTTCATCGCAACACGGCGACCACCGCCAATGATTTCTTTAACAATCGCACCATTGACCCGGACACCGGGCAAAGCATTCCGCGCCCCAAACTCATTCGCAATGTGTTTGGCGGTTCGCTTGGCGGACCCATCAAAAAAGACCGGTTCTTCTTCTTCTATAATTACGAAGGGCGCCGCGACAGCGCCGAACAATCGGTCTTACAGGTTGTGCCGCTGCCGAGCCTCGGACGCGGCGAAGTACGCTTTCCCAACTCATCCGGAGGCGTGACGACGCTGACCGCCGCCAACATCAATTCGATCTTTCCGGCAGTCGGTGTGAACCCCATCGGACTCGCGGTTCTGGCGGATGCCGCAGCCCGCTATCCGGCAAATTCAACCTCCGTCGGTGACGGATTCAATACCGGCGGCTTCCGGTTCAATGCGCCGATAGAGCTGAATTTCAACACCAACATTGTGCGGTTTGATTACAACTTAACCGGCGATGCCCGTCACCTGTTATTTTTCCGCGGCAACTATCAACAAGACCTGACAACGTTTGCACCGGCGTTTCCCGATGCTCCGGCTGGTCAGTTCTGGGGACACCCTTATGGCTTTGTCGTCGGGCATACCTGGGCAATAAACCGAACCCTGGTCAACGACCTGCGCTATGGGCTGACGCGACTGGCGTTCACCAATTTCGGCGATTCGGATCAGAATACCGTTTCCTTCCGCTTCGTCTTTACGCCGCGAAACTTCACTCGCACCTTGTCGCGCACCACGCCTGTGCATAATTTCACAGACGATGTGTCGTGGTCGAAAGGCAGCCACAGTCTGCAATTCGGCACCAACATTCGCCTCATTCGCAATGCGCGGGATTCGGCGGCCAATGCCTTTGACACGGCGATTGCCAATCCATCTTTTTATGCTTCATCGGGCGCTATATTGACCCGTCCTTTCGCGTCACAGATTGACCCGGGATTTGTTTCGGATGTGAGAAGCGCAGTATCTGCCGTCATTGGCCGTTTTTCACAGTATGATGTCAATTTCAACTACGGTGCGGACGGCAATGTGTTGCCAGCCGGATTGGGACTCAAACGAACGTTCGCCACCGAAGAGTATGATTTTTATGCTCAGGACACCTGGAAATTGCGTCAAGACCTGACGCTGACGCTCGGTCTTCGTTACGGCTTGGATCGTCCGGTTTATGAAACTCACGGGCTGCAGGTCAAACCGACCATCAGCCTTGGCGCTTATTTTGAACAGCGAAAAGCCAGTTCAGCGAAGGGCATCCCATTTAACGATCCCATCGAAGTCGATCTGGCAGGTCCGGCCAACGGGCGTGACGGCTATTACGATTGGGATTTAAACAACTTCCAACCTCGCGTCGCGGCGGCCTGGACTCCGAGTTTCAAAAAAGGTTGGTTGCGCAAGATGTTCGGCAGCGATGGCGACGCCGTGATTCGCGGGGGCTTTGCCATGACCAATGATCACATTGGGCAACAACTGGCCGTACAGTTTGATTTAAACAGTACCCTGGGATTCACCTCTAATCAGGCGATTGCCGCCAATACCTACAACGTCACGACCAACCCGGCGCCGCGGTTTACCGGATTTGGTCAAAGCATTCGCGCCTTGCCCGGAATCAACGATCCCGGTACGCTGTCTTTCCCGCTGATCACTCCCTCGGACGAAGACCAACGCATCGAATCGTCGCTCGATGACACCATCATCACGCCGACCAATTACAGTTGGAACCTCTCCTATGGGCGTCAATTCAAAGGCGGATTGTTTGTTGAAGCCTCTTACATTGGCCGTCGGGCGCGCAACCTGCTTGCCACTCGCGACATCATGGCGCTCAATAATTTGACTGACCCCAAATCGGGGGTGGATTGGTACACGGCGGCTACCCAGTTGGCTAAACTGCGACTGGCGGACACCCCGTTAAACAAAGTTCAGGCCATTCCCTACTTCGAGAATCTGTTCCCCAATCTTGGCGATAATTTCTGGGGCGAACCGGGAATTTCATCTACCCAGGCGGTCTATCAAATCGTCGCCCGACAGGACTTTCTCGGACAGGATTTCTTCGATGTCCTTGACTGGACATTTGTTCAGGCGTTGATTGACGATTTCGGTGTCGCTCCGAATATGTTCTTCCACCCGCAGTACGCCGCGCTCTCGACCTTCAGTACCGTCGGGGCGTCGGATTATCACGCGGGCACGTTGAGCATTCGCGAGCGTTACAAAGACAGCGTTCAATTCGATTTCAATTATACGCTGTCTCACTCAACCGATAATGCCTCGGGGCTGCAAACCAGCGGCGCTTACGGCGCGGCGTTTATCTTGAATCCGTTGCGTCCACAAGATAACAAAGCCGCATCGGATTTCGACATTCGCCACTTAATCAATGCCAACGCCCTGTGGAAACTCCCAGTAGGCAAAGGGCATGCCTTCCTCAATGATGCTCCGGGGTTTGTTGATGCGTTGCTGGGCGGCTGGCAACTTACGGGCATCTTCCGTTGGAATTCCGGGCTGCCGGTGCAAACGCCTTTTGATGCCGCGCAATGGGCAACCAACTGGAACGTTCAAAGTAACGGCGTGCGCGTCGGCCCGTTTGAATCTTCCCCGACCCGCGGCGGCAAAGATGACCCGAATCTGTTCTCGGATCCGAAGGCTGCCTATAACGCGTTCCGCAATGCGTTCCCGGGCGAAACCGGCGACCGCAATGTCCTTAGACTCCCCGGCTATGTCAGTCTCGATGCCGGTCTGGACAAAACGTTCAAGATCAGAGAGGGACATCAGATTCAGTTCCGCTGGGAAGTTTTCAACGTCACCAATACTCAACGCTTGACGCTCGTTACGGTCACGCGCTCAAACCTGGGTCTCAACCAGGATTCGCAATTACCGAGCAGTGTGCCGGGACCGTCATTCGGGAAACTTGATGGCATTCAAGGTTCGCCCCGCGTCATGCAATTCGGCGTGCGTTATACCTTCTAAAACCTTTGCTGCAAGGCAAAATAAAAAGGCTGGAGCCTGCTCCAGCCTTTTTATTTTGCCGGTGTTTGAAAGCCGCGCCAGCGATTTGACGGAAGCGAATTGGATAAAGATAATGTGAGCCGCAAATCAGTTTCCATAAATCCAACTTAAATGAGCGAGGAATAGATGAATCGAGCAACCAAAGCCTCTAGGGTAAATAATCATTTTCAAGTCATCTTCTGGGTTTCTATCATTTTCACTTCGCTGTTACTGATCGGTTGTGGCGGCGGACACGAAGCGACCAAACAACAGGGCATGTATGCGGCGGGAAGCAAAACCGAAAAAGATTTGGAAGAGATGTTAAAAGGCGATGCGCGAGTTGATAGCTATGACCTGCAAGACGATAAATTGACGGTCAACATCAAGCCAACGCTCGCCGAAGCCCCCATCGGCTTGCAACAACGCGCCGTGTGGAACTGGTATAACACGCTGCAAGCGGCGCGCAACGGCTCCAAGAATGTCTCGGTTGAAGCGTTGCACGAAGGAACCAAGGTAGCGAGTTGGACAGCCAAGGATGGCTTCAAGGTTCCAGTTCAAGCGAAAAAAGAGGGCGAAGAAAAATCGGAATAGTCGTCGGTCGTCAGTGGTCGGAAGCCGGCAGCCGGAAACCGGTTAAACAAGCATGGGTCTCGGCTAGGGCTTACGATTATTAATAACCGACCACCGGCTACTGCTTTTCCACCATTTCAATGGCTTGTAACATGGCGCGGGCTTTGTTGAGGGTTTCGACGTATTCGCTTTCGGGAACCGAATCGGCAACAATGCCTGCGCCGACCTGTATATAAGCCTTGCCGTCTTTCACGAGAATCGTGCGAATCGCAATGCACGAATCGAGATTGCCTGAATAATCCAGATACATCACAGCGCCGCCATAAATCCCTCGCCGCGTCGGTTCAAGTTCGTCAATGATTTCCATGGCTCGCACTTTGGGCGCGCCGCTCAGCGTACCGGCGGGAAAGCAAGCCGCCAGCGCATCAAATCTATCTTTGCCGGCTCTGAGGCGCGCTTTGATTGCCGAGACCAGATGCATGACGTGCGAGTAGCGTTCAACAATCATCAAGTCGGTGACTTCGACCGAACCGTAATCGGCGACCCGACCTAAATCGTTGCGTCCCAAATCCACCAGCATCACATGTTCGGCAACCTCTTTTTCATCGGCGCGCATCTCTTCGCCAAGCAAAAGGTCTTCGGTTTCCGTAGCGCCGCGTTTGCGCGTTCCGGCAATCGGCCGGTATTCAAGTCTTCGGCCCGTGGCTCGCACCAGCATTTCCGGCGATGCGCCAAGCACGAACTGATTTTTCATTTTCAGAAAAAACATGTACGGTGAAGGATTGACGACGCGCAGGGCCCGATAAATTTCAAACGGATGCGCCGACAGTTCAACATCAAACCGTTGCGACAATACCACCTGAAAAATATCTCCGGCAGCGATGTATTCTTTCGAGCGCGTGACCGCTTCTTCGTACTCCTCTTTGGTCATATTGGCGCGCAATTTCATGCGTTCGGGGGGCGCCCCGCGCGGCAGTGCTTCAATGGGGTCTTCGAGGCGGGCTTCGAGCGTTTCAATTTCATGAATCGCCCGCTGATATTCGGCTTCCAGCCCCGTGGTCTTGCCGTGAGTAAAGACATTAACGATGATGTGAATTTGCTGGCGCACATGGTCAAACGCCAGAATGCGCGAATAGAACATCATCACGGCTTCATCAATATCCAAATCATCGGGATTTTTATCGGGAATTTTTTCAAACCAACGCACCGCATCATAACCGATGTAGCCGACCGCGCCACAAACAAAAGGCGGCATATCCGCCACCTTGACCGGAATATGCTGTCCCGATACGCGGCGCAAAACCGCCAGCATCGGCTGGTCTGTCTCCTGTATTTCATTGCCGCTTTCAATCGTCACCTTGCCCTGACGAGCGCGAACAACGGTGTGCGGGTCGAACCCTGAAAACGAATAGCGGGCGACTTTTTCGCCGCCTTCGACCGATTCAAGCAGAAATGAATAGGGGCTGAGGCGTTCGATTTTCAGATAGGCGGCAACCGGCGTGAGCAAATCCGCCATCACGCGCTTCGCGACCGGAATCACCGTGCCTTCCTGAGCCAGTCGCAAAAATTCTTCATAAGTCGGGGGTACAAAATTATTCATCAGTTAGTTGCTTTCGTTATTTATTTGAAGCTGTCACACAATTCATCCGGCAAATGGTTCAACCTGACTTAAAACCCGAAGCCGACCGAGGATTAAAAAAGACCCGGCTTTGCGCGCTTCGCGAGTTAACTATCCACGGATTCCAGAAATTGATTTCCTACGGGCTTCATTTATTTTTACTCGGCGCTTGCGCAGCGCGGTGTTTCAGTTCCGCATGGACATCGGCAAGCTTTACGTCGCGTTCAACCATTAACACCAGCATATGATAAAAGAGGTCAGAGAGTTCGGAAACCATTTCCCGATGCGACCGGTTCTTTGCGGCAATGATGACTTCGCCAGACTCTTCGGCAATCTTCTTCAGTATTTTATCTACGCCGCTATTAAAAAGATATGTTGTATAAGAGCCTTCGGGGCGTTTCGCTTTGCGGTCGGCAATCAACGCATAAAGGTCTTGCAAGGCAATGCCAAACTCCATCGAATCAACATCAACAACCGAGACATCGGAAGGCTTGGGCTTTTGCGCTTCATTAAAATCCTTGAGCAAGCTCGTCGGTTTGCGTTTCTCTTGCATAGGCGTTTCTTGCTCAATGAAGATGGTCAGCGAGTCGCCATCCGCATTAACCCGCACATCGAGCAGGCGATGCGCCGCTTGCCAGGCGGAGGGTGAATCATCGGAGCGCGCGAAATGCGTTTGCCCGGTTTGCAGCGTCTTCATCAAACTGGCGTTATCCATAAAGCCAAGCCAGAGGATTTCGCTGGTTGTCGTGTCCTGCACGATTGCCGGGATTAACCCCCGGTCATCAAATTTAATACTTTGAATAATCTTCTCTGCCATATAAATTCGGTGATGAAATAGTGAAGTTAATTTGACCTCACCTTTTTTTATCACCGATTATGTAGCGAACGCAAATTTGCTTAGGCTGTGGCTTTGAATTTCGGTCAGCGATCAAGCCTGAACCTGAGGCCATCCTGAGCCTAAAAAGGTTGAACCATTTAGGCGCTTTCGACCACCGTTAACTCATCGCCTTGGAACCGGATAAACGAAGCGGCATACCTTGCCTTCGTGGCGCGCCTATGACGGTCGCGAAGGCCTTGGACTATCTCGCTGGTGGAAGGACGACTGCAGAGATGGTCGCGGAATTTCCTGATTGATGCTTGCAGGTAGTCGTGCGTATCTAGCTTTTGCGAGAGAAGGCAAACTGGCGAGCGAGCCTGTCTAAAAACCTCTGGTTGACCAGACTCGCGCGCCGCGACTTGGGATTCGGCATGATTGTGGCTCGTAAAAATCAGAGCTTTTTATCAAACACCTTGCTGAAATCGTCCGCTAGCAGGTGCGGCATCTTTACGGGGTCGAGCGCGGCGGTGCGGTTATTGATGCTGCGATAATAGACAAGCGTCGTGATGACCAGCATCACAATTGAAACCACAGACCAGCCCAGAGCCCACAACAGGGGCGGCGTAAATCCGCCCGTCGCTTCAGACATATTCACCGCATCGGTCGCTTCTTTGGAAAAAGCCGAAAGGTAGAGCAGGGTTCGCAAATCGTAAAGCGCGTTCAATATGCACTGCACGCCCAGGAAACTCATCACGAAATGCACGACACTCGGTTTGCCTTTGATGGCCAGCCCGAAGAAGAGCGCGCCTAAAATGAGGCCGACGACCCAAATTAAAATATTGCCGCCCCAGAAAACCGTCACGCTCACTAACAGAATCGCCATCAACAGGGCCAAAGGTTTGGCGTACTTTTGTCTTCTCAGCAAAAGTAACAAGCCGGAACCGAACAGCGTGGTGCCGAGATAACCGGCGCTCGAAATTAAGAATCGGGTGCCGCCCGAGGTATAGGTGACGCCGCTGCCATCGCTGTAGAGTTGAACATTGTGAACGCTACCGAGTGAGAGGAGGGTGGCCAGCGCGTGTCCGGCTTCATGAATGAAGGTGACGAATAAGCGGATGGGGTAGGTGATGACTTCCGCAAACGGGATGAACCACAAAATCAAAGTGATGACCGAGGCCAGCATCACCAGCTTAAACGACGCTTTTACTTCAACTCTGTTTTCCATAAACGCCTGTACGAAGGTTGTGCGAGGGTTGTTCTCATTTACTTTGCGGCATCCGGCTGTCGCCTGATTAGCATCCCGATATTGATTTGTAAACCGAGCGCCAGCAGCGCCGCAATCAAAGGTACCGCCAGCCCAATTCTCAAAGAGGCCGACCGGGAGGACACGAAGCCCACTAAAAACGGCAGCGTCGAACTCCCCAGGCTGCCGCTGGCAAATAACCAGCTCGATTTGCGCGCCGCTTGGGCGCCGAGAATTTGCGAAAAGATAGCGATAGTTGTGGGAAAGACCGAAGAGAGTCCGAGGCCTGCGACAAATACGCCAAGCAAAATAACCGTCAGGTTTACGGAAGCCAGTATCAGTAACATACCGCACGCCGCCAGCGAAATGCCGCTTAATACCAGTTGCGGTTCTGAGAGGCGACTGAGCAGGCTGGGCGCAGAGGCACGGCCCAATAACATCGAAGCCCAAAAGGCCGCTTGATAAAATGAGGCATAGGAATTTGGTGACGTTTCAAGACGCGCAACATAAGAGGCAATCCAGCCGCTCAATGCATTCTCAATGCCAACCAGCAAAAAAGCAAAAGCGCAGATAACCAGAGCAAAGCGCCTTTGAAAATCATTCGTCACCTTCTCCGTTGCCGTATCTATTGGTCGCGCGGCTTCCCTTGCGCCTTGAAAATTCACTTGTGAAAGCAGCCCGCCAATTAAAATCAACACAATGATTAAACTTGAAAGCGGCACATAGAGATTGAGCTTTTGCACGAGATAGCCGACCAACGGTGTGCCTATGACTGCGCCAATGCACCAGATGAAATTCAAAACATTCAAAGCCGCCGCGCGGCGCTCGCGATTGAGATCGGCAATTAAAATATTGGTGGCAGGAATAGCCATACCCAGTCCCAGCCCTGAACAAAAGACCGCCGCAATGCCCAGTCTGAATGAAGGGGCATGAATTCCAGCCAGCCCTAAAGCCATCAACACGAAACTCAAGACCAAAGCTCGTTTGGTGCCGAGACGTCTAAGGATTTCGCCGACAAAAATCGTACTCGATAAGCCGCCGATGTTTTGCGCCGCCAGTAAGTACCCGGCTTGCGCATCATCAAGGCTCCAGCGCTGGGAAAGTACAGGAAGGATTGCCCCCAGCAGAGTTGTCACCATACCGGTTAAGGCAAAACCGAAGTGAACCAGCATTTTCAGATTTGTCGAAGTGGCCGAGGGGGAGGTGACGAGGTCGTTGTGCGCCATCGTTCGATTGTCTCTATAAGGCATAGATGCGTCAACCAATGAGAAATTCTAGTAGTGGGTCAGGATGAAAGAGGTTGGCCAGCGGTTGGCGCTATAAAAGTAAAATCCCGCCCAACGACCAGTAAATAGTGATCTCTGGACAAGTAAAAAGTTATCTCTGGACAAGTAAAAAGTTATCTTCGGATTAGACGGAAAAGGCGGATAAATCGCCATCTGCTGGGGCGGATAAAGCGCCATCCGTCTTTTCCGCCCCAGCAGAAG
The DNA here is from genome assembly GCA_044868105.1 of Blastocatellia bacterium. Classification (GTDB taxonomy): domain Bacteria; phylum Acidobacteriota; class Blastocatellia; order UBA7656; family UBA7656; genus JBFMDH01. The sequence continues at coordinate 8,842 of JBIOWC010000414.1, forward strand.
ATGACCTTGTCCCTGACAACAGACCGCTGTTCTTTTACCGATAAATATTTTCATCCCCCTAATTTCAATCTGACCCATTACCGAAATTCTTTTCCCTGACTCGGCTTTTCTTACCGGCCAGGCGAGCAGCCCGGCGGAAGCGGGTTTCGAGGTTGCGACCTAATCATTTTTCGTAGAATCTTTAATCATTGTGCAAATAAATGTTCATTCAACCCCGCATTACCCGGCACTTAAAATATTCGCCTGCCTGCTTTGCATGCTTGGCGTCTTGGCGGCGCAGCGCCCGGCTTTTGCCGTACAATCGTTTCCCCCCGTCGCTTACCCTGAACGCTTCAAGCTCACGAAAGCTGATGACGCATTTTTAGAAGACCTGTCGCACCGGAGTTTTCAATATTTCATTGACCAGGCAAATTCCGAAAATGGACTGGTGCTTGACCGCGCCCGCAGCGATGGCTCGCCCTACCCGGATTCACATCCCAGCAAAAATATCGCCAGCAGCGCGGCAACCGGGTTTGGGTTAACCGCGCTTTGTATTGCTGCTGAGCGGGGTTGGATAAGCGACAAAGAAGCCCGCGAGAGAGTTCGCCGCACCTTGCGTTTTTTTGCCACCCGGGCGTTTCA
>JBIOWC010000415.1:0-16311 GCA_044868105.1 Blastocatellia bacterium
GCCTCTATGCCCTTGGACTGGCCTATGAAGGCTTGGCTTATGAAACGCCTTTTTTGCAACCGACGGAAGATTATCTGGAACAGGCCGGCAATTATTACGCGCTCGCCAAACAGAGTGACCCCGGCGAAAGCGAATTTCAAACCAGCGCCGCGCGGGTGCAGGAGCTCTTGGCTTCGTATCGGAAAATCGCCAGTAATGTGCAGGCTTATGAAACCGGGGAACGCAAAAAGAGTATTGAAACTTCGTTAATTAATGACATTCAAAAACGCTTTGGCAATGAATTTGTCAATAACAACACGGTCATTACCTGGGTCAAGAGCGGCGCTGAAGAGACCGAGATTGCCAAACGTTTGCTCAATTTTAAATCCAGGTATTTCGATTTATCACCCAATGGGATGTCCCTCTTGAATCGTTCGGGAGTCAGCGCCGTGGTCATTGATGCCATGCGCGAAGCCATGCGCGGTAAACCTTACGCCGGGAGAACCACCCGAAAATGGACGGAACTCAACGACGGCAACCTGCTCGGCTTCTACCCGCATCTGCTGGTCTGGTAACGCGTGTCATAATTTTTCTCGCCGTTTAGACTAAAGCGTCTGCTTCATACTCAAGCGCCTGCAAATCAAAGGTTAAAGTTTGTCTTCGGGTTTAGCGGACGCCGGCGGATTAGGCTGATAAATGCTATCCGTCTGTGCGCTAAATCCGAAGTTGAAATTTATTCTATTGATAGCCACGCGGTTTTATCGAAAGTGAACTGACCCGAGCGAATAATTCCTGTCCTAAACTGTTCGACATAAATTGATTGCAGAAAAATCGCTGCCTGTGCTTTAGTAAATTTACATCCTAAAGAAGTCAGATGGGGACAGGAGGCAAGTTTTATGTATCAAGCTTCGCGGTTCCGACTGATTTTTCTCAATACCGGTTGTTCAAGCTTCATCCCAAGCATTGCCTTATTGATCTGCGCAGTTTTCCTCTTGTTCTCTGCGACAGCCCTGGCTCAGGGGTTAGGCTCGACGCTGACGCTTCACCAAAAACAAGCGCCGAAAATCTATCTGCCACATAACACCTTTTCGGTCGTGGTTCATGCGCAACCCCGCGTTCCTCAGGATCAAGTGCAAAGTTTGCAAGCCGCCGTTGAAAATTTGCTGCCGAAAATGAATGGGGCGCTTAAAGTAAATGATACAAGTCCAGATGTCATCATTAACTGCACCATCACCGATAGCTACGCCACCTCGTTTATGCAGAGCAAATCTAAAAGCGTTTATAAAAAAACCGGCTCGCACACGGTCTATGACTCGTTCACGAAGATGAATAAAACGGTTGATGATTACGGCTTTGTGCATGAGTCGTATTGGGTCACCGAATTGCGCGGCGGGTTAGTGGTTCTTTACCAAGCCAAAGAAGCGACGAGCGGAAATGTGTTGGACTCGGATACCTTGAGAGACAGTTACTGGCGCGAACATGAATTTGGCGCGCCGGGTACCGCTTATGTGCAATCGCTGATGCTGAATGCGGTCGCCAGGCAGCTTGTCGGTCGGTTTCTGCCCGCTTTTAGATCGGTCAATGTGCCGTTGCCCAAAGGCGAATTAAAACGCGCCAGTGAGTTGTTGAAAAAGAGGAAATGGAACAGCGCCTTGCAAACGTTGCAATCAACTGTGCCCGTGAAAGCTGAGACCGAAGCCTATCGGCTGTACGCACTCGGCGTCGTCTTTGAGGCCCTGGCTTATGAAAGCCCAGATTGGCTTTCCACAAAAAGTTACCTGGAACAGGCGGCAACCGATTACGCGAATGCCGAGCAGCAAAATCCGAACGACAAACATTTTCGCGAGGCGGCCTTGCGCCTGTCGGCAAACTTACAGTCGTACAAAAAATTTGAAGACCTGATTCAAGTTTACGAAGCCGAGAGAAGACAAAAGGCTTTTGAAAATATCATTGCCGCGCAATCGAAAAATTTGCCTGTCGGCAGCGCCCTGATGACCAATGCCTCGGTGGTTGAAATGGCCAAGGGTGGCAAATCCGAGAAAGAGATTTTAGAGATCATCAAAAAAGCTAAGGTTAAAGTTTTTGACCTTTCAAACGTGGCTATTGCCGATTTAACGACAGCCGGGGTCAGCGCGGAAACCCTGGACGACATGCGCGAAGCCATGCGCGAGATGCCAGACATCGGTAAACTGCGTCGCAAATGGTGGGCTTTCGGCATGGCTTACCTCGCAATGTTTTATCCGTATTTGATTCTGCTGTGATGCAACCGCTAGACTATCGTGACATAAGATTTACATCTGAAGGACGATTAGGCTTGGCGACGCTTTGGCGGGCTTGGCGCGAACTGCCTTAATAGACCTTTGCGCATTGCCGCCAAGGGTTCGCAAAGTCCGCAAGTGCCCGATTGTGCAGAGGCGCCTTCATTTGGAAATCGTGATGGTTGTTTGTGAAAGTCGAGAAAAAATTAGCTATGTCATATGCCGATACCTTTAAGTTTGCCAAGCACGATACCCGCGACCCTGACCCCTGGCTGGCGGTTTATTTAGACCAGAGCTTGATTATTGACGATGAAGCGAAGGCCGCGCTGCTGATTTGTATGCGCTCGAAATCGCGGCAGTTTTTTCTGCCGATTGCCAGACCGTTGGCGCGCTTTTCGATGATTCTGATTCAACTGCTCAAAACCTTTATTCCCAACCGCATCAATTCATCGTGGCTCCTGCATCGGTTGATTTACTGGGGGCTGAAAAACTGGGTCAGCCCGGAAGCCAATTTTTTAATTCTTCGCCATTTTCATATCGGCTCGGAAATTCTCGCCTTCATTGAAAGCAATACCGAAAGCGTTAATATTGCCTTAAACCCGTTGAAGCCGCGCGCGCTTGAAGAATTGATTGATGATGTTTTCTTAAAACATGACTTGAACCTGTTTAACTTCGTCATCGAATTCAATAAAGATTTGCGCGAAGCGGGCGCCGAAATTAAAGCTCCTGCGCGTCTCAACTTCGATTGCATTACCGACGGGCAATTCGAATTTGAAGAATTTCCGCGACGCTGGCGTAATTTCATTGATGTGCAGACGGCGATTGAACTCTACACGCCGATGTATCAACTCTTTTTGACCGACAACGATTTCTGGCGGGCGGCGAATTCCTTACAACTCGATGAAACTGTCGCGCTGTACGTCGCTAAAATTTTAGGCGTGCCCGAATATCTGGCGCTCGTCAATAACAAACACCCGATGGTGCCGCTGACGACCATCAGCGCGGGATTTCGTTTGATGTTGCATGGGCTGGCCGCCGAATGCCTGCACGCCATGCTCAGAGAAGCGAAACGCCGCTATCTGGCCGCGACGCAAGCCAGCCAGGCGGCAGATTGAACGTGGCAGAGTTAGTGTAAAGCCACGCCGGATGAGCGTTGCTCGACCATTCGTTTAACCAGGCGAATGATTTCATCAACGGCAACCGCTGGCGGTTTGCCCCGACGATTGATGCCGCAGACGGCGGTGGTCTGCGAATGGTCAACGCTCTGCCAACGTGAGGTGCCGGCTTCGTTGTATCCATAGGTGAGATATGCCGAGAGGGTATTTAGTCCGGTGCCGGGTCGTTCGCCAATCAGATGCAGGATAACCTCCGCACTGAGAATTTCGCCGACCGTGTAACCGGCGCGCACCCGTCCGTTTTCAATCACCAGGTCGCTGGTGCCGAGGTGATAACCGGCGCTCTCAAGACCCTGTCTTAAAGCCGGTAGCACATCGCGTAAATTTTCGTTCACCGCGTTGGCATTTAAGCCATCCGAGATAACGAGTTGGATTTGCGGCCGGCGCGAAGGATAGAGTTTTGCAATGGTTTGACGGTCTTCTTCACGCAACTGTTCACCCGAAGCCGGGTGCGCCAGATAATCGTCGCGGTCTAAAGATAATGTGTGAAGGCGCACCGCTTGTTTGCACACCTCTTTGATAACCGCGCTTTCAACCGTCGCATAAAGCGCGTGGCGGGCGTGTTCGTAAAGTGTTCGCAGGCGATTGCTGAGGCTCGCTGGCGCGTTAAAATCTGTATCGTGCCCGTAGCCTAAATCGAACCCGCGTTCGGCAAGGGCGCGAATTTTCTTTTCCCCTTCCTTGCCGAGGGTGTCAAGCGAGCGCCGGTCGCCGCCCGCCTTGGCGTACATCGCATAAAGCCTGGAGGCTGTTTGTTCCTCATCGGTCAATTCGCCCCCGCCGTTCATTACCCCCAATTCAATCAAACGATTTTTCATTGCTGTTGAAATCTGTTTATGGTTCTGTTTTCTGAGTTGTGGATGTTCGCGGAATGAGGTGGTGAGATAACCAAGCATAGGGTCAGCGTTGCCGGCGACTGCCATTAAATAGGCTGGTTGCGCCTGTGCGACAATCGTCCTGGTGAGTTGTTGCAGGGGCACGGGTTCAATCCCCATATGAAAGGTTGCGCATACATCCAGCCCCATCGTCAACCCATGCAATTTCGCCATCACCGTATCTTCCAAACAGGCGCGTAATAATTGCTCCGGCGAACGAAAGACTTCGGGCCCAATAAACCCTGCGACATCGTTGACAATCATCCACGCGCCCGTCTGTTTACGGATATAGCGAGCCACCCCATAAGCGCGGGATTCAAGCGTCACCATATCGACGCCTTCGGCGGCATTATTGGTTACCGCTGAACCTTGCCCGGTTTCAAAATAGAGACCCGTAAAACCGCGCGCTAAATCGAGCAAACCGTCAACCTCTAAACCAACCATACCTTGCAAAGCCTTTGAAGTTCCGGCCAGGCTTTGAAAGCCGACGTCAACTTTGGTTCGCGCTTTTGCCGAAGTCTGTTTCACCATGTCCGAAAGCACACAGTAACGGGTTGGCAAGGCAAGGCGTTCAACGACGCTACGCAGCAGGTCTTCAAGGCGAATGATGGTCTCAAGGTCGTCGCTCGCCGGGTTCAGTCCGAGTATGACATCGCCGCAACCGTAGGCGAGCCCTTCGAGAATGGAAAAGAGAATCTCTTCTTCCGTATCGCCTGGGCTGTTGGGTTGAATGCGCGCGCCGAAATGTTGCGGCGACCCGATGGCGATGTCTTCACCGGAAAGCGGGTTGAAGAGTTGCTGTGACACGGCCGACAGCTCTTCATTACTCATGAGTTTAACGACGGCGGCAATCGTTTCGCTGGAAAGTCCGTTGCGATAATGCTGTACCCACGCGGCTGCATCAGGCCGCAGGAGAAGCTCTTTTAGCCGTGCGAGGGTGAGACCAGCGAGTTCGCCGGCAAGCCAGGGGTTAATGGAACGCGCTAAGCAGTCGCTAAGCGAATCTTCAACGAAACTCGTTTGATTGATTTCCCCAATCCGTAAACCAGCGAGGATCTGGCGGGCAATGTGGCGCATCTCGCGGTCGCGGGTTCCGCCAACCAAAAGGTCGCCTTCTTTAAATTCATTGGCGAGCGTGAAGGCTTGTCTTAGCTCCCGGGGATTCATACGCGGCGCCTCTGTTACACGACTTCTTTCTCTGCCGACGCGGCTTTTTCTTGCCACGCCGGTCCTTTGAAATGTTTGCGTTCGCGCACAACATACCAGAGCGCGAGTAAAAGGGTAAAAGCTGCGATGGTCTTTCCGGCAAGCATATTGTCCGGCAGACTGAGGATAATGCTGATGAACGCAACCCAGACAATGGCGATTAAATTGACCGGCGAACTGTAACGACCTAAATTCCAGGGGCCCTGGTCAATTGATTGGCGATTTGAATATTTTGCGCGAAAAGCCAGGACGATAGGAATGATGTAAGAAAAATAGAGCGCGATGACGCTGATTGAGGTGATCACCGGATAAGCGTCGCTGTAAAGGACTGCCGCAAAGGCCACGATAACGCAAAGCCAGATCGCGGCGACCGGCGTTTGATGTTTTGCGCTCACCCGCTTAAAAGCCCGCGATGCCGGCAGTCCGCCATCGCGTGAAAAAGCATAGACCACACGCGAACACCAGGTCACTGCTGAGAGTCCGCAAAACCACATCGCCATGGTTGCCAGTGCGGAAACCATGGCGCCCGCTTTTGCGCCGAAGGCCATTTGTAAAATGGTTAGCACCGCAGGCACTTCATTCCCGCTGGCGTCTTTGGCATTCAAGACGGCCGGCAGGTCTTGTATGGCCAGGGTCAAGGCAAAGAGCAAGAGATAGCCGACAATACTGGAAACAACGACCGCCAGAACGATGCCCCAGGGGGCGCGGCGGCGCGGGTCAATGGTCTCTTCCGATACGCTCGCCGATGCGTCGTAGCCTGTGAAGGTCCATTGCGCTTGCAGGAGCCCGATGATGAAGGCCCACCAGTAGGGAAACCCCTGGTCGTTGTGAGTAACCGCCGTGAAAAAGAAAGCGACTGGCTGTTTAGGCGCAAAGAAAAGGATAGCTCCAACAATGACAATCACGCCGACTATGTGAACCGTAACACTGAAATCATTGAGCCAGGCGACCAGGCGTATGCCATAAATGTTGATGAGCGCTTGCGAAATCAGGATGACGGCATAAACCAGCAGGAGATTTTTTGTTGTCGCATCAAGTCCCAACAACGGAATGACGAATTTCGCGCAGCCATAATCTATTCCGGCAAGCACCGTAATATTGCCAACCAGGTTAAACCAGGCCGTGAACCATCCCCACCCTTTGCCGCCAAGTTTCGATGACCAGTGATACATCGCTCCTGAAGTTGGCAAGGATGATGCAAGCTCAGCCATGCTGAGAGCAACGGTAAGCGTAAAGGCGGTGACCAGTAGCCAGCCGAAAGCCATCTCCGCCGGCCCGCCCATCTTCAACCCGTATCCGTAAAGCGTAACCGCGCCGGTCAGGATTGAGATGATGGAAAACGAGATGGCGAAGTTCGAGAAGCCGCCCATTGTCCTGAACAGTTCTTGCGCGTACCCGAGCTTGCTCAACTCGCGCGCGTCTTCGGCAATCTCCAGCTTTTCTTGTTCGTCGTTGTTCATTGTATTGCAGGTATTGAATACCGATTGGCGAATGCTTTGTCAAAAGAGATGTTGAGAATCGCTAAACTTATTTCATACTCGCCAATAATTTGAAAGCCGATAAAGGGAAGGTGCAAGGTTGTCCTCGGATTGAGCGGAAAATGCGGCTTGTCATATTCCCCTTCAAGCGACCCGGTCTGCTTAACCCGAAGTGAGCCGATGGGCTGACGGTTAGGCGATTCGCTTTGCCACAAAAAGCTCGCCGGTCAGTATGAGCCAATTGCCTTCGCGCAATTTCCGCAAGCCTTGACGAAGCCCAAGACCGACAATTACCCTCGAAAGCCGAAAAGTTAAAATGATTAGGCCGGTTCGACCTTTACAAGCTGAAGGTAAAGTCGAAGGGTTAAATCTAGGCCATCTATGGTTCGATGAAGACGAGGATGAGCTGGCGGTTGATTTTGCGCTTCTATGTGGCTATTACAAAATATTCTTTGCAATCTGAGAAGGTGTATGACCATTGAAAAAATCACAGTGATTGGTGCGGGCACGATGGGGCATGGCATTGCGCAAGTCGCCGCGCAAGCCGGTTACCGTGTGGTGCTCGAAGATATAAACGAAGCGTTTGTCGGACGCGGGCTGGCGCGCGTCAAAGACAATCTGCAAAAAGGTGTAGAACGCGGCAAGCTTTCGGCCGATGAGTTGTCGGCGACGCTTTCGCGTATTCAAACTTCAACCGATTTGGCGCAGGCGGTTACGGATGCCGATTTAATTGTTGAAGCGGTGATTGAAAAACTCGATGCTAAACAACAACTCTTTGCTGAACTCGATTCAATCTGCAAAGCCGAAACGATTTTCGGAACCAACACCTCATCGCTTAGTGTGAGCGCCATCGCTTCGGCAACTAAACGGACAGAGCAGGTAATTGGGCTGCATTTCTTCAACCCTGTGCACATCATGAAATTGCTTGAAGTGGTCGTGGGGCGCGAAACCTCGCCCGCCACCCTGACGAGCGCGCTTGAATTTGCGGCGCGTATCGGCAAAGAAGCCATCACGGTTAAAGACACACCGGGTTTTGCGACCTCGCGTTTGGGAGTGGCGCTCGGACTTGAAGCCATACGCATGCTTGAACAAGGCGTCGCGAGCGCCGAAGATATTGATAAGGCTTTAGTGCTCGGTTACAACCATCCGATGGGACCCTTGAGGCTGACCGACCTGGTTGGTCTGGATATTCGTCTAAACATCGCTGATTACCTTTTTGTGGAACTCGGTTCAGAAGTTTTTCGCGCCCCCGACTTGCTCAGGCAAAAAGTTGCCGACGGCAAACTCGGCAAAAAGACCGGCGAAGGTTTTTACAAATGGGAATGAAATAGATGCCAGATGGACGTAAGCCAGTTCTTGAAACAGGCAACCAGAGCTTGTTCTATGGTCTGACGACCAACATCTGACATCGGTATAGAGGAGGATTATGGAACTGGAAAATGTGTTAGTCGAAAGACGTGGGAAGGTCGGGGTGATTACCGTTAATCGCCCGGACAAATTGAATGCCCTGAATGCCGGAACGCGGCGCGATATTTTAATTGCTCTCGATAAACTCGAAAGCAACGGAGCGGTTCGCGTCGTCGTCATTACCGGCGCCGGTGAAAAAGCCTTCATTGCCGGAGCCGACATCAATGAATTTGCCGGCAAGACGGCTATCGAACAACGCGGCGCGATGAAAGGTCGGCGCGCCTTTGATGCCGTTGAAGATTTTTCGAAACCGGTTATTGCGATGATTAACGGTTTTTGTTTGGGCGGCGGCTGCGAACTGGCGCTCGCCTGTGATATTCGCGTGGCTTCGACGAGGGCCAAACTCGGGCAACCGGAAATTAAACTGGGGATTATTCCCGGCGGCGGCGGCACGCAGAGGCTGGCGCGGTTGATTGGCGAAGGCAAAGCGATGGAACTCATATTGACCGGCGAGTTTATTACCGCCGAAGAGGCTTTGCGACTGGGGTTAGTCAATCACGTTTACGAACCGGAAGAGCTTGAAGCCAAAACCCTGGAACTGGCTAATAAGATTGCCGAGATGAGTCCGGTCGCCCTGGCGATGGCAAAAGCGTCGGTGAAAAATGCGGCACGTATGAATTTGCGCGAAGGGCTGGATTCCGAAGTTGATTTATTTGCTATCTGTTTTTCCAGCGAAGATAAAGAAGAGGGCGTGAACGCTTTTCTTGAAAAACGCAAACCGGAATTTAAAGGCAAATAGGTTCATGACCGCCTACCAAACTATTCAATTATCGCCGGCAAATTTAATGACCCGCAGGCGCAAATAGAAAGACAGTCTTCGGATTGGCCGGAGGGAACAGATTGGCCGGATAAGGCTTAGCCGTAGAATCCGCTCTCTCCGCCTGAATCCGAAGATGAATTTTGAGCTTTTCGGAAACCCGCCTTACGGCTTAGCAAACGCCCCCATAACGACGCGCCCACTATATGCCAGGAATTTTCATAGGTTGGTTTATGAATTAAAGATGACCCCGTCAAGGTGCTGAACTAAATCTCTCTACTAAACCCCACTTAATTAAAAAAACCCGAATTTATTAGCTTTTTCGCAATCAGACTAGACCTTTCGGAGACGGGTTTCGGTCATCAGGCTATGAATTTGCTTGGCGACATAGGCGCGCGGATTTCAGATGATGAGGGCTCAGGAGGCAAACCCACCTCTAAAAATTTGACAGGTGAGTGAGTGAAAAGGGGGTCATTTATTGCGTTTATGAATTAACCGATTGACTGAACAATAAAACCGATAGAAGGAGAGCCCAATGAAAGCAACAAGAATAATAAATAAAAGAATTTTACCGGTTGCTCTGGCCATCGTTATTTTGATTGCCAACCTGACGAGCGGCGCAACCTATTTTTCAAACCCTATTGAACCGAAAAAAAATTCGAGAAAATTATTTTCGTCCATTCCTGAAACTTCATCTCTTGCCCCCACAACCGATGAAAAGATTGAAGCGGCGCGCGTCGCTTACGAGAAAGCCCCCATTCGTTTTGAAGCCAACCAGGGGCAAACCGACTCGCGGGTGAAATATTTCTCGCGCGGCAAAGCCTGTACGCTCTTTTTGACGGCGGACGAAGCTGTAATGAATCTCGGGAGTCCGGATGGTGGCGCGTCCGGCACCTTGCGAATGAAGCTTGTTGGTGGAAACGCACAGGCACAGATTGAAGGCCTTGGACAGATGCCCGGCAAGGTCAGCTACTTTCTCGGTAATAACCCGAAAGCCTGGAAGTCCGATGTGGCGACCTATGCAAAGGTGAAATACTCGCAAGTTTATCAGGGCATTGATTTGGTCTATTACGGAAGCGAAGGCGAATTTGAATATGACTTCAATGTGGCTCCCGGAGCCGATTTCAAGGCGATAGGGCTAACCTTTGAAGGAACCACTGGTGTCGAGCTTGCCGAAAATGGCGATCTCGTTTTACAGACGACAAGTGGCGAGGTGCGACAGAAAAAGCCGTTCGCCTATCAAGAGACGGATGGCGTGAAAAAAGTTGTGGCCTGCAATTACCGCGTGAACGGCAAGCGGGTTGGTTTCGCAGTTGGCGATTATGATAATCAGTTGCCGCTGGTGATTGACCCGGTCGTAACTTATGCAACGTATTTTGGTGGTAATGGCAATGATGCGGGATATGACATTGCCGTTGATGCTGCGAATGTCGCGGTCATCACTGGCCGAACCACGTCGGTTAGCTTCCCGGGTGGTAATGTGCCGAACAAAGGCGGGCAGGATGTCTTCATTACGAAACTCGCGCCGAGCGGCGGCGCATCCTACTCAGCATTCTTTGGTGGCAGCGGCAATGAGACGGGACTGAGCATCGCGCTTGGCGCAACCGGCGATATTTATATTGGCGGGATCACGACCTCTACGGACTTTCCGCGAATCAGCGCCTACGATAATTCGCTAAGCGGTAGCGCTGATGGTTTCATTGTCAAATTCAATTCCGAACTCAATGCGTTTTTGTATGCCAGCTATTTTGGCGGCAATGATTTTGAAGATAACACGCGTATTGCGCTCGACCCGGCACAAAATATTTTCATCACCGGCCGAACGAATTCCCCTGATCTGCAAATGGTCAATGCCGCGCAGCCGACTCCGGGCGGGCAAAACGACGCTTTTTTTGCCAAGTTGAATGCGGCAGGAAATAGCGTTTTATATTCAACCTATTTAGGCGGCGGCGGGGTTGAAAATCCGCTTGGCAGCGGGCTTGCCGTAGACGCGCAGGGCAACGCTTATTTAACGGGCGCCACCGCGTCGTTGGATTTTCCCCAGAAAAACGCTTTTCAATCAACCAAAGGCGATGGCAATAACCTGCTCACCGATGCCTTTGTCACGAAACTCAATCCCCATCTTTCAGGAAATGCGTCGTTGATTTACTCGACTTTCATTGGCGGCGCAAGCAGCGACGCGGCAACCGCTATTGTTGTAGACGCGCAGGGCAACGCCTATATCACAGGACAAACTGCTTCGGATAATTTCCCGCTCGAAAACGCCTTACAGCAGCAGCGGGCAGGTGGATTTGATGCCTTTGTTTTGAAGTTAAACGGCAATGGTAACGATGTCGTTTACGCAACGCTTTTAGGTGGTAGCGGCGATGACTTAGGAAGCGGAATCAAAATCAATGCGGCAAACGAGGTTTATATTTCCGGTTCGGTTTCCGCAACTATTCCGGCGGTAAATTCACTGAAAGCTTATATGGGAAGCGTTGAAGGATTTGTTGCGAAATTCAACGCCGCGGCGAGCGCCATCTCTTTCTTTAGCTATTTTGGCGGCAGCAATAATGATGCAAGCCAAGCCGTGGCGCTGGATGCAGCCGGCAATGCTTGTGTGGTGGGCGTAACGGAGTCAGTGAATTTTACGAAAGTAAATGCGCTGCAACAGAATTTTGCGGGCGGCAGTTCGGACGCTTTCGTGGCGCGCATTGAAACCGATACGCCAACCACAACCGACCCGGTTATTGCTACCGCTTATGTTGTCGGCAAGGCGCTTTACGTCGAAGGCATCAACTTTGATATTGGCGCGAAAGTCTTATTAAACGGACAGAAACAAAAGAAGGTCCAGAACGACCCCGGCAACCCGACGACGCGAATCATTGCCATCAAAGCCGGCACGCTAATTCCCGTCGGGGCGACAATCACCATAGAAGTTCGTAACAACAACGGCGTGACTTCACCAGCCTTCATCTATACACGCGGGGTTGAATAAAAACTCTGAGTTACCTGCGAGTCTCTGGGGTGAAAAAGCCTCAACCCCAGAGACTCACAGACCCAGAGATTTCACAGAGCAATTTCGCGACGAAACAGTACAACTTTCAATTGTCTCTCGGCACCGCCAGCATCCGTTCAAGCGCCAGGCGCGCGCCTTCCATAATGTCGTCTTCCACTTCAATCTCGAATTTGTCTTCCACCAGCGAGCGTTTGACGTCTTCAAGGGTAATCATCTTCATGTACGGGCAATGCAGGCGGCAGCCGATGCAGCCGTCAGCCATAATGAACTCTTTGCCCGGATAGCGCTTTTTCATCTGGTGGATGATGCCGTTTTCGGTGGCGACAATAAAGGTTTTGACATCCGGGTATTTGGCGATGCGTCCGAGCATAGCGGTGGTTGAACAGACTTCATCGGCAATGGCAATGATGTCTTCGCGGCATTCGGGATGCGCGATGATGACGGATTCCGGAAAGTCGGATTTGGTCTTTGTGACGTTGGCGCCGCGCAAAACATCGTGCACAGGACAACAGCCGTCATAAATCACCACCTCTTTTTCCGGTAATTGCTTTTTGACCCAGTTGCCGAGATTGCGGTCGGGGGTAAATAAAATCTTGTCGGTATTCAAACTGCGGGCGACCGCGACGGCATTGGCCGAGGTGCAACAAATATCGCTCATCGCTTTGACATCCGCCGATGAATTGACATAAGTCACGACCGTGTGGTCCGGGTAACGATTCTTCCATTCCTGAAGACTTTCAGGGGTGATGGAATCGGCAAGCGAACAACCCGCCGACAGATTCGGCAAGAGGACCTTCTTTTCGGGGTTGAGGATTTTTGCCGACTCCGCCATAAAATGAACCCCGCAAAAGACGATTAAATCGGCGTCGGTCTTTTGCGCTTCGAGCGACAGGCCGAGGCTATCGCCGACGACATGGGCGATGTCCTGCACGTCGCCGACTTGATAATTGTGGGCAAGTATAATGGCGTTGCGTTGTTTCGCAAGTTCACGAATTTCATCCATCAGCGCCTGCCGATTCGCGTCTACGACGGGGGCGACAGATGAATCAAGGTTGACCAGTTGTGTACTCATTTTTCCTCCACTTTAGCCCCGCGGTCGGGTTTGATTTTATCCGTCCCGGCAGGGAAGATTCGCCAAAATTCTTTGCGAACCAGACTCACCAGCATGGCGCTTTTATTCAAGCCGTGATAGCGCGACACGGCTTCGAGCATGTCCACATCGCGGTCTGCCGCTGAATAGGTTCTGACTTTTTTCTTCTGCATATCAAAAAACTCGCTATATAAAAATTATATAAATTTTATATAGCTTTTTGAACGTCTTTTGTCAATGAAAAGTTTCCTGACGCGCCGCGAAAGCTTGGCAACAATTCCGCGCTTTTCGCCGGGCTAAATACCTGATTCGGGTCATAAAATAATTGCATCACTTTTGCTTGCGGTGCGTTAGAGAAAGTCATAGTATTTGAGCCTAAGCTTCGTCGTCCCCACCTCGTCGGGTGGAGCCAAACTTTCTGGGAGTATAAGATCGGTGAAATTAAATAAACAGTTCGCCCATGCGCTTCTTTATTTACTGGTCATCAGCCTGATTGCCGCGCAAGCCGGTACGGACCGCGTCAAGCTGGGGCAGACCCGTAAAATCGTTCTGCCTTCTTATTCGATTCTTGATGAGAATGCGCAACCGGTTATTGCGCCGAGCGGCAAAATCGGCTTCGTCTCCTCGATCACCGACGGCTCGCTCATCTCTTTCAACACCGCAACCGGTAAAATCTTATCTTCAATCGTGGTCGGCGAATCGGTTGGTCCGATTACCATGATTGAAAACAATGAGAGTCGGTTGATTGCGGTTCCGGCTGCGAACTTGCCGACCGCCGGTCACCCGGCGACCGTCAGCATCATTGACGCGACGAAAGCCAAGCAGATGGAGTTGCGCTCGATGTTCGTGCTGCCCAAGGACGCGCAAATTACCCCCAAAACGCAGGCCTTTTTATCTAAAGACGGAAAGTTCTGTGCGATCGCGGCAAGCTTTAATGAACCGACGCTCTATTCCTTCAGCGTTGAAAAAGGCGAAATGATTTCGCAATTTCCGCTCGTTGGACAACCCTCTGAAACCGCTTTCTTCGATGACGGCACACGGCGCCACCTGGCGATTGCCAGCGCGGCGGCTAATCAGATTTCGATAATTAAAGTGGACGAACAAGGGCAACTGGTTGCCAACGGTCAATTCTCTCCCGCCGATGCGCGCTTTGAAGAGGCGAATAATCCGGCCTTTAGCCCGGATGGGCAGAGCCTTTATATTGCTGCGGCAACCAACGATAAACTATTCAACCTGAAGGTTGATGACGCTTCGTTGATAGACAGCATCGCGGTTGATGCGCCGCAGAGAATTTCCGTCGCCAAAAGTCCGAACGGCGTGGAATGCATCGGCGTGACGCGCATTCGCCGACCGATAAATGTACGTTCAGGCGGCGCGACCATACTGACGAAACAAGATAATAAACTGACGATTAAATCCGAATTCAATCCCCCCGAAGGCGTAGAGTTTTCCAGTGCCAACAATTTGGCCTTCAATGCGGCGGCTTCGTCGGCTTTTATGGCTTCGACTACCGGTGTGCTTTTTGCCTTCGGTACGGAAACCGGCGAGCTTGAATCTTATCAAGTGGTTGGCAATGAACTTCGCCGATTGGTTATCACCGATGCCGGAAAGAAAGTCGCGGCGGTGCGTTCCAATTCGAGCGGTGATGAAATTGTCATTACTTCATTTGACATGATTGCGCCTGAAACCACTGATACCAATCATGAATTGTTGCCCACGATTAAGACGCTCAAACCCGAAATTGTTGAGGAAGGGTTTGCGAACAATGTGCGTATATCGGTCGAAGGCGAAAACTTTTTGGAAGGCGCATCACTGATTGTCAACGGGACGGAAGTCGCAACCGACTTTTTTAACAGCGGCAAGGAGCTGACAGCCGCCTTGCCAAGGTCGCTCTTTAAACATACGGGCGAAATCACCGTACAGGTCAAACGCGCCGATGAATCGCTCTCGCAGCCGAGGATGTTGCGAGTTGTGAAAGCGCAGGCGCCGGTGGTTGATTCCATCAGCCCGCAAGAGTTGCCGTCGCCCGCGGCGAATTTCACCATCAAGGTCAAAGGTAAAAATTTCCGGGAAAGCTCGGCCATATTTGTTGAAGGGCACAAACTCGAAACCACTTTGAAGAATGGCGAATTGCAAGCTCGCGTGAGCGCCGATGTGGCACATTCGATTAAACAACTTTCGGTTGAAGTCCGAGATGTCGTAATCCCTGAACTAACCTCGAACGCCAAGACCGTAAACATCGTGGGTCCGAGCATTACGGAAGTCAAACCGTTCAGTGATGTGGTGGTTGCCGGAGATACCAGTTTCAGCGTGAAAATCATCGGAACCAACTTCCGCCCGAACACGCGCGTCGAAATCAATGGCGAAGCGGTTCCCGTTTCGCTGACCAAACGTCTCAATGAAAAAATTATTATTGCAACCGTGCCAGGGAAGTTCGCTCAGGAAGCCAAGAGCCTTGCGGTAACGGTGCGCAATGTGGGCGGCGATGCTTCGAATGCCATGATGTTGGAAGCGCGCGCGCCGGAAATTCAAGCGTCTACGCCAAACGACATTACCGCCGGTATCAGAGGCGCGAAAGTGACCCTGAGCGGTGAGCACTTCCGGCGCGGCGCAAAAATTTTAGTCAGTGACGGACAAGCGCCGGCCCTAAAGGTTGATCGGCGCAAAGTGAAGTTTATTTCAAAGACGCAAATCGTGGTTACGTTTACCGGTAGTTTGAAAAAGCTGTTGGCCAAGCCGGGTGTGGTTCAAGTTCAAGTGGTGAACCCGAACCGCGGCGACGGCGTTGATTCGCAGGTTTACGCCATCAAGGTTTCCGAACCGCAAATTAAAACGGCTTCAATTAATAACCTTGCCGGCGATGATTCAAATGTGCGTTTGTTAATTGACGGTTCAAATTTCCGGCGCGGCGCAATCATTGAATTTATCAAAGCCGGTGCGGTGGTGCGGCAACAGGCTCCGATTAGCGTCACCAGCAATCAAATCTCGGTTTATATGCAGACCAAAAAAGCCGATGCGCTCGGCCGGT
>JBIOWC010000416.1:0-9531 GCA_044868105.1 Blastocatellia bacterium
GCATTGAACAGTTGACCCAATTTTACAAGCGAGGCCTGATCGGGTGACCGGTCAGGTCTCGCTTCTGGTTTCATTAATCCTTGGTGTCCTTCCCGTAGCAAAGTCTTACTCCATTGATTGCTCATCAAAGTGAGCGTGGGACTCCTATCGTGATTAGGAACTTAGCCGATTGCTCTCCAATCCCCGCACCTGCCCTGATGGAAACCACCATCAGCGGCGAGAGTTGACGGCGCATGCCGATTCCGACGAGGTTAGAATTCTCGCCGAGGCCTCGTTTTCGCTGCCGGGCGAAACCGGCAAAATAGTCGCTCACCTTCCGCCGCCCGCCGCAATCCACCCGGCGTAACCGGAGGCGCCATTCATATCTCACCGGTCATTTGCCGCTCCAGGCGGCTCTCCACTTGCTCAGTTGCCCCTTCTCCTTCTGCTGCTTGTCTATGGTCGCGCGCGCGAAGGTTTTGAGCAGGGTGTGCTGGGCCTTCTTGAGCGCATCTTTTGACATATCAATCGCCATCTGATGATGCGGGAGGATCATGTCAATGAACATCAGGTCGAACTGGTTGCCGGAAGCGGCTTCGAGCTTACCCATGTCCATCTGCTGCATCTTCATGTCCGCCATCCCAGGCATGTTCGCGTGATCAGACTTGCGCATGTCCATCTTCGAGTTGGACATCCCAGGCATGTTCATGTGGTCGGACTTCGGTTGGCCCGCGTACCACTCGTCGCGCCACTTCTTGAGTTGTTCGGTATCCTTCTGTTGATCCTCAACCATCTTCGTAGCAAGATCTTTCAGCTCAGCGTGAGAAGCCTTATTCTGCGCCATCTTCGCCATGTCAATGCCCATCTGGTGGTGCTCGATCATCATGTCAATGAAGTGCAGGTCGTAGGGCGCGTCGGCCATTTTCGTACTCTGCCCTTTTTTATCCATACCAGTGTGCCCTGCCGGATGCTGCGCTAAGGCGCTCGGCACGGTCAGCCCCACGATCACCAGGATTAATGTAATGTGTGATTTGATCTTCATTTATTCTCCCTTCTGATTCGTCACCAAAGTTGATGGTTAATTTTCCGGCGACCAGCCTGCCGGACTTGTTCGCAGCCAGCCGCGAGTCCCGCGACTTGTGCTGGCCTCAGACGATTACGAGCAGTCGCATCTAAACCTCACTGTGGGTCGCATGGGAGTCTCAGGAATACTCTTACACGGAGGTCAATGCGCATGAGGCCTGAGAGATTTCCGTCTACTGGGGCTGGCAGGCCTCGACTCTTTACGCTCACCGGTTTCATCCTTCTTGTCCTCTTTCCCTTTCATTTTCGGCACCTGCGTCGGTTGCTGCAGGCCCTTCTCATCCTCCTTATGGTCGCCTGCGTCGGCAGCCATCTCCTGCAGAAGGTTGATCTCATCCGGCGAAAGCTGGGGCAACCGCCGGATGAAGGCGACAAGCCCCCAGATGGATTCGGGACTGTCCTCGCCGCCCCAGGCCGGCATCCCGGTGAAGCGGATGCCGTTGGAGATGATGTAGAACAGTTCCCCGTCGGCCAGTTGTTGCGTATCCGCGTCAGTCATGTCGGGGGCCTTCGGGTAAAGGTTGCGCCCGAGGGGGGTGTCCCCACGCCCGGTCACCCCGTGGCACAACGAACAGTGTTCGACAAAATGCTCGCGGGCCTCTTTCAGGTTCTCTTCCGTTAGGTCGACGGGATTTTTCAAGTCCTTCGCGCCGGCGGGCGTGGCGATTCGCCGCGCATGGCGCGCCAGCCTGGCTTCGACCCAGGAAGGCTCCTCTCTGGCGCTGAACCCATGGTTGCGAAACCACAGGTACAAGGCGACAGCCCCCGCCACAAATACCAGAAGGATGATGATCAGGGTTTTCCGCTTCATGACTTCCCCCACCCAGCCGAGCGCCTACCTTGCTTTTCGACCCGTCCCACGCAGAACTTGTCGCCCCTTAGCGGTCACGATGCTCGTACTGCTGCTCGCCGTCCTGGTTCTCATCGTCGGTGATGTTCCTGAACCGGTTATTGGTGTTGCCGGGCTCCCTCTCATCGCCGCAGTGACGGCCCTTAAAACTGCCGATCGGCTGGTCATCGCAGATGTTGAACTCGCGGCAGAGCCGGTGCCGCCTCTCGTCTAGGTCAACCAACTGGGCTTCGAGAATGCTGCGGCACATCCGCTTCATTTCGTCATGCGTCAACTCGGAGGAGGTCAGACACTCGACCGCCCGGACGGTGATGACGAAGTGGTGGCGACTGAAGATTCCCAGGAGGTGGTGGTTGCGCGCTCTTCATTGTTGCTGATTACGCCGCCATGGCGCGGCACGACTCGGCGCAGCGCCGGCAAACTTCTACACAGGCCCTCATCTGTTCGTCGTCGCCGAATTGTTCACAGCTCTGAGCGCACAGGTCGCACACCTCCGCACACACCGCGCAGGTGCGCACGTGGAGGTCGGAGCCGCGCAGCATGAAGTTGGCACTGGTCTGGCAGATGTCGGCGCAGTCCAGTAGCAGCCGAATGTGGCTCGCCTCGGCGTGCTTGCCGCCCATCTGTAGGCAGTGGGCCGCCGTTTCCACGCAGATGCGGTGGCAGTCTAAACAGTTTTGAATGCACTCCTGCATCGCAGGATTCTTCTGGTGTATCGCTTGACTTGACATGATTGTACTCCTTTCCAATTGGTTACTCTCGAAAGCACAGGTGGTGGAACTGGCTGTTCCGCCAACCTCACAATCCGAGATGAATCCTTTTTCTACCTGTGCCGTTATTCACTACAGCCGCGGTTGTGGCTGTGAGGAAATAGGCGCAAAAAGCCGGTCATAGACTAACCGGCATATCGTTCGGGACTCTGACCGGCGTATTGTTCCGGGCCCTGGTCGAATTTGGACTTACAGCCTGGCGAACAGAAGTAATAGGTCTTCCCCTGGTAATCTGATTGCCCGGCGGCGTTCTGTTCTTCAACTTGCATGCCGCAAATAGGGTCTTTATGACTTGGCATCAACATCCCTCCTCGTCATGTGAAGTATTTTCGTCAACCGCATTACTCGAATTCCTTTGGGTTGAAGTGGTACATAAATGCAGGAAAATGCGTCTCCTCACTCAAAAAAATATATCCAGAACAATATTCGTGCCAAGAAATGACTTGCGAGCGGGTTAGGAAACCCTCGCTTGCTAGAGGTTACGCTCCCCGAACTCTGGTTTTCTAAAATTATCTGTTGTATATCACGCACGATTGTTGGTTTTCCAGCACCTACAACGAAGGTCTCACTGAAAAAACCAGCAATGTTAAGAAAATAAACGCTTCTGTCTCTTACTTTTAATGGAACATCGTTTGCACATTTCAATCACTATCCCCGAACGACTTTAAGGGGTAGAGAGAGAATAAAAATGCAAAAATTTATTTTTGAGATGAAGAATCGAGGAAGGAATAGGAGGTTGCGAATATGTTTTGTTTTGCTTCTAACTTTCGTTCTGTCTTCAATTCAGTCACCGGAAATATTCGGGCACGGGGGAGAAGATCATGGCGACCAA
The DNA here is from genome assembly GCA_044868105.1 of Blastocatellia bacterium. GTDB lineage: Bacteria > Acidobacteriota > Blastocatellia > UBA7656 > UBA7656 > JBFMDH01. The sequence continues at coordinate 3,515 of JBIOWC010000416.1, forward strand.
AAGCCGATAGCCGCGCCGGTCGGTCAAATGAATGTCAGGCTGGCGAAAACAGAAGCTTATGAAGTACTCGTAAAATATCCCAATCCGAAGCCGGCGGAAGAGACAGTGTTTCGCATTTTTTTAACCGATATCAAAACCAATGCGCCTATCGAAGGCTTGCGTATTGCGATGACCCTTCAACAGGCGGGCACACCTGAAGCAGCAAATGCGCTTGAGTTTGGAAAAGTTCATGCGGATACAAATTCTCTGGAAGCGGTAGCCCAGGCCACGGATACCCCGGGAGTTTATGAAGCCCGGGTTGCCCTACCGGAAGTGGGGCAATACAACATAGCCTTCCTGCTCTCCGGGAAGAGCCTCAAACAAGAGGTGACCGTCACAGGAATTGTTGTCTCACCCAAGGCTGTTGAGAATGGTTCTCGGAACTTGCTTTCAGGACTTCCCTGGATTCTCATTGCCCTTCTTGCGCTCTTAACCCTGGCGGCTTTGGCTTATTTCCTCTTCAGGCGACCGCGTATTGTACAAGCAACAGAGACTGAATCTGCGCCCACCTTTGCAGGCGAATCGGAGCACAGTGCATGAGCGCATTTCTGGTGAATATGCAGGGCTGGAAAACGCGCTGTACTCTCGTTCTCTTGCTGATTATGAGCGCCCAAATGAAGGCATTTGCTCAAGCGAAAGATCAAGAAAAAGGGAGCCCTTCACAATCAAAGGTGGCCTTAACTGCACCTTCAAAGAGTGATTCTCTGGAAAAACCAGGGGGTTCAAACCTGGGGGTCAAAGAAGAGGATATTGGCGGCCCCGGAATCATCGGGCGCAGCAAAGGCCAACAGGATGACAAATCAAAATCCCCGTCGCGCAATAACCCTCAAACTCCCATTTATGATCGCTACGTCGACCAGACGAGCGGAGTAACCGCTGAATCGTTATTCAATCTGGCGACCAGCCGTAATAAAGATTTGCTTGCTGCCCGTCAAAATCTGGCGATCATCAGAGGGCGGCTCGTTCAATCAGGGTTACGGCCCAATCCTACGATTGACACCGAGTACACCACTGACAAGGTTGTTGGAACACGCGAAGGAGAGTATGGAATCAGCGCTTCGTACATCCAGCCGATTGAGCTTGCCGGGAAACGCAGCAAGCGCCGGCGGGTTTCTCAGCTTGAGCTTGAGCAGGCTGAGAAAGAACTGTTCTTTCAGGAACAGCAGCTTGCCGCCGAGATTCGCTCACAATACGGCGAAGCGTTAGCCGCGACCGAGAATCTCCGCAAAACCGAGCAGTTAATCGCCTTCAACGAAGAGACCTTGCGAGTCATTCAGGTCCGGTTCACCGAGGGGGACGCGGCGCGACTGGATGTGAATCTCATTCGCGTCGAAGTCGGTCGGCTGCGCGCCCAATTGCTGCAAGCTGAAAATCGGGTCAGAACCTCCCTTTCTCAGTTGAGAACCCTTGCGGGCCTGGGCACAGAAGAAAACCTCCGGCTCCAAGGCGCCCTGAATTCCGCCAAGGTCCTGGACGGCTTGACCATTGAAGGGTTACTAACCGCAGCCCTGCAAAGCCGGGCGGACTTGCAGGCGGCGCGAATCGGTGAAGAGGCCGCCGAAGCTCGCATTACCCTTGCGGAGGCGGAGGCGGTTCCCGATATCAATATCTTCGGTCGCTACACGCAGGACAAGAGCATCTTCGGCGAAACTCCTTTTGGCCGGTTGGTTGATGTTGACAGGAAAGCGGCGGTCGGAATCTCCGTGCCGCTGCCGATCTTCAACCGCAATCAAGGGGCAATCGCACAGGCTGTGGCGACACGCGCACAAGCGCGCTACCGCCGGGAGTTTCTGGAACAGGTGATTAGACGGGATATAACCGTAGCCTTCAATCGGCTACAGACGGCGAAGGATGCGATAGAGCTTTACGCAAATGAGATTCTGCCTCGTTCTCAAGAGAATTTGCAGGCGATCCGCACTGCCTATGACCTTGGCGATAAGGACCTACTCGATGTCATCGCTGAGCAACGTCGCCTGATCGAAGCGGAGCAGCAATATATTGACGCGCTCAAAGAACACTACCTCTCTACTGTTGAACTGGAGAGAGCCTTGGGCGCGCGTCTGAGCAGGTAGGGATTACCTGGAGTTTTTGACTACAAGTGAATATGAAAATCGAGAGGAGGAATACGCAATGAGATGGAAACGATTTATGCTTGTTGGGTTGTTGATGTTTGCCGCCTTGGGCGCGGCCTGTTCCAATCCGGGAACTGATAAAGTGGCGAATTCAAACAGTGCCCCGAGGACGGACACGGCGAAGAATACCAACGCTGTAGGCAACGCCAATCACGCTGATGAAAAGGCGGAAGCGGCGGGTGATGAGGCGCCGGCGGCGGTTAAGGCTGCCTTCCCTGACGCTCAGTCCATAGCCAAACAACATAAGGACCTGACCGCCGGTCAGATTGCCGCTATCGAAAAAGAGTCCGGGGCAAAGCTCGGGGATACCGATTTTCACAACTACGTCGCTTATGGGACGAAAGACGGAAAGCGGGCGCAACTTGGCGCCGCAACCGTTGTTGACGTACAGGGCGCGGGCGAGCCGGTGCAATTGGTCGTCGTTTATACCAATGACATCGCCATCAAGAACGTGTCCCCGGTAAAGGGCAGTGGTGATTTTGTGTCACCTGCGTTCTTAGGTCAGTTTACCGGCAAAGATCACGATGAGAAGTTTCACGTCGGCGAAGACCTGAAGTATGGCGGTAGCAATAAGGCTGCGGCCGAAGCGGTTGCTCATGCATTGAAGCGCGATATTCTGGCGATGCAGACCTTGTACGGGAAAGCTCATGGCCACTAGGCGGCTGAAAAGGGCGCGCCCTTTTATTCGGCGCGCGCTGAGCATTTTGAGTGACCAGGAATGGTAATAGTTATGAGACGAGCCTTTATCTTTCTGCTGTTGGTTTGCCTTTCCATGTCTGCGGGGTTAGCGCACGAAGGCGAAACTCACGAAGATGAGAAAAAGCCAGCCGTCGGCGGCCCGGTGCGACAGGCGGAGCGCTCCGTAAATACGCCGGACGGTCAGTTCAAATTTTTCCTCAGGCAAAGTCCGTCCGACCCACGAAATGGTGAAGAGGTGCAATTCAACATTCGCATCGTCGAATTGGTCGAAGGCGGATTTGAAGGCGGGCAGGCTCCTATAGAAAATGCGCAAGTCACGGGTCAATTCAAGACCTCGGGCGGGAGTGCAGAATCCGCAGCAATCGCGGCGCACAAAGAAAGGGAGAGCGGCGCCTATGGAATCCATTACACCTTCAAAAATAAGGGCGATTTCAAACTCTTTCTTGATGTGACAACGAGCGATAATCGGAAGGTCGGTGCCGATTTTCCGATTGCCGTTGTCTCCGCGCCGATCCGTTATCTGCCTTATCTTCTTGACCTACTGGTATTGGTGGGAATCTTTCTCTTCGTCGGCTCAAGGTATCGCGCCGCCGCCAAGACAAACGGTCAAGGCGAGGCGATCAGGCGAACCCTTCCCTCTGCCCTCGTTGCGCTTGTCGCCCTCGTCGGCTCAGTCGCAACTGTGCATTACCTGATGCCGGCAACGGAACCACGGGCGATTGCGGCGGCGACTACTACGAGTCCATCCGCAGACCCCAACTCGATAACCATACCGAAGGAGTCACAGTTGTTATTCGGCATTCGTACTCAAGAGGTGGCCATGTCGGCGATTGTCAGTGGGGTGACGGTCACCGGGGCTGTCAAAGTGCGTCCGCAATTCAAAGCTGAAGTTGTGCCACCAGTTTCAGGAAGGACACGCGCTGTGGGGAACCTCACGGTGGGCTCTTATGTAAAGCAGGGACAAACCGTCGCCGTTGTTGAGCAGATTTTATCAGCTCCGGAGGCAGCAGGTCTTGAGGCAACAAGGATAGACCTTAAAACCAAAACCGCTGCGCTTCAGGCGCAGGCTCAGCAGGCGCTCACGCGACGCAATGCCGCGCAAGTCGAGCTCAATCGCGCCAGGAGACTGTACGATGCCGGGGCTGTGCCACTCAGACGGGTTCAGGACGCCGAGGTTCAGTTGCGACTTGCAGAACAGGAACTCACAGCCGCCCAACAGCAAGCGCAAATCACTCAGGCAGGTGAACAGCGCGTCAATCCGGTGAGGACCTTCCCGCTGACGGCGCCGGTTTCTGGGGTGATCTCAGAAACCACTTTTACGCCGGGACAACAAGTAGAGGCTGGCAAGCCGCTCTTCACGATCATGAATCTCGATAGAGTTTATATCGAAGCGCAGGTCTTCGAGAAAGATCTGGCTACGGTCACATCAGCCAAACGAGCATCATTTAAAGTTACCGCATTTCCTAACGAGGTGTTTCAGATTGGCGAAAACACGCCAAACCGATTGATTACAGTTGGCGCCAGTGTTGACCCGGAGAAACGAACCGTACCGGTCGTTTACGAAGTGACCAATCCGTCGGGCAGACTCCGTGACGGAATGTTTGCTGAAATCACCATTGACACAACAGGGGGCGGTGAAGTGGTAAGTGTTCCGAGAACCGCTGTTGTGGACGAACAGGGGAAAAAGATTGTTTATGTTTATGACGGCGGCGAACGCTTTGAAAAGCGCGTTGTACGAGTTGGTTCAGAGGGGCAGACATCTATTGAAATCCAATCGGGTCTCAAACCGGGGGAGCGGGTTGTCGTAGAAGGGATCTATCAACTGCGTTCTACGGCTCCTGGGGGAACAGGTTAGCTGTCGTGATAGTTGGTTGAAGTCATTGCCGCGTCGGCATTTTCATGGAGGGTCAGAAACCTTTTGAGTATGGAGATTAATTCTTTCGATATAAAAACCCGGCAAACAGGTAAGGGCGGCGGGGATCTATTTTTTATTCTTCGTTGCCCGGAAGACATGTCCGGCTTAAATCTGATTAAGACGATTTCATCATCTTTGTCGGGAGAACGAATTGAAGGCTTTCTGGAATGCAGGCATTGTAGAAAGACCTATCTGTACTCAGACGGAATTGTTCGATTTATTGAGAATTACCTGGACAATCCTCACAAAACCACGGAGATGGTTGCCAGAGATGAAGCCGCAGAAAATTATGACAATAGAGCAGCGGGTCGTAACCAGGCAGAGATCCCGCCGAGCTTACAAGCGATGGAAATATCTCCGCTTGATACAGTGATCGACCTAGGCTGCGGCACAGGGCGACTGACGTTGGAATATCTTCAACGAGTGCGTTACGTTATTGCCATAGATTTTTCACTCAGATCCTTGCTCATCTTTAGAAACAAACTGCCAGAAAATTTACGCGATAGAGTGCTCCTCGTACAAGCAGACATATGCAAACCGCCCGTAGCCCGAGGCATGTTTTCAAAAGCTGTATCTTTTCAGGTTATCGAACACCTGCCGACGGCTGAATTGAGAAGAGAAATTTTTAACACCGCATCATCCTTGCTCGCCCCGAATGGCTCATTTATCTGTACGGTCTATAACTGGTCGATGAGCAAACAGAGAGACGCAAAGCGCGGTATCGGCGATAACACCAGAAAAGAAGGAGTACACAACACAGGGATCTATTACTACAATTTTGAGGCTGTCGAGCTGAAAGGCTTGATCGAGAGTGCGGGAATGAAGCTAGAGCTTCTAAGAGGATTGATGGTGGGGGTTCCCGGATCGCGTTTCCTAGGCCCTGTCGCCGGCACCCTAAATCAAGCCATTTCGCATACAGGATTCGGAGTCAAAAACGCTCAACTTTTGCTTTGTCGCGCGCGAAATAGGTAAACCATCTGCTTCGCCAGAGATGAAATGAAGAAAGAGGGCAGATATGAGCAATAGAATTGCCGGCATTATCATTATCTTAATTAGCCTGGCAACTTTTATTCTACACGTCGCAAAGCAGGGCAATGGACCTCACGATCTCTGGACGATTATCACCGGGGCGGCTTTCCTCTTCGGGCTTTGGCTGGCGCTTCCGAAAAACGTAGGGAAGCGAAGGTGACTATCTTCGATGATACGCACTTTTGTGCGCGGCGGTAACGCAT
>JBIOWC010000417.1:0-2776 GCA_044868105.1 Blastocatellia bacterium
ACAGCAGTTTTATCACGCCGCTTGACCGCGAAGACATTTTCCTGCTGGTCAGAGAGCTTGATGATGTCATTGACCTGGTCAATGAGACGGCAAGAAATATAGACATCTATGATATTCCGTCACCGAAACCGAATGTTGCGGAATTTGCCGGATTGATTGGCGAAGCCACCGCCAAGCTCGCTGATGCCTTCGCACAACTGGAAAAGCACGAAGCCTTGACGAAAGATTTGAAAGCCATTTATGACCTTGAAAAACGCGGCGATATCCTCTACACCGACTCCATACGCACGCTGTTTAGGGAAGAGAAAGACCCGATTGCGCTCATCAAATGGAAAGCTATCTATGAAGAATTAGAGAACTCGCTCGACCGTTGCAAAGATGTAGCCGAAGCGCTCGAAGCCGTAGTGGTTAAAAACAAGTAGTCGGTAGTCGGTAGTCGGTAGCCGGTAAACAGATAGCGCATGGCGCTGATAAATAGAGCTTCATTAACCGACTACTGGCTACGGACAACCGGCTACCGCGTAGAGGAGGTTCCCGCCTATGACGGCGTTGATGTTCTTTGTGGTTATTATCATTATCGTGGCGCTCATATTCGATTACGTTAACGGATTTCATGACGCAGCCAATTCCATCGCCACGGTCGTTTCAACCCGCGTGCTGTCGCCGGGAGCAGCGGTTATCTGGGCAGCGTTCTTCAATTTCATTGCCTTTGCCATATTCGGCACCAAGGTCGCGTCAACCATCGGCAAAGGCATGCTCAACATTCAACTGATTGGCGAACAGTGGCGGTTGTGGGCGATATTTTGCGGCGTTCTCGGAGCCGTCATCTGGAATTTAATCACCTGGTACTATGGCCTGCCGTCGAGTTCATCGCACGCGCTCATCGGCGGCCTGGCGGGCGCGGCCATCGCCGCCCACAACGGCTTTGCCGGTCTCTTCGTCAAAGAAGGCTGGATAAAAACCCTGTCCTTTATCTTCATTTCACCGGTGGTCGGCATGTTGCTCGGCTTCACGTTTATGGCCATCCTGCTCTGGCTGTGTCGCAACAAATCGCCCGATCGCGTGGATAAAGTTTTTCGCCGCTTGCAACTTCTTTCCGCTGCCTTTTTCAGTCTCGGACATGGCGGTAACGATGCGCAGAAGACCATGGGGGTGATAGCCGCCGTCCTGGTTTATTCAAATATCAATCCGAATGCAACTCAGGAAGTGCCGCTCTGGGTAGTTTTGATTTGTCACGCGGCAATCGGGCTTGGCACCCTGTCGGGCGGCTGGCGTATTGTGCACACCATGGGGTCGCGCATTACCAAGTTGAGACCTATTGGCGGCGTGGCGGCTGAAACCGCCGGCGCCGTCGCGATTGCGATGTCAACTTATGGCGGAATTGCCGTGAGCACCACGCATACCATTACCGGAGCAATTGCCGGAGTCGGCGCGACCAAAAGACTTTCCGCGGTGCGCTGGGGGGTGGCCAGAACGGTCATCTGGGCGTGGATTTTAACCATTCCATTGTCAGCATTGATTGCCGCCCTGTCCTTTTATGTCGTGAAACTGATTTCAAGTTTCAGCCAATAATCAGCCAATCTATTCACTTCAGGCCGGCAACGGGGATCAAGTGGCGGTTTACAAATTCATCGTAAGCTAGCCAACCTCAAACCGCGAGAGACCAACATTTTCAATCTGAACAGATGAGGCAGGCCGTTCATTCCCCTTACGGGTGGTACCAGGCTAGTGTGCCTTTGTACCAAGCTAGTGGGCCTTTCGCACCATCTCCCATCTTTCTTTGTAAGTTGTGTTTTGGGGTTCTAACTGTGAGGCCTGTTTATACTCAATTTCAGCTTGATAAAAATTCTTCTGTTTTAAATAGACGGTGCCCAGGTTGAAATGAAAGGAAGCGTTGTTACTGTCTAATTCAACAGCTTTTTTACATTCAAATTCCGCTTCTCTGATGTTATCTTGACGACCCAGCACATAACATAGACTGCTATGAAAATCGCCGACATTCGGATTAATCTTTATCGCCTTTCTAAATTCGCTTTCGGCATCGGCAAATTTCTCACGTTGTTGTAGAACCAACCCCAAATTAAAAAAGAGGTCGGCATTGTAGGGGCTCAAACTGATGGCCTTTTTATAAGAGGTTTCGGCATCCTTGAAATTGCGTTGAAGATATAAGGCGACGCCCAGTTTGCCATAATATTTTGCGACATTCGGATTAAGTTTAATCGCTTCTTTATACTCTTTTTCAGCTTCAGAAAACCGACTCTTGTTAAACCATTCTTCAGCTTTACTAAAATGCAGGGCGTCTTCCGAAGCCGGCTCTACGGTGGTGGGAGCCGGTTGTGAGGCGAGCGGCGGCGGCGCTGAAGGCACCATTGCTGGTTTAGGTTTTGCCATTTCCTCTAACTCCTCAAGCCGGTTTCGTGCGGCTTCAGTAAAGTTGCCTTTCGGGTGATTTTTCAAAAAATTTTTGTAGGCGTTAATGTCGGTGCCGGTTTTGATGGCCAGCCAATCCTGCCGTTCCGCCTCAGTCTCTTCAAACTCCTTGATTCTGGTTTTTGCTTCCTCAGAAAAATTGCCGGCCGGATACTTATGCAAAAATTCTCGATAATCTTCGACCTTCAAGCTCTTTCTGGTTTTTATCCATTCATTCAGTTCGGTCAGCATCGGGGGTTCGGGAATCTTTTCGACTGGTTTTTCAACTTTGGCAATCTGTGGCTTTCTACTCGGCGTGACGGCAATCACCAATTCCTCTTCGCTATAGGCATAAACCTCTATCATC
>JBIOWC010000418.1:0-11738 GCA_044868105.1 Blastocatellia bacterium
AGCTTATGGTTTGGTTTTTCCGCTGGTGACGACTTCAAGCGGCGTAAAATTCGGCAAGACCGAAGCCGGCGCTGTGTGGCTGGACGGTAAGCTCACTTCGCCTTACAGGTTTTATCAGTTCTGGCTAAATACCACGGATGGCGATGTCATCACCTATTTGAAATACTTCACCTGGCTTTCGATAGAAGAGATAAACGGGTTGGCAGAGGCCTTGAAAAATGCCCCCGAAAAACGTGAGGCGCAGAAAAGATTAGCGGTCGAAGTCACGCGAATGTTACACGGCGAAGCCGAACTCGCGAACGCCATCAAAGCGTCGGAAGCCTTGTTTGGCGGCGACATCTCGGACTTACGCGCCGAATCGGTGCTCGACATTTTTAATGACGTGCCATCAAGTGAAATCAGACGAAGCGATTTCACCGATGAAGGACTTTCGGTTTTGGATTTATTCGTGCAATCGAACCTCGTGCCGTCAAAAGGCGAAGCCCGCAGGTTAATCGAAAGCGGCGGCGTTTATCTGAATAATAATCGCGTCACGGATGTTAAGAAACGGGCGCTGGCTTCGGAATTGATTGACAATCAGTTCTTCGTATTGCGAAAGGGGCAAAAACAATATCATTTGATTAAAGTCGTCGAATAAAATTGGGGGATAAATAATTCACCTCCTGGCGAGATGAAAAAGCCAGATGAGGAGGGCAAGGTGTCAGACCATAATTTTCGCAAGAATCTCATTGAACTCTTGAATGGCGGGTCAGCTCACATCAGCAATGAAGAGGTACTGAAATCGGTTAGCCCGCAAGCTCGGAACACGCGCCCAAACGGAATGCAGCATTCGGCATGGGAAGTTCTTGAACACCTGCGGCTCGCGCAGGAAGATATCCTGCGTTATACGCTTGACCCCCATTGGGTATCGCCGCTTTTTCCTGAAGGGTTGTGGAATCAACATCCTGAAAAGATGACTGATGGAGATTGGGAAAAATCGGTCGAGCAATTTTTTGCCGACCTCAAAGAGGTTATCAATTTGGTTGAAAATACTGAGATTGATTTAACCGAAGAAATCCCACATGGCGAAGGCCGCACTTACCTCCGAGAAATCTTGCTGGTCGCAGACCATAATGCTTATCATCTCGGTCAAATCGTGCAGATTCTCAAAGCGCTTGGCAGTTGGCCAGCCTAAATAGACCGCTCCGGGTGTTGAACCTGTTGTCATTTTTGCAGTGAGTGAGAGAAAGCATGAAATTACCATCAACCATTCCAGCGCTATTATTCAGCATCTTTCTGGCAATCAATTTTATCCCCATCCGCACGCTGCCTAAGCTGGCTTTTGATAGGCCACAGGTTTCCCAGGCAAATCAACCGCCTGACGAAATACAACAGGATTGCTCGGTCGAGATAAAAAAGCTTCAATCGGTGATTAGCGAGCAAAATCAGCAGTTAGACTTTTTTAAATCTTTAGTCTCGAGTTTAAGTAAAGAGGCTGTTAAAGCGCCTTTTGGCCGATTTCTACTCATCAAACAAGGCTCCCAATGTTTAGCCTTACGCATCGTCGAGCATACCCAACCTCAAATCACGATTTCCGATAAAGGTAAATTCAGAGACTATAAGGGAGCAAAATATGAGTGGTATTTACAACCCGATGGGTCAATGGATTTTTCAAAGGATAATGTATTGAAGGGGAATAATGAATTGGCTGAAACCGAAAACTATGCTTTCGGAAAGATTGAGGCCGGTTCATTTAAATTGCGGTGGTCGCTCTCGGACTGGATTTATTTTCCTGAAGATGAGAAAAGCGAAACGGAAATGGCGTTGACTGAATGGGTACGGGTTGAAGACATAAACCCCAGGGACGAGATTTTGAGGTGGATTACCAAGCAGAAACTAACAAAAACCAATTGAGGTGAAAATGAAAACAATCGGGTTTATTTTACTCCTGATGCTACTCTCTGTTTCTGCTGATGCTCAGGACAGCCGCTTCGGAAAACTTCAAATCGTCAGTAAAGAAGATACCAAACATCAACTGCTGCTTAATAACAAAGGGCTATTTTATTATGAGGGGCAATCAATCGAAATCCTCAATGTGTTTAAAGGAAAGTCGAACGATTACGTTATTCTCGCCCTCAATTCCGGCGGCACCGCCTGTCCGGTAAAGGTTGCCATCGTTGAACTGCTAAAATCGGGAGAGTTCAGACAGTCGGAACCCTTCGGCTCTTGCAGCGATGACATCAAAACCACTTTTATTAATGAAAAAGTGATGATTGAAACGCCGATGTATGCCCCGCATCCGGAACTCTTATCAAAAGCAGAACTAAGAAAGCGAGAACGATTAAAAGAAGTGTACACCTGGCGGCAAAGCCGATTGGCGAAGATCATCAAACCACGCTAGCCGGTATGCAGCTTCGTCTGGCAAGCTCAAAGCAATTCTTTAGGCGAGGTGATTCAATGTCCGCCGATAATAAAGACACCATAATCCAACAACAATTGGCCTCGCTGCTTGGGCTCTACCAACACCATCTGGACCTCTTCTTGAAATGGATAACGATTTATTCGACGGTGATTGGCAGCATCACGGTTTACATTTTCAACCAAGACATCAATCCCCGAGTCATCAGATGGATACCCTTGTTAATCGCGGCCGCATCAATCGTGGTCAGTTGTAGTTCTATCATGATCTGGAGTTGGTTGAAGCAACTTCAAATTGAGGTGAATCAACTATCCGACAGATTAAATGCAGCTCGTTATCCGTCGCTCTTGGGAATCAAGATGACGATGGCGATGGCCATGGTCACCGCCATTTTCGCTGTGGCAAATGTCCTCTACTCACTCATTGGCACTTTCTAAATTTCAAAGGTCAAGCATCGCAAAAAACCGCTTATAGACGACGATAATCCGGTGCGAGATATGAGAACATGGATTGAAAACGATGAAATACATTTACCGACTTCTCTCTGTAGTGGCTTGTACATTAACCTGCTCGGCACTTTTTCCGGCTCTGGCACAGCAACAAGCTTCTGCCTCTGTGGTATCGCCCAATAGCTTCGGGCAAGTAAAAGTTGGGATGTCGTTAAGCCAGGGCTCAAAAGCTCTCGGCGTACGACTGACAAGGGAAGCCAATCAAGATGATGCGTGTTACTATGTGTCCCCCAAAACCGGTTTCAAAGGGGTCGCGTTTATGATCACCAATCAGCGCATATCGCGTATTGATATTGATGATAAAAAATATGCAACCAACCGGGGAGCCCGAGTAGGCGACAGTGAAGCACGCATCAAACAACTCTATAAGGGAATGGTTCGCGTCAGCCGTCACCCTTATGATGACCGGGGGCATTATCTGAGAATTGATATGAAAGGCACGAAATACAGCATCATATTTGAAACCGATGGGAAGCGGGTCACCCGTTATCGGGTCGGCAAAAGCGAGGAGGTCGGCTATATCGAAGGATGTTCATAAACGATTCGTGACGAAGTCCTGTTTATTATCTGCACCGGTCACGCTTGAGGAGGGTATGGGTGACGGGTGATTATAGACAGGTCGCACCCCGCGAAGTCATGCCTTCACCTGTTATACGGTTCAAACACACCCCGGTAATAATGCCGCTAAAAAATTAGAAAAAATTAACCCGTTTAAGCGGTTTTAAATTGCATTCTTTGAATCCAGCCGTTAATAATTCTTCATCCATTACATAACCGCATTGAGGTGATTCGACACAACGAGTGAGCGGTTTTCGGGAAACCTCACAATTTCGTAAAGGCCAGCTTGAACAATGAACGATTCAAGTTAGGTTGAATAATTTCGGAGGTCATATATGCCGGATGTGAGAAACATGAGCGCCGAAGAGAAAATCGGCGAAGCGATGCGACGTTCGCTCCCTATGCTTCCCGCCGAAGCGCGCGACCAGGTAGCGGCAATGCTCACACCAACCTCACTGGCCATCGTTGCCGGAACCTTGATTGTCTGGGCGGGTTCGCATTTTTTCGGGGTCGGCGAAATCGTTGACGTCATTCTGTTGGTCGTCGGCGTAGCGACTATCGGGCTTGGCGTGTTTAGCGGCGCCAGTGAACTTTATGACTTTGCGACGACGGCAATAAACGCGCAAACCGAAGAGGATTTAAATCGCGCGGCCCGGCATTTTGCCAGAGCCGTCAGCATATTAGGGATTACAACCATCTCGGCGATTCTGCTCAAACGTAGCGCCAAGGCGGTACAATCGCGCGGCACACCGCGAATTGGGCGGCTGCCCAATGTCGGCACGCCGCCTCCAAGAGGCGTGCCGCCGCGCATTACCCGTCCGTTCAGATTGCCGAGCGGCGCGCTTGGCGAAACCGACGCCTGGGGTAACATTGCTGTCGCGCGCAATCAAAGTTTGACCGAACAGCGACTGACGCTTTATCACGAATGGGTGCATCGCGTCTTATCCCCGCGTTTTGGTCCGCTTCGTCAACTGCGCGCCCAACTCCGCATGAGCGGCTATATGCGTTCGGCGCTGCTTCAATATATTGAAGAGGCCATGGCTGAAAGCTATGCGCAGTTGCGCGTGCACGGGCTACAAAATATTTTAATCGGTATCAGGTTCCCGATTACCGGCGGGTACGTGACCGTTTCGCAAATTGCCAGTGAGGGAATGGCTATTGGCAATATCACCATCGGTGCAATGCGGTTTACCGTATATGTGAGTCAAGGCGCATGGGAAACATCACACAGATAAGTGAACCGGAAGCCATCGCCATCGCGCGACAAGTTGCCGAAGAGAACAACTGGGCGTGGGTTGAACCCGTTGAAGCGCTCTGGCGCGCGGCTTGGCGAGGCGAGGGTGGCAAATGGGAAATTTTTTCCAACGCAAACAAATTCGGCGCAAAGGTGCGTGTCGTCATTGAATCGCCAAGCGGCAAAGTCCTTGAAAAGGGTTATATTCCGCGTTAAATCTCATACTCAATTTTTACTAGAACTCGTCTCATAAACCTGCTGACCTCGCCATCAGGCGGTCAGAGACTGCCTGATGGCGAGGCTGCGCGGTCGTTGACCGCGCCTCCTCAGCGGGCGCGGTTATTTATGAGAGGGGTTTTAGTCAATAATGGAGCCGATTCGGGCGACTTCTACTTCTGAATCCAAATCAAAGGTTCCTCACGTAAACTGAGTGCATTACATCAAAATCAAACAAGGAGCCTTTTATGAATGAACAAGAGAATATAAAAGTCGTTCAACAAGCCTATTCGAATTTTAAGAATGGCGATATCGCAGCTCTACTCAACCTCCTATCTGAGGATATTCAATGGCAAATACCCGATATAGAGAATGTGCCATTTGCCGGCAAGCGCCAAGGTCGGAAGGAGGTAGCCGGGTTCTTTTCGAGCCTGGCCGAGGTTCAGGAAGCCATAAATTTTGAACCCCAGGAATTCATTGCTCAGGGGGATAAAGTCGTGATCCTCGGCCGCTACCAGTGGCGCTTAAAAGCTACCGGTAAGGAGTACGGTGGGGATTGGGCGCATGTATTTACCGTGCGCGATGGAATCGTGACAAATTTCCAGGAATATACGGACACGGCCGTTGCAGCGACAGCTTTTCAAAAAGCCATCAATGCTTAAATAATCAGATGGGTAGTTGTCTGGCTTGTTCAAACAACTACCCATCACGATAAATTAACGCGGGTCGGTTCCCCACCAATACTGATTATCCAATTTCTTCTGCATTGGATAAATGCAGTCCAGTGTTTCACCGTCATAGAGTTCACCATTCTTCATCACCATACGAATAGTGTTGGTGTTCTGAATATTCAGCAACGGGTCTTTGTCTAAAATGAGCAAGTCGGCCATCTTTCCAACTTCGAGCGAACCGACATCTTGATTTAACCCGATAGCTTCAGCGCCAAAAATCGTCGCTACTTTCAAGGCTTCGTGCGGTGTGAGTCCGCCGGATTGCAGGTTCCAGATTTCCCAATGACAACCGATACCCTGCATCTGTCCGTGTCCGCCAAGGCAGGCGCGTCCGCCGTCCTTAACGACTGCGGCAACACCTTTGGCGATGCCAATATGACCGTATTCTTCGGGCGCAAACCACTGGCCGCGTCGCCGCATCATCGTATCAACCAGTTCGCGCGGAATGAACCGACGAAGTTTCGTATTATGCAACGGGTCGGTGGTCTCGAAGTAATAGTTCTCGCTCCAGGGCGCGCCATAAGCAACGAGCGTGGTCGGCGTGTAATAGGTTTGCGATTTGGCGACGAACATTGCCACATCTTTGTAGAGCGGTTGAATGGGCAGCGCATGTTCATTGCCGCTGAAGCCGTCAATCATCTGCGATAAATCGAGCTTCATATCCAGTGCGCCTTCGGTGGTCGGCGTGATGCCGTGCTCTTTGCAAGCCATCGCTACCCACTGACGAACGATGCGGTCACCCACGACATACTCTTTAATGGTGTTGGTCTTGTAAGCATCTTTGTAGCGTTTGATATAAGTAGAGGTTGCCTCTTTATCGTTTAAGCCCGAACCGGAAAAAACGCCGGGGCCGGTGGTGAAGATTCGCGGACCGACAATCTCGCCGGTTTCAACCAAATCGGTATAGGCATAAACATCTGTAGTTGAACTTTGCGGGTCGCGTGTGGTGGTGATGCCATAAGCGAGATTGGCGAGATACTGCCAGACTTGTGTCTGATGAACATCGCGCGGCGGCCACATATGCGCGTGCACATCTACGAAACCCGGAATGATGGTCTTGCCGGCTACATCAATCACTTTTGCGCCCGCCGGAATTTGCACTTTACCTTTTGCGCCGATGGCCGTGATGTGATTATCCGTGACAACGATGTCACCTTTTTCAATGATTTCATCGCCTTTCATGGTCACAATCTTGGCGCCGCTTAGAACGACGGTGCCTTTGGTTTTGGCGCGCGGTTGTTCAACTACAACATTGATGGTTTCCGGTTTATCGGTTGACACGTCTTGCCGATAAAAACTTGAACCCCACGACCAGGTGACGGTTTTTCCATCCGGCGACCAAGCGAGATAATCGCCGCCCTCTAAAGACATCTTCTTAACCGGCACGGATGACGGCGCGGGCCCGCCCTGGATATTGACGTTAACGGTTTCTTTACCGACTTTGGGAATCGTGACCAAATAATGTTTGCCTTGCAAATCAACAAAGGCCTGGCTGCCATCGGGCGAGATTTTAATCATACTCGCCGATGATGGATTGGGAGGCATCCCTGTGCCATCAACTTTCAATAGGGCGCGACGGTCTTGTCCATCAAGTCGAACCGAAACCAAAGAACCATTAAAAGTTGTCATATAGACGCGATTCGGGTCGCGGCTGAAATGCGGATAGCGCCCGCCTTGCGTTGAAGAGACTAAAACCGAATCGCCGCCATTTGCAGGAATGTAGCGCAAATCGGAGACTGTATTGCCGCCCACGCCGGTGATTTCACCCAGTTCATGCCCGTGCAAAACGGCTTCTTCTTCGGAGAGGAACTGATGCGATTTTTCTCTGATATCGGCGTAAAGTTGGTCATCAATCGCCCCTGACGTGTAAACAATCTTTGAGCCATCAGGCGAATAGACCGGATAAGCGTAATAGGCGGGATTGCGCGTGAGTTGTTGTGGGGAGCCACCGCTTGCAGCAACGCTGAAAATATGCCCGCCGCCGCTCGACCAGGTTACAAACGCGATGCGATTGCCATCGGGTGACCACGTCGGCATAAATTCGCCGGTGGTTAAATTGGTTAATCGCCTGGGCGTGCCTGACGGCAAATCCATCACATAAATTTTATTGAAGGCCGAGAAAGCCAACCGTTTGCCATCGGGTGACATGGCCGGATAGCGAATAAGCCGGGCTTTAACACTGGGGCTGTCATCAACGCGATAATCGAAATGCAGACGCGGAGCAATATCAACTGAGACTTGCGCCGTGAATGGAATATTGGTCGCCTGTCCCGAGGCGAAATCTACGCGCTTGATTTTGCCATCTATCGGCACGATTAACGATTTGCCATCCGGCATAAAAGCATAACCCGGAAAGGTGTCGCGGGTGGCGCGCGATTCCTGGTCATCGCGTGTGACGCTGTTAATCAACCAGCGCTCTTGATTGGTTTCAAGGTTGCGAACGCGCAGCGCTGTCTTGGTTTCAAATCGCGTCGCATAGACTAAATTTTTGCCATCCGGCGAAAGCAAGGGTCGCATGGCGCTGCCTTGCGAATTCGTAATGGTCGCGGTTTCGCTGGTGTCGCGGTCAAAGCGCACGATTTGCCAGATAGGAAATTGCACATTGTAGCCGAACGGACCGATGCGTTGCGCCCAATAGATAAACCGTCCGTCGGGTGAAGCTACCGCGCCCATTTTATTGAGCGGCGGGCCGCCCGTTCCCGGTTGACCGGGCCCCGGAGGCGGTGGCGGCGGTGGACCGACGCTTACGCCTGTGCCGCCGTCCACGTGGTACATATAGACGTGATAGGTTCCGATGGAGCGGTCTGATTTTGAGGCGATGACATATTTGCCATCGGACGACCACGAAGGCGAAACAAACATCTGCATGGGATTGCCGCGACCTTTGGTTAAAGGTTTCGCATCGCTGCCATCCACATTGCAGGTCCATAGATTCTCTGCCCCGCTGCGGTCGCTGATATAAACAATCTTTTTGCCGTCGGGCGAAAACTTCGGTTGTGAATCAAAGGGCATGCCGCCGATGATGCGTTTGGCTTCGCCGCCATTAATCGACAGCGTATAAATATCGCCGAGCATATCGAAGACCAACCACTGCCCGTCGGATGAGACGTCAAGCGACATCCAGGTGCCTTCATCAGTGGTGAATTCGACTTTGCTGTCCGGCTTTAAAGGTAACTCTTCATCTTTCTTTTTCTCTTCCTGTTTCTTGTCATCTTTTTTCTCATCTTGAGCGAGCGAGGCCAGCGGAAGTGAGATGATGAATATCATCAGGAAGGCAATAAACGCGCGAAAACGTGAGCAACAGAGCATAACTCCTCCTTTTCTGTTACCAGTGGATAGTAAGCAGCAGGCGATTTAATAGTTGACGGGTTGCCTCTCTGTTACCGGCTGGGTTTCCACTGATAATGTTTAGGTTGTAATAGCGAGAGGCAAACTATAATCAATTCGCGCAGCTTTTGAAAACCCATCTGCGCGTTTATAATCGTCAACCACCTGGGTATCCGGATAGCCAGGTGAAGCGCGAACGAAATTTAATATGGAGATTTTTTAATGAAAGCCGCAATTGTTCGAGAGTTCAAAGCACCTCTGGTTGTTGAAGAGACTGAAAAACCCATCCCCGAAGCCGATGAAGTCTTAATCAAAGTTGACGCCTGTGGCGTATGCCATTCCGATTTGCACCTTGCTGAAGGCGATTGGTCACAGATGAATAAAATCGTCAAAAAACCCTTGATTTTAGGGCATGAAGTCGTCGGCACCGTAGTTGAAAAAGGCGCGGAGGTCAATCATTTAAATATAGGCGACCGCGTCGGCTGCGCGTGGATTCACTGGGCTTGCGGGGTTTGTGAAATTTGTCGTGAGGGTAAAGAGAACATGTGTCCCAGGCAACAAATTTCTGGCGCTACGGTTGATGGCGGCTATGCGGAACTGATGAGAGCCAAAGCTTCCCATGCGCTGCGCGTTCCCGAGGCGCTCACCTCCGAAGAAGCCGCGCCGCTCTTTTGTGCGGGCGTGACCGTCTATCGGGCATTAAAACAGGCGGAGATTAAACCGGGCGAACGAGTGGCGATTTTTGGCATCGGCGGACTCGGCCATCTCGGCGTGCAAATCGCTGTCTCGTTTGGCGCCGAGGTGATTGCCGTTGATGTGGCTGATGAAAAATTGGAATTTGCTAAACAACTCGGCGCCTTTCACACCATCAACGCAGCAACTCAAAAAGTGGCTTCAGAAATGCAAAAACTCGGCGGCGCGCACGTTGCGGTCGTCACCTCGGCAGCTAAAGCCGCATACGATACGGCATTTTATTCACTCAGGGCAGGCGGGACGATTGTCGTCGTCGGGTTGCCTGCCGACCCCTTGACCTTTCCGGCAATCGCTATGGTGGCGCGTGAAGCGCGCGTGATTGCCTCGGCCGTCGGCACCCGCCAGGATGTGCGCGATATTTTAGACCTTGCCGCCGCTGGTAAAGTGCGCTGTAAAATCGAAACCCGCCCGCTTGAATCAATTAATGAAATTTTCGATGAGATGAGGCAAGGTAAAATTTCTGGAAGAGTAGTATTGAAATTTTAATTAACGCGATAGTTTCCAATTTGCAAAGGACCTTTGGGGGATTGCTTACCATTCCTTAAAACTCATCTGATAGGTAGCTACCTATTTTGATTCGTCTATTACTTTAACAAATCTGGCATCGGAGAACTTAATATGGCTGAAGAAAAAACCAGTGAGGAAAAGAAAGATAAATCGGGCAGACTACAGGAATTCGCAACATTAATTCAGGTCTTGAGTGTATTGGTGGCATCGGTTCTCAGCATTTGGAGCTTTAATGAGGCGAGAAAAAAAGAAGCCGAGGCGAGAATCATCGAGGCGACAAAATATCAACAACAGCGCGAGGACGAAAGTAGAAAGCAACAGATTGAGGCCGCCAAACCCTTCCTTGAGATACGCCAGCAAAAGTACATGGAAGCCCTCAAAGTGGCTGGCATATTAGCCAATCCCGGTGACCATACGCCGCAAGAATTGAAGGCCGCGGAAAAGCGATTTTCAGAGCTTTATTGGGCCGAATTGTCGCTCGTCGAAGCCAAAGGAGTCGAATCATCAATGATCAATATGGCAAGGGCTTTAGGAAAATACACCGAGGTTACCGCCGAGCAGCAAGCAGCAATCGGTTTGGCACACGCGCTCAGAGATTCGCTGGTTAAATCCTGGGGAGTTGATGAGCAACACATCGGAGAAGTCAATAAGTAACCCCATATGACGATCTCTCCAACAACATTACCGAAAGCGATTGAACTGATTCCGGCACTCGAAGAACAAGCAGCAATTTTGGCGAACCTGCTTGAGCTATACGCCTATGATTTCAGCGAGTTTATGGAACTGCAACTTGGCGCAGACGGGCGCTTCGGCTATCCGCGTCTACCTCTTTACTGGCAAGAAGCCAATCGCCATGCTTTTCTTATCAAAGTTGACGGTCATCTATCCGGCTTCGTACTCCTGCGTCAAGGGTCCGAGATTTCTCGGGATACGGAAGTTTGGGATATGGCGGAATTTTTCATTATGCGCGGCTACCGCAGACTTGGAATCGGCATGCAGGTGGCCCATCAGGTTTGGGAAAAGTTTCCGGGCAAATGGGAAGTGCGCGTCCGTGAGGTAAATCAAAAGGCGGTGAAGTTTTGGGGGCGCGCCATTCGCCAGTTTCTCGGCCAAGAGATTGACTCGGTTTCATTTGAGAAAAACGGCGCAGGCTGGCAGGTCTTTTCATTTGATACTACCCCCACAGCAGCACCAGCCATCCAACCCGAACCCAGCGCGTGAGTGGCTATTACTAAAATATTCTGATTAACCGTTTTTTACTTGCCTGGAGCCGCTTGCTCATCGGATTACAGAAAGGTTGGCGCAGTGGGCAAGGCTTGTAAGGGAAAATCTGCAGGGGACGATGCCCGTGATGGAAAACCACCGGGCTCAGAGGTCAAAGCTCGTAATGGAAAACCACCAGGCTCATGATCCTGGGTCCCAAAGATTGCGGGAACCGTCAGGGTCGTAGGATTATCATCAGGCTCACGCTCAGGGTTTAGCTTCCCCGCTGATTGGGCGGAGAC
>JBIOWC010000419.1:0-3352 GCA_044868105.1 Blastocatellia bacterium
GTCTTTGACCGCATGTTTTTCACCGACCGCTACGGGCTAACCGTCGGCATGACGACCATGACCGACGATTTCGTGCAGAGCGACGAACAGTGGTGGAAAAAAGCCTTCGCCTCGGGCTTTTACGTCAGCGATTTGGCGGTCGATAAAGTAACCGGAACCTGGGCCATTGATATTAGCGTTGCCATCCCGCATCCGAAAACCGGTCAGCCCAATGGGGTATTGAAAGTCACCTACAATTTGCAGGACGCGCAGGATTATGTTGCCCGCTTCAAAGAATACGACAGCGGCTATGCTTATGTGATTAACAAAGAGGGCATGATTGTCTTGCATCCGGATGCCGAAAAAAGAGGCAAAGCGGCTGATGAAAAAATTCGTAAGAGCGGCGCCTTGGAGGCGACGACCAACAGGACCTCAGGGGTTTTGCAAATCGAAGCCCTGAATCCGCTCACCAAAGATAAAGAAGCCCGGGTGATTTCTTATCAGCAATCGCGCGGCGCCGGCAATCAAAGCTTTCAATACGCGGGATTCGGTTGGACCTATTTTGCCGACAACAGCTACAACGAAGTCTATGCGCCAGCCAATCGTATGCTCGGCATGATTGTTATCGCCGGGGTGATTCTATTTGTGCTGTTCGGCGGCCTCGCTTTTGTGTTTGCCGATAGCTTCTCTACGGCAATTCGCAATCTTCACGATACCACGGAACAAATCATCGAAGGCAATCTGAGCGCGCGAACCAATATCAGCACCGGCGACGAATTTGAACGCGTGAGTGACGGGTTCAACCAGATGATGGGTCGTCTGGAAGCCATGGTCAAAGAAGAAGTGGATCAAAAGATGGCGCTCATGGGAATTTCCAAAGCCATCGAAAGTTGTGGGGATGCGATTTTCATCCTCGATTTATCGAAAGACCATTTCTTCTGCAATAAAAAATTCACCGAAATCTTTGGCTATACCACCGATCAGGTGCGCGCCGGAAAAGGGTTGTCGTTACTTTGCCAGGATGACCAGAAGGTTGAGGAAATCAATCAGTCGTTAAGCTCAACCGGTTCGTGGGCTGGCGAACTAAACTTACAAAGGGCCGACGGCAAAGACCTGCTCATCGCCTTGCGCGCCGATTCCGTTAAGGATGAAGAAGGCAATGTGGTTGAACAGATTGGCATTCTCACAGACATTACGGAACGCAAGCAGGCCGAGAAAGAGTTGCGCCTTTCGCAAGAGCGTTTTTCCAAGGTCTTCAGCTTCAGCCCGTTGAATATGAGCATCAATGACCAGCGCGGCGCTTATCTGGATGTCAACGACGGCTTTTTAGACAACACCGGTTATACAAAAGAGGAGTTACTCGGCAAGACCGGCGTTGAGATGCAGATTATCAGCCGAGAAGATAGTCAGCGAATCAATGAAGCGCTGAGAAAATCAGGCTCGTTCCGCAACCTCGAAATTGCTTCGCGAAGAAAGAGCGGCGAAATCCGCACCATTCTCTATTCCGGCGTGCTCATCAAAGTGGATAACGAATCCTTCTTCCTGGGCGCCAGCACGGATGTGACGGAACTCAAACGCGCCGAAAAAGAGTTGCGCGTCTCGCAAGAAAGATTTTCCAAGATATTTAATTTCAGCCCGCTCAGCATGAATATCAACGGCGCGCGCGGCGTTTATATGGATGTCAATGATTTCTTCCTTGATACCACAGGCTATACGCGTGAAGAGGTACAAGGGAAAACGCCGGTTGAGTTGAATATCATTTCTGCGGCCGATAATGAAAAAGTCAATCAGGCGCTGAAAGAGACCGGTTCATTCCGCAATCTCGAAATCAATTTTATGGGGAAATCGGGCGACCCGCGCACCATCCTCTATTCGGGCGTCATTATTGATGTTGACGGCGAAAAATTCTTTATGGGGGTCAGTAACGACGTCACCGAACAGAAACAGGCTGAACGTGAAGTGCGCATTACCGAAGAACGTTTTTCGAAGACCTTCAATTTCTGTCCGCTGATTATGTCGATTACGAGCTTGAGAAACGATGCGCTGATAGATGTCAATGATACGTTCCTGCAAGTCACCGGTTATACGCGCGATGAGGTGATTAATCATCCGACGGGCGATTTGAATCTCTATTCCTCTCAGGATAAAGAGCGTCTCTTGGAACTTCTGGAATCTTCAAACGCCTTCCGCAATCAGGAGATCGTTTTGCAGACCAAGACGGGCGAGTGTCGCACGGTCTTGCTTTCGGCCGAGGTTTTCAATTTAGGGGAAGAGCGTTGTCTGCTGAGTGTGGCGACCGACATTACCGAAAGAAAGATTTTGGAAAGACAGATGGATGATAGCCTGGCGGAATTCTTCACCCTGGCGTCAACGGTTTCCGAAGGCGATTTGACCGGACGCGGCAAAGAGGGCGAAGACGCGGTTGGCAAAGTGGTGCATCTGGTCAACAAGATGCTCGACCATTTCAGCCTGATGCTGACGCAGGTCAAACACATCGGCTTATCGGTTTCTTCAAGCGCTATTGAAATTCTGGCGGCGGCTGAACAGATGGCGGTCGGCGCCCAGCGTCAGGCCGATGAGATTACCAATACGTCAAGCGCCGTTGAAGAGATGGCGGCAACCATGACGCAGGTCTCGAAAAACGCGCAGGCGTCGGCCGATGCGGCGCGCCAGGCCTTTATGCTGGCCGAACGCGGCGGCGAATCGGTGCGCTACACCGTCGAGGCGATGGGGCGCATCAATTCAGCCGTACAGATGACCTCTGAAAAGATGCGTTCTCTGGGACAACGCAGCTATGCGATTTCCGAAATCATTGACCTCATTGATGAAGTTGCTGCGCAGACCAACCTGCTGGCCTTGAACGCGGCGATTGAAGCCGCGCACGCCGGACAAGCGGGCGTCGGGTTCAGCGTCGTTGCCGAAGAGATTCGTAAGCTTGCGGAACGCTCGGCGCGCGCCACCAAAGATGTGGATAACCTGATTAAATCCATTCAGACAGAGACCGCTGAAGCGTTAGAAGCGATGGAAAAAGGCCGGAGCGAGGTTGCCGAAGGCAGTCGCGTCGCGACTCAGGCGAGCGAATCGCTGACCGACATTTCGACGGCCGTTAACCTCTCTGCGGATTTGATTGAAGAGATTTCCGCAGCCGCAGACGAACAGGCGCGCGTCACTCGTGACCTTTCCGGCGCCATGCAAACCATCTCCAGTATCACCATCGAAACTTCCGCGGGGGCGCACGAAACCGCGCAAACCATTCAAGGCATGGTGACGCTGTCGGAACAACTCAATGAAGCGATTTCAAAATTCCGGGTGGTCGGCGAACAGGAAGGTTCCTACCCGTTTGAATTTCCGCCACCGTCGGGCAATTTAGGCG
>JBIOWC010000420.1:0-11109 GCA_044868105.1 Blastocatellia bacterium
CGCTTGATTCCTTGCCGGAAGTTAAAAAAGCGATAGAGGAACTTGAAAAAGAGATGCAAGGTCGGGGACGTGTTCTCATTCGTTATTCAGGAACTGAAAATTTGGCGCGGGTGATGATCGAAGGGGAAAACCAAACCGACATCGAAGAGCGAGCCAGGCGAATGGCAAACATCATTCAACAGGCAATCGGCTGAATTTCAGATTTTCTACTCTCCCACCAGCGTTATCAATTGTTTGATGCTCGGGACACTCTGAGCTAATATTTTCACAGCAAAAAATAAAAGGGACTGCCATTCTGGAGGTAAGATAATGAAAAAGCTGTTAAGCAGCGCCATGATGTTTGCTTTTGTTTTATGTCTGATGCAGCCGATTCAAGCCCAAAGCGCACGCGAGGCAACCATAGAACCTGAAACGAAAGCGAGAATAATATTACAAACCCGATTAAGTTCTAAATTGAATGAAGTCGGCGATCCGGTAACCGCATCGCTTGAGGAACCGCTTTATGTAAATAGCGAATTGGTGATTCCGCGAGGCACAGAATTTCACGGCAAAGTCACCCATGTGAAAGCCGCCAAGCGGGGCCACAAAGAAGGCGAATTAGGTATTATTTTTGAAAGATTGGCAATGCCCTGGGGTGAAGAACCGGTTTCGATTATGCTGACGACAGTTGATGATTGGGATAGTCAAGACAAACTTAAAGCCAATGATGAGGGGCAGGTAAAAGGCGGTAAGCGCGGCGAAAAGACCATGGATAATGTCATTCGCGGCAGTCAGGTCGGCGCGATGGGCGCCGGTGTCATCTTGCTTTCAGGCGGCGGTGGCGCAGCCGGCGCAGGTGCACTTGGCGCCGGAGCGCTCGGCGGATTGTTGATGACTAAAGGGTCAGAGGTAAATCTGCAACCGGGCACGATTTTCCGTGTCAAATTCGTAAAGCCGATGACCTTGCCGGTTCGCTCAACCGGAACCAAACCACAATCGGATAATTTCGACCGAGCAACCGTGAAGAATAATTAGTTTTTACATTTAAACTTCCCGGCAATTGCTTCGTAAAGCGCAAAGGGCACGCCGCAACTCGTGTTCTTTGCGCATTGATTTTTAGGGCTATCGCTCATTGAAGATTTCGTGTAAAACTCCTCCACTTAATAAGGTAATTTGAGCCGTAAGAACACCAGGAAGGAAATTACTTTTAGCTTCGTACTCTTTGGGTGTTCTTCGATTTGTTAATCGGTTCGTCATACGAAAAATGATTGATGGACCCTCGTCAGCCAGCTAGAATTCTCAACATCAGAAGGGAGATTCGATTATGTGGGAGCGCACTAAACGATTAATTAATTCATATCTCGATGAGATGATTGAAAAAAGGAGTAGCCCCGACAATGATGTCCGCGCCGTAACTCGGGGAGAGATTGCCAGGTTAAATGAGTACGAAGTTCAATCCAGGGCTTCAAAAAAGCTATTTGAGAAAGAGCTTGCCGAAGTGAATTTGAAGTTACTAGGGCTGGCTGAACGCGAGAAAATCATGCGTGTGCAGGGTGATGAAGCGATGGCCCAGCGAGCCGCCGACGCCATTCAATCGCTGGCCGCGCAGCGCGATCTGTTGCAACGGCAAATCATCGAAGCTGAGGCGGCGGCAGAAAAGGCGCGTCTCTTACGCGAAGAACGCAAAGTGCAGGGAACTGAGCTTGCCAACGATGTCTATTTGACCGAGATGCGCGAAACCCTAACCAGCACCCAGGCAGGGTTCGGGGTGAATGACCCGGCTTCGACAATTGACGAAATGCGTTCAAGATTGCAAAGTCGTTCGTCTTTTTCTGAACTTGATGCCCAACTGGCGCAAGCTGACCATGAAATGGAAGCGACCAAAAAGAAGTCTCAGATTGACGATTTGCTGACGAAATACAAAACCAATCTCACCACTGACCCACCCGTTGAAACACGCTTACCGCAGCCACCGGCGAGTCATACGCCACCTTCCACTAGTACGAGCCGCGTGATTGACGATGAAGGAAAAGAAGAAGAGAAGACGCTCGGAAGAGCGGATGGCAATATTCGACCGATTGATTGAGAGATTGGAAAACGGGAATCGCAGCCTGCTAAACCGGTGGTCGGGAGGAGTTACAGTTCGGTCAGTTCATTGGGGTCTTGGGGTTCGCCGTCAAAGAAGGCGCGCAGTTTTCTGGCGCGTGACGGATGGCGCAGTTTTCTTAAGGCTTTTACTTCAATCTGACGAATGCGTTCACGGGTGACCGCAAAATGCTGCCCGACCTCTTCAAGCGTGTGTTCATCGCCGTTCGGACCAAGACCGAAGCGCATTTTAATCACCTTTTCTTCACGCGGGGTAAGCGATTTCAACACTTCATCGGTGACTTCACGCAAAGTGGAAGACATCACGGCTTCAGCCGGGTTGACAATCACTTTATCTTCGATGAAATCGCCAAGGTGTGTATCATCTTCATCACCTACGGGTGTTTCAAGTGAAATCGGTTCTTGCGCAACCTTCATTACCTGGCGGACTTTATCCACCGGCATATCCATTCTTTCAGCAATCTCTTCGGCGCTCGCTTCACGACCGAGTTCCTGGATTAAGGCGCGCGATGTGCGAACCATTTTGTTGATGGTTTCAATCATATGCACAGGGATGCGAATGGTGCGCCCCTGGTCGGCAATGGCGCGGGTGATGGCCTGGCGAATCCACCACGTTGCATAGGTCGAAAATTTATATCCGCGTCGCCACTCGAATTTATCTACAGCTTTCATGAGTCCGAGATTGCCTTCTTGAATGAGGTCGAGAAATTGCAATCCACGATTGATATATTTTCGCGCGATGGAAACCACCAGACGCAAATTCGCTTCAATCAGTTGACGCTTGGCAAGGTAGGATTGATGTTCACCGATGCCGATCTGTTTTATGGCGCGTTCGATTTCAACCGAACTGATATGCCAGGCCGATTCCAGGTCGGTCAGCTTTCTTTCAGCATCGCGCAAATCGCGTTTTAACTCCCGCTCATCTTCATTCCACTTTTTCTTATCCAGGGCGCGCCGTGCCCGCTCAATTTCGGTTTTCGCTTCATTAACTTGATAAGCGCAGCGTTGCACGATTTCAATCAATTGCTGATGTTGTTGCAGCGAGCTTTCCAGGATACGCGCTTTGCGGCTCATCTCTATTCGTGCGCGCGCCAATTGATAGCGCAGGGTTGAAAGGTTTTGTGATTTCTTTGGCTCTTCATTGTAAGTGGCGTATAAGCTAATCGCTTTTTCATAGCTCGCTTTTAACTCATTCATTGCCGCCAACGTTTGAAGGCGCGAATCTTCAATGTTTTGTACCGCCGGCTCTTCAACCGTCTCTTCCGGTTCGGGGAAATTCATTAACTCGTCAAAATTAATCTCGCCACGTTGAAGCTTTTCGCCAACCTGAATCAACGCTTCAACGCAAATTGGCAAACGGGATGTCGCTTTTAACGAACGCAATCGCCCACGTTCGATTCGTTGAGAAATTTCGACCTCTTCTTCGCGGGTAAGCAGCGCCACCGAGGCCATCTCGCGCATATATAAACGCACAGGGTCATTGGCTGAATCGGCGGTTCCCGGCGACAAATCCAAATCTTCATCAACCGGTTCGTCTAATTTGTCCGGGGTAACCTCAGGCTCTTTGGAAACGACCTCAATGAATTTAACGTCCGAATCAGAGATGGATATGCCCTCTGCGCCAAGCGCATCAAAAATGGCTTCGATGTCGTCTGCGGAATTGATGTTTACTGGAAGTAAACGATTAATATCATCCAGCGTGAGATATTCTTTCTCCTTGCCGAGTTCAAGGAGCTTCTCAACCTCATCTGAATATTTTTCGCCAGTTTCGGACAATGCCAACCTCTCCTTCAGGAACGGGAAAAATTATGCAGTAAAATCTGTCTGTGAATTGGTACGCCCATCAATACAAGATGTCAAGAAGAGAGTCCCGCTTAGCAGATTTTCTTGCGATATTTTTTTCAAATTTCATAATAAGAATTTATCTAAGAAAAAATTTTTCTTCATTTCCAACAAAAGTGCAAATCGAAATCTGTGACTTTAGATGATTATAACTTTCCCAATGCGAAGATTTTTTTCTTCAATTCAATTCTTTCCAAAAAAAGCTGATTAATACGTTCATTATCGCCCTCATTGTTTGCTTGATCGGTTTCAATTTTTATGGCCTCCAGCCGCCGTTCATAGCGTTTGCGTCGGAGCGAAGAGAGGGCTTCCGTCGCTTTTTTAAACAACGTGTCAAAATCCTTGCCACCAACCCAGGATAAATCGCTCATCATCAGTTCCGGAATGAACTCACGTTCAGCTTCACCTTCAAGGCGTCCGCTGAGATTGGAAAAATCGGGTTCGATTCCTTCGCGCTCTAAATTTTTTATGACCGTGAAAATTTCAGAAGATGCCAATTCGCTGTAATCATCTTCGGTCAGCGTGGCAATCATGGCCTGTCTCACCTCGGCATTGGCGAGCATCAATTCAAGCAACTGACGTTCAGCCTGGGTGGTCTCCTGCGCAGCGCGGACTCGCTTGGGGTCAAGCGTCGGCTGACGGTTGACCGCGACGCGCTTCATCTCTTCACGAATCACCCGGCTATCAACCTTCAACCGATTGGCAATCTGTTCGGCGTAATCAGCGCGCATCACTTTATCAGGCATGCGCGCCAGATGCGGCAAGATACGATTGATGGCTTCAACTTTGCCAGCCGGTCGCATCGTGTCAACTTCATTGATGGCGCGCTCGACGACATAATCAATATAGGGTTGAGTGGTCTTAAATAAATCTAAAAATGCTTGCGCGCCATGGGTTCTAACAAATTCATCGGGGTCTTTACCGGCGGGCAGTTGCAGGATATTTATTTTGAAACCTTCGGTCATCAACATTTCTATCGAGCGCATGGTAGCCGCCTGTCCCGCAGAGTCGCTGTCAAAATTGACGATGATTTGCGGTTTATCCATATAACGGCGCAAGAGTCGTACCTGATTGTCGGTGAGCGCCGTCCCGAGACTTGCGACAATGTTATGCACTCCTGCCTGATAAGGCATGATGCAATCCAGATAGCCTTCAACCAGAATTGCAAACCCGCGATTACGGATTTCGTTTTTGGCGAATGAAAGCCCGTACAGGTGTCGCCCCTTGGTGTAGACGGCAGTTTCCGGCGAGTTCAAATATTTGGGTTCGCCTTCACCCATGACGCGCCCGCCGAAAGCGATGACGCGACCTTGGGAATCAACAATCGGAAACATCACCCGATTACGAAAGCGGTCGTAAAAACCGCCTTCATCTTTGAGTTTTACAAGTCCGCTTAAATCCAAATCACTGGTGGATGCGCCTTGCTCCTGTAAATAATTACTTAAGGCATCCCAACTATCCGGCGCATAGCCTAAACGAAAGAGCTGGCGCGTCTCTTCGGTGATGCCGCGCGATTCGAGGTATTCACGCGCCGCTTGGCCAATGGTTTCATGAATAAATTGTTGCTCGAAAAATTGCGCGGCAAGCTCATTCAAGCGCAAAACGACTTCGCGATTATGCTCGGCTTTTTTATGGTCTTCGGTCTCTTCTACAGCAGGAATCGGAATGCCGCTCTTTTCGGCGACGATTTTTAGCGCTTCTGGAAAAGCGCAGCCTTCGATATGCATAACAAAATCGAAGACCCCGCCACCGGCATTACAGCCGAAACATTTATAGATGCCCTTGCCAGGGTGAACGCTAAAGGAAGGGGTTTTTTCCGAATGGAACGGACAACAGGCGATATAGTTCGCGCCGCGTCGTTTGAGTGATACATAATCCGACACGATGCGAAGAATATCAGCCTGGTTTTTTACGTCGTCAGCAAACCCACGCGGAAAACGCATTGCTTATCCCTTGTACATTTTGGGTTGAAATTGTTTCGCCACCTAATGACTGGTAGAGATGTTAATCGCAAAAAGGATGGCTCGCAAGCAGACCGTTAAGCGGGATTAAATTGCAAGCAAATCACAATGAAAAATAAAGACCTGCAAGTGAGAAATCCGCTTGCAGGTCTTTATGCAAAAGGCGAGTTTTAATTAATCTCTTGCTGAAGCTTTGCGACCACCAGGCGCCGCCGCGGCGGCTTCTTCGACTTCAGCGCTATTGGGGTTGGTGAGTCCAATGGCTTTGCGAACTTCGGTTTCGATTCTGCCAGCCATCTCCGGGTCATTCTTGAGCAGGTTTTTTACATTTTCACGACCTTGCCCAAGGCGTTCCCCTTGAAAGCTGAACCACGCGCCGCTCTTTTCGACAATCTTGTTATTGACGGCTAAATCCAAAAGGTCGCCAGCCCTGGAGATGCCCTCGCCATACATCAAATCAAATTCGACATCTTTGAATGGCGGAGCAACCTTATTTTTGACGACTTTGGCTTTTGTGCGATTACCAACCACATTATCGCCATCTTTGATGGCGCTGATACGGCGAATATCCAGACGGATAGAGGCGTAAAATTTTAAGGCGCGACCGCCGGTTGTGGTTTCGGGCGACCCAAACATCACGCCAATCTTATCGCGCACCTGGTTAATGAAAATCAGACAGGTTTTCGAGCGATTGACCACCGCGGTCAATTTTCGCAAAGCCTGGGACATCAAACGGGCTTGCAAACCCATATGCGAATCGCCCATATCGCCGTCGAGTTCGGCTCTGGGAACGAGTGCCGCAACCGAGTCAACCACCAGCACATCTATACCGTTTGAGCGCACCAGGGCTTCGACGATTTCAAGCGCCTGCTCGCCAGAATCGGGTTGTGAGACGAATAGGTTATCAATATCAACGCCGAGCTTATGCGCGTACTCGGCATCGAGCGCATGTTCTGCGTCCACATAGGCGGCGATACCGCCCTGTTTTTGGGCTTCTGCGACGACATGCAGCGCCAGAGTGGTTTTACCACCAGATTCCGGGCCGTATATTTCAACAATTCTTCCGCGCGGCATACCGCCCACGCCTAAAGCTGAATCAAGACTGAGGCAAGACGTGGAAATAGCGGCTACATCATCGACTCTTTTTTCGCCCAAGCGCATAATCGAGCCTTTGCCGAACTGCTTTTCTACGCCGGCGATAGCCGCGTCAATAGCCTTCAATCTTTCTGTTCTCTCATCTGCCATGTATTTCTCCTTTTTCTTTTGGTAATGGAATTTAGCGCACAAATTATAGCATAACGAAGGGCCTCTAAAAAAAATTCTTTGCAAGATTTTGTGACATTTTCTTTCATCAGATGACCCTCAAAAATGCTGTTTGATTGACCGTCGGGAAGGCTGGGAATAAATCGGTTTGGTCGGGAATTTATTAAGTGCGTGGCACGAGATTGGATTTGGCATCACAGTTGCACAAATTATCTCCGGTTGATTGAACGGACTTTTATTTTTGAGGGCTGACCGCTCTCGAAACACTTTTTTTAGATTTTTGAAACCAAATCGTACAGTGGACGTTTAAGCCATCGCAAAGCGGTTTTGCCGAGAACTGCATTCGAATTATGTAGAGATTCTAAGGATTATGGGAGGGGTAGAAAAATGAGAAGAAGAATACCAAGAAGAGAAGATTTAGTAACGAACGCGAATACAAGAAAGACTTTTGGGATGCTTGACCCCAACGAATTAAAGAATGTTATTCGCGATGGTCTGTCAACCTTGACGATGACCGACCGGGAAGAGTTTGTTAAAACACTGGAAACGGAAATGAAGCGTGCCAGTTTAAATCTGCGCGCTTATTTGGTACCGCTCGGAATTCCGGGCCGGTCGCCGGAAGATTTAACGCCGACCGAAGTAGGACACTTAATCAGATTTTTGAAGATTAATGTAATCCAAGCCATGAAGGCCGTCGAACGGACTATGGCTTCCTTCCATGTGTTTGATGAAATTCTAGGTGGATCTCGTAGAAAACTTGCTGCTTAAGTCTCCTAACACAGCAAGGGTGAAAAACGGGCTTTGGCAGGGTGTCAAAGCCCGTTTTATTTTTGTCTAAGCCGATAACCTTGCCAGCCTTTCTAAACCTTGCCGGGCTACTATAAAATCACTCTGCTTACTTTATTATTTAAGGCTTTATGATGACTAAATATCTTGCGGTAGCGAAGTTTTGCCTGTTCATCCTTTTTACCTTTCTCCCTCAAACCCTACCAGCTCAAATCAATGATCCGGCTTCAACGCCGGCGAGCAAAAAGGCCAAACAGATAGAAGCCATCTTACTTGCGAATGATGCGGACGCCGCAGAGAAACTGAAACCCTTTCTCGCTGATGCAGACTGGTACGTGCGCGGAACGGCCGGAAGGGCTTTGGGCCGGACGCCCGATAAGTCGGCGGTGAGCCTTCTGTTGCCTTTGTTACAAGACGCCAATTGGTTTGTCAAAACAGCGGCCTTAGAAAGTCTGTCATTGCTTGATGATAAATCCGTGGCTCCCGAAATTGAGAAGCTCTTGCATTCTGATGACCCTTTCGTAAAAGCCCAAGCGGCTGAGGCGTTAGGCCGATTAAAATCCGATTCAGCGATTGATTCATTGATTGAGGCTTTGCAAGACGGTGAGCCCAATGTGAAGCGCTCTGTGGCCGTCGCACTTGGCGAATTGAAAGCCGCAAAAGCCAACGGGTCATTACAAAATTTATTAAAGGATGAAGATGCCAGTGTACGCAAAGCTGCAGCCATCGCTTTAAGCAAAATCGGTGAAAAGAGCGCCGAAACGCTCATTAGTACGGCTGCAAAAACCGCTGATGAAAACGACTGGGAATATGCGGCTTCGCTTTACCGTTTGGGAAATCGCAAGGCCCTGGAACTCGTGGTCGCCGCATTGAAAAGTCCATACGGTGACACCCGCAAGCAAGCTTTTCAAACCCTACTGGATTTTGCCGACAGCCGCGCCTTAAAACCCCTGCTTGAATATATAAAGTCTCCATCTGACGTGGCCAACCAACCTGTCGAAACACCTTTTGCCCTCAAATTGACTTTGTCAAAAGCCCTGGTGAATTTTAAGGGCGATGAAACCCAGGATGTGTTGATTGAACTACTGAATGATGAGGCGCAACAGATTCGCCTGCTATCGGTTGAATCAATGACCAACTGGTCAAAAGCAAATTCAAATGAAGACCGAAAATTCGACATTTTAACGGCGCTCATCAGCCGCCTGAAAAAAGAGAAATCACCAGAAGTTCTTACCGCCATCTATCAGTCGCTGACCGGGTTTGAGCGGAATAAAACCGAAGATTTACTGCTAAATGCCACCGAGGCAAACGGCAAAC
Source organism: Blastocatellia bacterium (assembly GCA_044868105.1). Taxonomy (GTDB): domain Bacteria; phylum Acidobacteriota; class Blastocatellia; order UBA7656; family UBA7656; genus JBFMDH01. Next base: position 9,255 of record JBIOWC010000420.1, read on the forward strand.
TCAGCGATAATCTTGTCAAAGCGCTCGCCGCAATCGGTGTCACCCCCGAAACCGTTGCTAACCGGCTTTCGACCGGTGATGCGAATACCAAAATTCTGGCGGCGGAACAATTGATTAAGTTCGGTGACCCCAAGGCGCTCGAACCGCTGATTGCCACATTGACCTCTTCACAGGAGAAAAGTGTTCGCCTTAAATCGGCAGAAGTTTTAGGCAAAGCCAGGGACCGGCGCGCCGTCGAGCCGTTAATCGTTATGACTACCGGTAAAGAGCCGGAATTGCGTGTCGCCGCCGTCAAAGCGCTCGGTTTAATCGGCGACCCGCAAGCAACGGATGCATTGTTTGCCACGGCCAACGACAGTAATGAAGAAGTCCATAAAGCTTCGATAGAATCGCTGGCCCTGCTGGGAATCTCTGTTGAAAGACTGGCTGGCGACCTCGCTAATCCCAACTGGCAGACGCGTGTCGCAGGGCTTTCGACGATGTCCAAACTGGGTGATTCGAAAGCCGTCCCGCTGGTTATCAATACGCTAAAAGATAATGATGCGAAAGTGCGCGCCGAAGCGGCGCAAGTCCTGGGAGTGCTTAAAGACAAACGCGCAGTTGACCCTTTGATGAATTTGCTCAGTGACCAAAATGTTGAGGTGCGCATTCAAGCGACGACGGCGCTTGGTTATTTACGAGACAACCGCGCCTTGCCGGCTTTAACCGCTTTGTTAAACGATAAAGATTCGCGTGTTAGCCTGGCGGCCGCCGAATCCTTAGCGCGAATGCAGGATACGAAAGCCACACAAGTTTTGCTGAGTTCACTCGTCAGTCCGGATTGGCGTACCCGTACACGCGCCGCACAAGTCTTGGCGCGTGTAGCGATGGAAGGCGGCGGGTCACCCGCCTTCATTGAACCCTTGGCTGAAGCTTTGCGCGATAAAGACCCTCTCGTTCGATATCACGCAGCCGAAGGATTGACCGCCATGGGAGCCAAAGCCGTCCCGGCTCTGGTTAACATGATGTGGTCACCTAAAGATAATGAACGGGTGCGCGCCGCGCGACTTTTGGCGCGAATTGGCAAACCTTCGGTTGACCCGTTAATCGGTTTGTTGATTGATCGTGAAACCGCGAATGATTCAAAGATTGCGGCGATCAATACGCTTGGCATTATCGGCGACGAACGTGCCATCAAGCCTTTGGCTATGCTGTTGCGCGATGCCAATTCAACGATTCGTCAGCACGCGGCGTTTGCCCTTGGACTGCTCGGCAAGCCGGCCGCCGAGCAAATATTGGAGATGGCGAATTCTTCGACGGCGGCCACCAGAGAGGGCGCCGTCGAAGCGCTCGGCGGCATCAAAACGCCGGCCGCCATTGATAAGTTGATTAGTTCATTGAATGATTCAAGTCCGAATGTTCGTGCGGCTGCGGTACGCGCCTTAGGCGATAGCGGAAGCGAACGCGCGGTACGCCCGCTGATTGATTTATTGAAAGATGAAAACTCCCCCTTGAAGGCGCAGGCTGCCGCTTCGCTGGGGCGTTTGGGGCAAATCGCCGTCCCCGGTTTAATAACCCTTTTACGGGATGCCCATCCTGCCACGCGGTCTTTAGCGGCAAACGCTTTAGGTGAAATCGGCTCGAAGGATGCGGTTGTGGCGCTTATTGATTTGGTGAAAAGCGATACTTCGGGGGCGCGTGGAGATGCCATTGAAGCGCTAGGAAAAATTGGTAGCCCGGCAGCGATTGAGACGCTCTTGCCACTGGCGCATAACGGCTCCGTTTCCCTGCGCAAGAAAACCATTGCCGCATTATCACAGATGACGGACAAACGAGTGGTTGAGACCTTGGTTACGGCGCTTGGCGACCCCTACGA
>JBIOWC010000421.1:0-7344 GCA_044868105.1 Blastocatellia bacterium
AGGGTTGAAAAATTTTACTCGTCAAGCCAGGAGATTTTTACTCGGCAGTTTGATTTTTGCCGCCCTTGCGGTCGCGGTTTCTTATGTCGTAAAACTTTCGGGACTCATTGGCAACACGAATGGGGAATATGTTGCGGGTTCGGGACGGCTGGCTTATTTAAAAAGTGTTCTTGCCGCGCTGACTTCGCAACTCGCGCCGCCAAAATCGAATATTTGGTTACCGCTTCTTTTTATATTTGCCGCCTACGGGTTGCTGTGGTTGTGGAGCCAGGCCAAGATTACCCGACAAGTTTTCTTCGCCTCATTGATGGTGTTGTTGGTTGGCGACCTGTTTTTAAACAGTTTGCAATACGATAAAACCCATGAAGCGGCGCGGGTTTTTCCGAAAACCGCGATAACCGAAAAATTGAAAGCTTTGCCCGGTCGCGTTTTGGTCGCGCCTTCCGATATCGAAACCAACCGGCGGGCGCACATGAGCCAAGAGAAGGTTATCGCGCCGCCCAACACCTTGCTCGCCTACGGAATTTCAACCGTCACCGGCAAAGACCAACTCTTTCCGAAATCGTATAGAGAATTTTGCTCGCTCATTGAACCGCAAGACCGCCTGAGCCATGTGGTATTTGATGAAACCGCATCGCGCTATTTCGATTTGCTTGGCGTGCGCTATGTGCTGACCCACGAATCAACTCCTGCGCCGCCAAATCATGAGTTGCTCGTGAAAGCCGAAGGCCTGGCGCTTTATGAAAACCCACGGGCAATGCCGCGAGCTTTTTTTGTTGAAACCCTGTTTTACACTCCGTCGCCCCGCGAGACCCTTGAGCAGTTACGCGACTTGCCCGTAGATATTCTCCATTCCGCTTTCACAGAAAAAGAGCGGTTACTCGGCTATACGAATTTTGAATCTTTTATGATAACCAACGCCAAAGCGCAGCTTGTTGAAGAGCGGCGCAACCGGGTGGTGGTTCAAACCGATAACCCAGATGAAGGGCTGTTGGTTTTAAGCGATAACTATTTTCCTGGTTGGAGGGCAACCATTGATGGCGAAGCGACTGAAATTTTACGCGCCAACTACACCATGCGTGCCGTGCGCGTGCCGGCCGGTCAACATATGGTATCATTTTCGTTCGCGCCAAAGACCTTCACCGCATCCCTTTATACGAGCCTTGCTGCTTTGGTCATCGTTTTAGTGGTATTGCTGGGTATGAAAATTCAGGCGATAAAACAGACCAACGCCCGCAACTTGCGAGAGGCTCAATGACTCCTATCCCGTAATCCGCAAGTAGAGGAGATGTTGCTACGATTTACGACAAGATAAAAAGCACGGTTAAGCACACGCTCATCTATAGCATCGGCAGCCTCGTCAGCAGCGCCTTCGGCGTCTTGCTGATTCCGCTTTACACGCGCAAACTCCGGGCTAACGAGTACGGGGTTCTGGCGCTCTTGACGGTCACGCTCACCCTGGTTTCCGTGGTTTTAAAATTCGGCTTGAATCAGGCTTTCTTTCGCCACTACTACGATACCCAAGAGGTTGGGCATCGTCGCCGCATCGTTGGTTCAACCTTAATCTTTCTCTTCTGTTCAACGGCGTTCTTTACGGCCTTACTCTATTGGTTAGCTCCACAAATCGCAGCTTTAGCATTTACAGGAGATGCGCAAAGACCCGACCTCTTACGCTTAATTTTTCTCATCGGATTTTTTGAAGTCATCAATATCGTTCCCGATTCGATATTGCGCGCCAAATTTTACTCGGCGCGTTATTCAGCGCTGAACATCACGGCCTTCACCGTGCAAATCATCTTGATTTGTTATCTGGTCTATTTTGTCGAAGCCTCTGTGAAGATGGTTTTAATTGGCCGTTTGCTGGGGGTGGCTTTTGAGACGCTGATTTTTTATGTAGGGGTGTGGCGCGAATTAAGTCTGAAGTTTTCGTTTGCCGAAGTGCGCGAGATGCTGGCTTTTGGTTCGCCGTTTATCTTTGGCACCATTGCTTCGACGCTCTTTGTGATGATTGATCGCTTCTTCCTTGAACACTATTCAGGCGAAACCGAAGTGGGCGTGTATGCGCTGGCCAACAATGTGACCGGAGCCGTAACGACGCTGGCGATTATGCCGTTTGCACAAGTGTGGACGGTGATGCGCTTTAAGGTGATGAATGAAGAAGGCGCGGATGAATATTATTCGCGGGTGCTGACCTATATTATTTTCGTGAGTATGTTATTAGCGCTTAACGTGTCGGCCGTCGCCGGCAACGGACTGATGATGTTTGCGCATAGAAGTTATAATCTGTTTCCGACAATTTTACCGCTGCTGGCCTTTTCGGTTGTGCTCGATAGCGCCTCAAGAGTGTTAAATGTCGGGATCACCTTGCGCAAGCGAACCTTTTACGGGCCGCTGCTGACAATCGCCGCGCTGGGGTTTAATATCGCGCTCAATTTCGTCTTGATTCCGCGTTATGGCAGCATCGGGGCAAGCCTTTCGACGCTCCTCTCTTATGGATTTTTTTGCGCCCTTCGTTATTTCGTATCGAATCTGTTTTTCAAAGTGACGTATGAGTGGAAGCGCATTTTTCTGATGTTTGTGGTGGGCAGTTTAATCATCGCTTCGTTTTACGTGATTGATTATTTAAGCGGCGGTTCGCCGCGCAAAACCGCCCTCGCTTTAACGCTTGGCCTCAAGGCCTTGATTGCCCTTAGCTTTCCTTTTGTGCTGCTGGGGCTGCGCTTTTACGATGAGCGCGAATTGAATCGTCTGGCGGAGAAATGGCAACAGGTTCGGTTATGGATAAAAAATCGCAAGGGTGAAGCAGCGTTAGCGCGAAATGCGCGCAGTTGAAAATTGCTACCGCGTCATCTATAGTCCAAAGTTTTGATGGTTGGCTTGATTGTTGGTCAGCTATTATCTCAAGCCAGGAGAGCGCATATGTCAACGCAAGTGATAAAACGCTACACCGTTGAAGAATATTTAGAGCTTGAAAGGAAAGCTGAATACAAGAGCGAGTTCCTGAACGGGCAAATTTTCGCGATGGCCGGCGCAAGCCTTGCGCATTGTGCAATCACTGTAAATTTGACCGCTGAAGTTGTCATCCACCTTAGAGGTAAATCTTGTCAGGCATTTTCAAATGATATGAAGGTAAGGACGAGCCGTCCCGGACTTTATGCTTACCCTGATCTCACCATCGTTTGCGATGAGCCGAAATTTCATGATGAACAAAAAGATGTTCTCATCAATCCGACAGTGATTTTTGATGTTCTTTCTCCGTCAACTGAGGCTTTCGATAGAGGCGGAAAATTTTTTCGTTACCAAAATATCGAATCATTCACGGACTATGTTTTGATTGCCCAAGATGAGGCTCGTGTCGAACATTTCATTAGGCAGGCAGACGACGCCTGGCTTTTGTATATCGTCAGAGGTCTGGATAAAAAACTTCAACTGGCATCCATTGATTGCACAATTTCACTTGCAGGAATTTACGATCGGGTGGCCTTTCCGGAACCTGAACAGATTTGATTTTTTATTATGAGCAAAAAGGTTTTATTTATCGGGCTGGATGGCTCGACATTTGATATTCTCGACCCTTTAATGGCGCAAGGCTTGATGCCGCGCCTGCAAAAATTTATCGGCGAAGGCGTGCGCTCGCCCTTGGAAACCACCATTCCGCCGATTACCCCGACCGCCTGGGTCTCGTTTGCGACGGGAACCAACCCCGGCAAACATGGGGTGCTGGAATTTTTATTGCGGCGCCGAGGGTCAGGCGAACTCCCGGATACGCCCATCAGTTCGCGCACCCGCGACGGGCTGCCGTTCTGGGATGTTCTCGGCAATCTCGGCAAACCGGGTATCGTGACCAATATGCCGGTCACCTATCCTCCGCAAATGGTCAATGGGGTGATGGTCGCAGATTTTTTAACCCCACGCGGGCGAACCGACTTTACTTACCCTGAGAGCCTGCGTCAGGAGATTGAATCAAAATTTGGCGATTATCAGCTCTACATCACGGAAGTTTACGCGCCGGGCAATGTGGATAAGATGCTCGATCAGTTTTTTGAGGAACTCGAATACAAAACTAAAGTCAATCTCTACCTGATGCGCAATTACCCCTGGGAAGTCTTCGTTACGCATTACTGGAGCACCGATAGATTTCAACATGAATTATGGCACGTGCTCGACAAGACGCATCCGTTCTTTAGTCAAAAAGAGTACGACACACATATCAAACGCATTCACGAATACTGGCGCGCGGTTGATACGACGCTCGGAACCCTGTTTGATGCGGTTGATGATGAGACGACCATTTTTATGGGTTCAGATCACGGGTTTGGACCGATTTATAAATTCCTCTGCTTTAACGTCTGGTTGATGGAAGAAGGCTTGTTGATCTTAAAACGCGATGCCCTAACCCGGGTGAAAAAAGCCCTCTTCAAATTGGGTCTCACACCCGATTTCGGCTATCGCACGGCGATGAAGTTAGGGCTGGCGCATCTTCGTTTATCGGTTGGCGTAACCAATCGCTCGAAGTTGATGAAACTCGCCAATGCCTTGATGCTGTCGCTTGATGATGTGGATTGGTCGCGTACCAAAGCTTTTTCAAAAGGTAACTACGGACAAATCTTCATTAACCTGAAAGGGCGTGAAAAACATGGCACGGTGGCGCCGGGCGCGGAATATGAAGAGTTAATGCGTGACCTTACTGAGCGTTTACGAAAACTCACCGACCCGCAAACTCGACAACCCTTAATTGGGCCAATCTGGCGACCCGAAGATTTGTACACCGGCGCGCACACCGAAGAAGCGCCGGATTTGCAATTTTTGCCAACCGATATGACCAACAAACCGCTCGGCACCCTGGATTTGACCTCGAATAAATTCATCACGCCGGTTTACGGCAATTCGGGCGACCATCGCATGCATGGCATTATGATTGGACGAGGCGCAAATTTGCGCAACGGATTAAGCTTCGATAGCGCCCGCATTATTGATTATGCGCCGACCATTTTGCACACCCTGGGCGTTGAGGTTCCCGAAGATATGGATGGTCGCGTGCTTGAAGAAATTTTCACCGAAGCCTATATGCGCGACAATCCTGTGCGCCGGTCCGGGGCCAGCGTCTATGAAGGCGCCGGCGATGTAGATGTGATGAGCGATGAAGACAGTGAAGAGATTCGCGAACGCCTGCGGGCGCTGGGCTATTTGGGTTAGAATGAGTTCACCCGTGCAAAAGATGAAGATGGGGGTGGCGTGATGAGATTTATTCTCAGCCTTTTTATAATGACTCTTTTGTCGGGTTCAGCTCTCGCGCAGGACAATCCGTCAGAACTTGAAAAAGCGCAAACCGATACGCATCAACTTGAACAACTTAAAAGCGAAGTCGGTAGCCGGCTCTTTGCTCCTTTACTGAAAGACCGCGCCTGGGCGGCTTATCAGGTCGGCAGGCTGGGACTCAAAGAGCAGGCCAAGGCCTTACTGATAGCCGCGAAAAATTCCCTTGAAGATAGCCAGGACCATGAAAAAATTGTCTTTTTTCTGGCGCTCGACAGCTTGATACAACTCGATATTGCGCTTCCGGCCGATGACCTCTTACCGATTTATAAATATGCGCCTGATGCGGTGATGATCTTGCTGGCCAAAGCGCCGATTGAAAACCGTGAGGCGCTGCTGGCCATTGCCAAACAGGCCAACCCCAGTGAAGAGAACAAAGATTATTGGTTGACGGCGTGTAACCTGTTGGCTGAAACGAAAGCCAGAGGATTTGCCGCCTATCTCTTAAGCGAAATGACCATCTCCGCAGAAGTCTCGGTTTCGGATGAGAGCGGCGGCGGGGGAGTTGGCGGTTCAGGGTTCTCGATTGGCTGTGGCGGCGGCTGGACATTAAGCGTAACCGAGGATTTCCCGCCAATCGCCTTTTACACCTTATATGATTTGCCAAAAGCCGGAAGAGTCGTGCTGTCAACCGGAACCCGCACCACCTATTTTGAACGGCAGGTAATGGATCCTAAAAAGGGCCCGGTTTCCCCTCCTTCCCGTTCACATATTGGCTGGAATAAGAATGATTATCTGGTTGAGCAGTTGCCGGCGCTTTTGAATGTTCGGGCCGAGGCCTTTGAGTTTAACAATTTCCAGCGACGTTATTACACCTGGGTAAATCTTGCTGATTACCAGCTGCAACTATCGGCCTTCAAAGCGAAAATCGTGCAAAGCTACGACGAATTAAAAAGACAATTGATTGCCGCAGAGCGATTAACGCCGACAGAATCGGATGCGCTCGCGCCGAAGATTGTTTTTAAAGTCTATGATTATCGGAACGATAAAAATAAAAAAATCAAACTTCCCGAAATTTCAGCAGAGGTCAAAAGCCCGAAGGGCGACTGATTGAACCATGATATTTGATTCCATCTCCGCAGTTTTGCCTGCGTATAACGAAGAAGATAATATCGAAACTGCGGCAACCCGCATGGCGGATGTGCTCAGGTCTTTGAATCTGCGCGATTGGGAGGTCATCATTGTTGATGACGGTTCAGTTGACCGCACACCTGAAATCGCTGACCGGTTGGCAAGCACAGACCCGGCGCATATTCGCGTTATCCATCACCAGCCGAATAGAGGCTATGCCGAAGCCTTGAAGAGCGGCTTTACCAGCGCCCGCCATGGGTTGGTCTTCTATACCGATTCGGATAATCAATTCGATGTCGGGGAGTTGAAAAAATTGCTGCCGTTGATTGAAAACGCCGATATTGTTTGCGGGTTTCGCATCTATCGCTTCGACCCGTTGACGCGCCTGGTCTTGTCCTGGGGGTATAACCTTTTGGTCAGAATTATTTTCAGAATCAATGTTCGCGATATTGATTGCGCCTTCAAACTCTTTCGCCGTGATGTCTTCGATAAAATCGCCATTGAATCAAAAAAATTTTTCGTGGACGCTGAAATACTGGCCAAAGCGCGGTTTCTCAGAATGCGGCTTGTGGAAATCGGCGTGCGCCATTATCCGCGCCAAGCCGGACATTCAACCGTGCGCGCCAGCCACATCTTTTCGACACTGAAAGAGATTGCTGAGATGTGGGTCAATGTGCACTCGAAACCACGAAACGCCAGGAAGAGAAAAAGAGGAGAAGAGGAGCAAGGGAGAAGGGGAGAATAAATTTATTCTTCTCTTGCGCGACACCTTTAAATAAACATCCGAATGCGAGGAACTCAAAACCACAATCAGGCAATTGAAAAGCGGCGCGGCTTGAATTGGCGCGGCCTCATTCAAGTCCTGATCGGCGTCGGCGCGCTCACGCTGTTGATTTATAAATCGGATACCCGCGCGCTTCTTGAAGCCATCAAAACCACGCAGGTCGGGCTTCTGCC
>JBIOWC010000422.1:0-5186 GCA_044868105.1 Blastocatellia bacterium
AGCAAAGGAAACTTTCAATTTGCACTTAAAAGAGTGTGAGTGGCGTTTTAATAATCGTTCAAAGAACTTGTATTTTGAATTGTTGAAGTTATTGAGAGAAAATCCTCTCTAAACTTCCCTAGACCCATTTTTTATTATTCATAATGTGTCTCTGGGTTGGCTCAATTATGATTGCCTAACGCGGCGGTTGACCGGGCGCGGGGACACCGGCAAAATAGCCAACTCTCGCGCCTGAAAGCAACGCTATTCGCAGTCCGGTTCAATCAGTTGTTGGGTTGCGCTTATCTGCTGTCACGTGCGTTCCGCTAGAAGAACGCCTTCCCACAGAACACACATTTTACCGCTTGCTCATCAGGCCCTGGCACGTGTTGAACGGCAATTGTCTTGCCCAAGCAGGTGTGACAGAACTCGGCTGCGCAGGACTTACAGGCGGTTATTTCTGAGACTAGCCGGTGGCACTTGCTACACTCGCGCGTGGCGGCATCGTCCGTGCTCGTAGCCGCGGAAGAGTAGCCATGCCGGGATTCCCATTCCTCAGTCCATTTCTGTTTCTCGCCGCGTTCATACTCTTCGATGTCACTCAAGGAATGCCGCGGACAGTGCCATTGTTGGTTAAGAAGCTTGCCGCGATGCCAGCCGCGCAGTGGCCCCAACAAGGATCCTCGCGCTCCACAAGTGGCACAGTGGTGCAGGTAGTACCACCACATGCTATTAACCAGATAGAACACGCCGACTGCACAAAGCAGCACAGCAACAATCAGCAAAAACCATCCCCACCAATGCATTTGCTCACCTCCGTTCAACTTCTTGTCTTACCAGAACAGACAAAACGTTGTCACTCGTGAACGCCACCTAACGCGGCGGTTGACCGGGCGCGTTGATGTAGAGCGACTCGGCCAGCGCAAGCCTCTGAATCTGGCTTCGTGCGCTCCGGTCCGACCGCTTCGTAGACGCGGCCTTCAGGACAACTTCTTTCTCCATCTTTTGAGCTTGTCCAGTTGAGAGCTTACTTCTCTAAATAGTTCGTCCGAAATACCTCGCTGCCGCTGAGCTGAACGGTCGCGCCCTCTTCCTTTGTCGCCACGAAATGCGCAACCCCCGCCGGAATGACGATGAAACTGCCAGCCGGGTAGCCCTTTAGCTTAGCTGAGTCGAATTTTTCTCCCGTGCCCAGATACCAGGTCCCTTCGATCACGGTGACCAGTTCGTCTTGCGGATGCGTATGCGCAAGGACGCGCTTGCCGCCGGGTATCTTAACCCGATCAATCCACGCGCCGCTTTGGCTCGAGTCGCCGAACAGTTGTGCTCGCTGCCGCCCATCGGTGTAGTAAGGCGGCGTGAACCAGCGAACTTGCTCGGGAGTCAACCCGATAACCTCTTTTTGGGCATTGCCGGCCCAAGTCATTGCCAGGGGTATCGCTGAAAGAGCGATGACGATAGCCGTGACGGCGAGAAGCATCTTCTTCATTCTCTCTCCTCTCGACGGATAATGAGTAGCGGCTAAGGACCGAGTTGAGCGGGCGCGCGCGGCACTGAAAACGACAAGCAACTTGCTTCGCGCGCTGCGGCCGGCGCGGCCAGTTAGGTTATAGGTTAATCAGTCCTAAATCCTGGTAGTCACTTCAATCCTTTCATTATCTCAGCATGCGCTTCCAGGATTTGAGCGGTCTGTTCAGGCCTCGGCGCCAGGGACCAGTCGTCGTGATCAAAGGTGCCGCCCAGAATGACCCCGTCGCGGCGTGGGAACATATAACCCCGACTCAAGTAACAGTAGTCAATCTCTGGTTGCGGCAGCAGCACCTCTAGTTGACCGCGCACGGGACCTAGTTTCTGATCATCAAAAAGCGCGCGGGAGCCCAGCCCTGTGCAGTTGAAGATGACCGGCTCGGGCAAGCGCATAAGCTCTTCACGACTGCGGAATTCCTTAACCGTCAACTTCCCGCCAGCGATATAGAAGTCGCGCAAGAGCGCGTTGAGATAAACCGGAGGTTCGATGAGCATCGTGCTGTACTGACGCGCATAAGGGAAGCCGAAATAATGCTCCGCATCTCGGTGAATCTCTTGTTGCGGGTAGAGATCGTTGCCGCCGTCGAGCTCGCGCGCCAGCGCCGCTTCGTTGCGGTTTAGCTCAAAGGTATCTATCCAATGCACGCCATACTCCGGGCCCACGAGCAGTTGAAAAGCGCGGTTGGAAATGCGGCACGCGAGGCGAAACTGTTCGACAAACTTCGCTGACCCAGCTTGCGGGTCGTAGAGCGAGGTCGGCGACCAGAAGCCTCCGGCGATGTTTGACGTCGTGTCAGGTGGAAGGTCGCGGGCGTAGATGCTCACCGTGCCAGGGCCGTCCTGAAAACTGCGTTGCAGCAGGCGCGCTGTTGACAGGCCATTGACGCCGCAGCCGAGAACGGCAAAGCGCCGTGGCGCCGCCGACCGTTCACTGCGCCGTGACGCGCGCGTCTGCAGAAAGTCGCGCGCCAGCGCCACGGCCAGTGACGCCGTTCCCCAGGAGAGGGTGATACCGGCGCCGCCGTGGCCGTAATTATGGATGAGAAGTTTTTCGCCGACTCGCTCGGCGGCGACGACAAATCCCTCAGCGCGATAGGGTCTGAGGCCGACAACTTCGCGAATGATCCGGTCGCGTGAAACTTTGACGGGCGCGAAGTGACGTTCAGCTTTATATCCAGCAGCCAAGGCGAGCGGCGGCGTGGTGCGCGCCGTAACCAGAGAGGCGCCTGCCGCCAAGGCGCTACGTAGAAACCCGCGACGATTGATCTCAGAACCGGCCTGGTTAGATATATTGGCCCTCAAGCTAATTGGCAGGACCTCCTTTAATTGTCGCCAACAAAACGCATCAAATATAAATACCTCACCACAGGCCTAGCAAGCTATCTAACGACGGAGTTGAGGGGGCGCGCGGCGATATTTCCGATTTCAGGCGAGTCGTTGTTTCGCGCGCTCCGGTCCACCGACTGGTTAGGCCGGCCCAGGCGAAGTAGGCAGGCGTCTGAGCATCCGCCTCCGGCGGCCAAACGCCAGTGCGCAGGCGAGCGCGCTGCCGGGCAACACCAGCGCACTTGTGACGACGGCGAGACCCGTGACCGCCTCCGGCGGCGCGAACGTTGGATCGGGCGATGCTCCGGGTATGTACGGCGGCATGCGACCGAGGTTAAAGAGGAACCACGCCGCCGCGTAGCCCAGCACGAAGGTCGCCAGAACTGCGAAGGTCACTGTGGCGCGGTAGCGCCTGGTGCTTCGCTGAAGGAATCCTGCCGCCACCCAGCCGGCCACTGCAGGGGGAATCCAGAAGCCGACAAGGACGATGAGGCTGGGAAGGCGATCAGGGAGCAGGAGTGTGAGCGCCAAAGCAATTTTTATCATAAAGCCTCCGTAGTGTTACGGCCTAACGCCCGACTTAATCCGCGCCGGGCGCAGCGATTCAATTTACATCAAAAAAAATCAGGAAAAGGATGCCATCGAGGCGGCGGGTTCAATGAATTGTTCGGCACGAGTCTGCGAGCCGAACAGTTCATCTCCTTCGCGCCTTTCGCGCTTCGCCCTTCAATAAACAGTTCAAGCGACTTCTCCCGTTCCATTACAGGCCGGGCACAGCCCGGTTCCGCCGCAGCTTTCGCAGTCGCCCTCGTACCCGGCAAGCACCGCCACGCCGATGTCAATCCCTGTCCCGCCACAGTGATTGCATTTGCCGTCGCCTTGGTTAAGGTCTTTATCCCGAGAGTCGCATTCAGCACAAGGTTTTGCCATGATGGGTCTCCTGTCGAGTCATCATCCGTAGTACCAATCGCCGGACTCAGCCCATTCCTCTTTGAAGCGGTATCTTAAAGCGCCCGTTCGATCGTCATTGATTAATATGGTCCCTGATTTCCCGCACTTCAGGCAGTAATCCTTGCCTTGAGCATCCAAGACGAGTGCGCCTCCACAGTCGGTATGCTTGGCGCCTTCGTATGCGTCGCCGAAGCCCAGGTCCTGGGCTTCCTGTTCAAGATCCTTTAGCTGGCGTTCAATCTCGCGCTTGGCAAGATTGAACTCAGCAATCCGGTGTTCCTTTTCGAGCGCTTCCATCTGCCCGATCAGGGCGATGCGTTTCTCCAACAGTTCTGCGATTCGACTCATGCCTCTCCTTCGCGTCAGCGGGCTCAGTTCTACGCCCTGCGCTATATATTGAAGACGAACCTCTCCCCTGCGACACCGCCGCTAAGATATTAGCGCGTTTCAGCCGCGGCTCCGTCAAACGTAGACAGTGCCGAACGCCCGCGTTGACCGCCCCGAAACCCGCTTGAAGGATAAGCACCCGCACGCTACGGCGGCGGTCGAACGTCGTGTCAGGCTTTCTTACTTTAACGTAGAGTTAGGCTTTCTTACTCTGTAGACCTGGTGCCTGGCTTTTCATTCGAGACTCCAAACCACTCTTCCTGTCTCTGCATCCGCTATTTTCGTCACCTCATCTACAGTGAAGAAATCCACCTCTGCCGGTTCGTCGTTTGCCGGGCTGATATTGGTCGTTACATGAGCATAGTCATCACCAAGATCGTACCCCCAGGCGATATTGAACACGCTCAATTCTTGTCCGTTTTTCAAGAACACGCTTGTCCATTTGCCGCCCCGACTTTTGAGAATCTCAATAACCGTTCGTCCTTTTTCCGGATTCATAGTTGGGACATCTTCTTTCGCTTAACGCTGCGCGTCACCGGGCGCGCGCGCGGCACAAGGCCTGGGGAATTCGCTTCGCGCACTCCGATGCCTTGGATATTAGGCGAGAACTAAGCCAATATCCTAATTGGTGCAGATAATATTTGCGTGACGGGCTATGAGCAGCCACTTGCTTTTACTTTTCATCCAGATATTCGTATAGCGCCGTTGAATGGTTTGCCCCGCTCCGGGAGCCTTGCCATCCGGTTTGACGGTTTCTTTGCCCATCACAATCGCCATCTCACCCTGAAACCTAATGGTCTCTATTTCGCGGACGAATGACGCATAATGGATGCTCCCGGTTTTGATCAATGCCAGGAGCGCCGGTTTGCCATTGGTGACCGTATAACGAGGATTATTAACCACGATATCGTCAGCATAGAAGGCCGCTGCCGCTGCCGCATCATTGCGTAAGATGGCCTCAGCTTCAGCGAGGTCTAGTTTTCTGATTTCTCCTTCTCGGTCGTTCTTTGGTTTCG
>JBIOWC010000423.1:0-2702 GCA_044868105.1 Blastocatellia bacterium
TTAATCTTCCTTTTACTTTGCGACATCAGCCAACTGGGCAAAACCCCTTTGTCGCGAGCTGCGCCTTCGAGGATGTTGCCCTTGTCATCCTTGTTTTTCTCCATGCTCGGGACCCCGGATATGACGCAGATGGCGGTTTCGCTATCGAAATACATCTCTTTAACAAAGTTCCTGAAACTGTAGGATTCTTTATCGTCTTTTAAGTTTTGAAAGCCCATGTTTTTGGCGAATTCCATGGTGCGAAATCCTAACGCCAATCCGTTGGTGAAATGCGATTGCACGTCAATAATGAAGTATTCACTCTTGGGCCATTTCTCAAAATGCGGAGCGTCTTCCCACGTCTCTACCTCTTCAACTTCAAAGACATTGCCATAAACTTTGTTCATCGCCAGATAACAGGTCGCCATGCCCATCGAAGTTGACATGAATGCGCGGCGCGACAAACCTAACTTTTTCGCTCGCACTTCGGACAGTTCACCAATTAAATGTTCAACATTTTTCTGACGCTCGGTTTGCGGGCGCGGCACAAATTCTTCGTTCGAGATGATTTGAGTCGGTACGGGAGAGATCACACCTTTCTTGGCATCTCTGTCACCTTTTCTAATCCACATAGTGGCTCCTTTTCATTTTTAGTTGAGTTGTTTATTGGAAGAAACTCCAACTCTAATTACGTTTAGTTTGCCAGGGGCGTTACAAATTGGTCTTGGCTCATCTGTTTATTGCCCTTCGTCACAACGCTTGAACTGCGATGTGCATTAAGAGCAGGCGACCCAAGAACAATGACTAATTGCAGGCTTCAAACAATCCGGCTGCACCTTGTCCACCGCCGATGCACATCGTAACCACTCCCCATTTGTGCTTTCGACGTAACATTTCATTGGCAATCGTGCCCACCAGGCGAGAACCGGTCATGCCAAACGGGTGCCCGATTGCAATTGATCCGCCGTTTGGATTGAGCTTTGCAGGGTCTAGTCCTAAACGGTCGCGGCAATAAACAACTTGAACCGCGAATGCTTCATTGAGTTCAAAAACATCAATATCATCAACTGAAAGACTAAAGCGTTTGAGCAGTTTGGGAACGGCGAACACCGGACCGATGCCCATTTCATCCGGTTCGCATCCGGCAACATTGAAGCCTCTAAAAATCATTTTGTAGCGGAGTCCCAATTGGTCTGCGCGCTCGCGCGACATTACGAGCGTTGCCGATGCGCCATCCGATAATTGTGATGTATTGCCAGCCGTCACCGTACCTTTTCCACTGGTCTGGTCGAAATGTGGTTTGAGAGCGAGCAGGCCATCAAGCGTCGTATCCGGGCGGTTGCATTCATCTTTATCAGCCAGATAGTCCTGTTTCTCAACCAATTCGCCTGACTTTTTATCGAAGATGCCGCGCGTCACCTGCATGGGCACGATTTCATCATTGAAAAAACCTTCGGCCTGTGCACGCGCCGTGCGTTGTTGGCTCAGAACGGAATATTCATCCTGTGCCTCGCGGCTGATGTTATAGCGTTTGGCTACGACTTCGGCCGTGTCACCCATCACCATATAGATGCCAGGATATTTTTCTTGAACAACCGGATGAGGGTCAAAATCGCGACTCATCATCGTGATGCTTTCCAGTCCGCCGCCAATTGCGACATCGGCCCCTTCGTTCAAAATTTGATGCGCGGCGTAAGCCACTGATTGTAGACCCGATGAGCAAAAACGATTAATGGTAATTGCGGCGGTTGAGGCAGGGAATCCGGCAAGCATGGTCGAGACGCGTGCAACATTGTTACCTTGTTTGCCGTGCGGTTGTCCGCACCCGACGATGATATCTTCCACCTCTTCTTTGGAAACTTGTGGGTTGCGTTCGATTACCGATTTCAACGCGTGCGCCAATAAATCTTCAGGGCGAGTTAAATTGAAAGACCCGCGAAACGATTTACATAACGCGGTTCTGACGCTATCAACAATAACTGCTTCTCTCATGATTTTTCCTCTCTAAAATATAAAAAATTATTGCAATGAAAAAAATTGAATGATTTTCAACTTTAAGACTTTTCGCGCTTTTGTTCAAATACAAACAGCGAATCAACCGGCTCAAAAAAAAGTTTTTTTGCCAGTCTCATCGAAGCTTTATTTGATTCCAACGCTCCCCACACCGGGTGTTTGTTGCGTTTGTTTATTTCATGAATCAAGAAGACCACAGCTTGTACAGCATGACCTTTACCACGAAATTCGGCCAGGGTTTCAATCGAAACATCCCAGAGCGTTTCGGTCTCCCATCCGGCGTAACAAAACGAAACCGCTTTGCCTTCGGCAAACGAGGCAACGACTTGCGTGGTTTTCCCTGCAACCATCAACTCAGCCTTTAATTCATCCGATAAATCTGGGTGTGAGACAATCTCTGCTACCGAGATATAGCGAACCGTGTGTGATGCAGGCTGAGGCAATCGAATTGAATCAATGCGCGTATGCAAAATTGCGCGTTCGATGTGCCAATAAGGCAAAGCTTCGGCAACCAGTTGAAAATTATCTTCATAAGCCAGCACCACATTGGGTGTGCGGTTTTGTTGTACCGCGCGTCGAATAGAGTCAATCGCCGGATTGCCGATAACCGAAATTACTCCAGTGTGAAAACTGCGAACTACAAAATGCAACCCCTGGTTTTCCGTAAGCCCGATGACTTCACAAGCATTGGCCAACAACATTCCGCGCGC
>JBIOWC010000424.1:0-12003 GCA_044868105.1 Blastocatellia bacterium
GGGTGTTCAACGACCAGTCGCACCAGTTCACCCACACGGTGCAGCAGACGGAGGGCACGGATGTTAAGCATCACCTGTCGGTATGATTCCCGCTGTTTCAATCATCAAAACAATAGTCTTCTCCGGCGCTCTGGTTTTGTGAACCACCCCTTTGGGAACCATATACCCCTGGTGCGGATGTAATTCAACGGATTCGCTTCCTTCTATATCAATAATCAGCTTGCCTTCAAGCGTAAAGAAAAACTCGTCTTCTTTTTCATGTTTATGCCAGTGATACTCTCCCTGCAAGATACCCAGTCGAACAACAGATTCATTGACCTTGCATAAAGTCTGGTTGTACCAACGGTCCGTACATTTTTCTACCAACGATTGAACATCAATGAGTTGCAAAGGGTCAAAAAGAATATTCATATGATTTACATAGGGAAATTTATCGTTACTCATCTTCAAACTCCTTAATTAACTTATCGGGGCTGGGTCTCGATGAATCATTGATGATGCTAGCCTCTCATTCAAATCACATAAATTCAAGAAGGGACAACTACAAAGGGAGTGCCTTAACCTGGCAGAGGGAGTGTCCTTATCAGGCATTGTCAAAAAATCATCTATCTAAAATTTGGGTCGGCGGCGCGCGCAGTCGGAGCTCTCAGTTAAGTGGCGCGTATCCATCGGCCTGCCCAACTTATTCGCCAACGCCCTGACCCACGACCAACCGATAGCCGAGATCATATTCTTCAAGGTGAAGAATTTCAGCGTTCTTACGCTGCCAATCCCCACTTTCAAGATCCAGCCGCAGACGTTCAATTCGCGACCTAACATCTTTGAGGCGCGCAAAACTCGAAATGCCGGCGCGAACCTCCTCGTCGAGATAAGCGGCGGGCCTTCGCCAATATGCTCCGAGAAACCCGTCCACACAATCATGCGGAATTGGAACTTCATGCACTTCGAGGTTGCCGAGAACCTCTTCGAGCAAGGCAAGCGAGGGGAAAATGCGCAGGTCAGTTTCAAGAATTTCAGGGAAGTAATCCTGAACGAGCCAGAATTTCGGATGCGCCGGGTCCCAGGTTAACAGAACCTGCTGGTGAGCAACGCGACGCAGCTCAGACAAGCCTTTTCGTTGCGCGGACCAATGATGCACCGTCAGAATGGCCAGCGCCGCGTCAAACTGGTTATCGGCAAATGGCAGGTTTTCTGCTACCCCTTGAATCACCGGCGCGGCGCCGGAGGGACGCTGGGCGATCATGACCCTTGATGGTTCAACCGCAATCACCGCGCAATCCGCCGGTTCATAAGAACCCGTACCAGCGCCGACATTCACCACGGTTTTCGCATCTGCGAGAGCGGTCTTGATAAGTTGAGAAATCCTGGGATCGGGCCTCCGGCGACCGGAATAGCGTTGTCCAATAATATCGTACTGTGCCCTTCTCACCGCCGTAGCCGTCCATTCTTGGGGTTTATAAAATTCATCAGTCGTTATTTATTGGGGTGAATTAATCCTGATAGTTTATGGTATTTCAGAAAACCTGCTTAAATTCTCTTTGATTTCCTGTAACTTTTCGCGAATTAATTCCACTTTTAAGGCAATCGAATCATCCTCCCGTTCCTTTATATAGCGCAGTTCATTTCCAAGAGGGCAATGCACCCTATTTTTCCCCTCATATAACCCTTGTTTCAAATTTTCATATAAGGTGGCGATCATTATCCTATCAAAATACGGATATTTTGACTTTAAGAGTTCCAACGCATTAGGTTTGCTGATGGCTTCCGGCATAACTGCCAGTTGGGTTCCAAATTCATCAACCGCCTGCAACAGATTCGCATCATCAACTTCAAGAGTACGGTCAATCATTTTTAGAACCGGTAAAGCTTGAATCCGAATACCTAACCTTCGGGCAATGACTTTAACCGCAAGATTAATGTCCCCTTCAAAGCTGTCATCATCAAAAATCACCGATTGGATGGTGAGAGTATCGAATTTCGCATACCTCTCTTGCAGCAATTCTTCTTGGAAAGTTTCATTAGCGGCAATCAATTTCTGCTCATGACCATAGCCTTTCTGCTTAATCTCAGCCTCATGATGACCAACAGATAAATAATAGGCCACAATATTTTTGTGCGAAATATTCTTGAGCAGGAGTTTGTAGCCACTAGGGGATTTCGCTAACCCGGTGACTTCCAGTGATTCGGTGTTGCTGATTATGGCTGGGTATCCATCTGGTTGGAAATAGACTATCGTTTGTCCGACTGCATTAATATAAGGAGAACTCTTTTGCGCCCAGAGGTCTGAGGAATAAACCAACGAATCGTCCGTTTGGATCAAATTATTTTCAGACTTTTTATTATAGAGAAAGATAGTGAGGGCATTTATGATTAGTGCACTAAGTGCAAAGCCCCCAATGGCAGTGATAAGACCTAATCGATTTCTCATACTTTCTCATTCCATTCACTTCTTCGCTAGCGAGGCAGGTGATGGTTTGGCGGCACACATACTAAGAGAGTCAAGGCGACAATCATTTTGAAATGGCGGAATCGGAGTTATTATCTATCTCACTTGAATGCAGCCAGAGGTAGTCTCGCACTTCCAGATTCATGCGGTCTATTTCAGACAGATAGCCACCAACGGAAAGTTTATAGTTTGCCGCGTTGGTTTCGACTTTACGCAAATGAGCGATTTGTTCTTGAAAGTATTTGAGTCGTTCGTACGTCGTTTGAAGTTCTTGATCGTTTTTAATCATTGTCAATCACCTCAATTATTCCGCGCTTTGTTCCATCGCGCCTAATTTGCCAATGCTCTATGGCAGATTGTTCACCTCCAATAGCAGCTAACCGTCTTATCCAGAAAATACTCGCGCCTTCCCAATTCTGAGCTAACAGATGATTAAAGATAACTGCCTCTTCTCCGACCAATCTATCAGATTCAAATGTATCGTCCATAATCATAAAGATGTCAACGTCATTCGGTGAAGGCTTATTTGTCACAAAAGATCCGAAGATAATGAAACGAGCTAATTCGCCTGTATTTTTTGCCAGTTCGTAAATACGCGATAATCGTCGAGCTATAATTTGGCGTTGCAATGTACTCTTGCCGAAATACTCCACAACTTCTGCTAAAGTCGCTTGATAAACCCCAACAGGCAAATCACCATTTTCATCAAAATCAGAAAAAGATTTCATAGCAAGCGTTATTCACTTCTTCGCCAGCACCACGGGAGATTGTTCGGCGGCGCGCATGGCGGCGAAGAAGTTTTTTACTTTCTCATAATCGCTTGCCGGAACGATGGCGCCGCGCAAAATCATCTTGCGAGTGAAATGCAAAACCCCGTCTTTCACTTCGTAATTCGTGTAATAGGTCCCAAAGGCGGTTTCCATCTTCACCGCATCAGGCAGTTCATCCACGGCAAAGCCTTCCGGCAGTTTCACGCGCACAGTCTCCATGTAGGCCTCGGAATCGAGCAGCACCGGTTGTTTGCGCGCCCCATCGGTTAATACCAGCATCTCGCGACGCGAGACGATTGCCGGTTTGAATATCAACAGACGACCTTGCATCAACTGTCCGTAATGCGGCGAATCAAATTCGATGTCGAGCGAAAATTTCCCTTCCGTGAGATTATCCGTCGGTTCGGCTTTTTTAAGCATCGCCCCGGTTGCGCCTCGGGTTATCCATTTTTCCAGCATCCTCACATAATCGGGGCGTGACAGACCGCGATAACGGCGACGTTCATCTACTGAGGCTTGCCCGATACTCTCTTCGCGAAGTTTCGCACTGATGGCGCCGCCTACGGAAAGTTCTACATCAATGGTGCGCTCCAGGCGATTGGCTTCGGGCGGGGTGATCGGCATCCGCATCAACATCCCGTCTGGGCCGGCGTTAATCAACGCGAAACTATTCTGTTCGTGGTCAGGCAAATCGCCAACCGGGGTGGTGTCATCGGTCGGGTCAAATATCAACAGACGCCCCAGTTTCGGGTGTTCAACAACGGTCGGCGCTTTGGTCGCTTCCGTCAATTTTACGGCGATGATGCAATGATTGAACTGTTGTGGCGAGGGCCATTCATCGCGCACATGGGTGGGGTCGCCCGAATAGATGCTGACTAAATAAGCGGTAATGCCGAGGCTTTTTAGCATCGCTTTCATCAAATTCGCTTTGTCTTTGCAATCGCCGTAAGATTTCGTAAACACCTCAACGGCGGCGTGCGGACGATACCCCCCGCCGCGGCCGAGGCCGGTTTGAATCGAAACGTAATTGACGCCCTGCACAAAACGCCCGATGCTTTGAATCTTTTCATACTCGGTCTTGGCGTTTGCCGTCAGTTCACGCGCCTTTGCTGCCATGCTCTCGCTTGGCGTGTCCTGCCCGGCGCTTAAATCGGTAAGCCAGGCGGAAACGTCGGCCCACGAAGCGAAGGCTTTGCCGAGTGTCGCTTTGCCTTCCGGCGGAAAAACATTGACGGCGAGTCGCGGCACGATTGCCATGACCGATGGGCTGCTCGGTTCATCTTCAAGGTTGGCCAGGTCGCGCACTTCCCAGGAATAAGTCGTGCCGTTAAGCGACGGCTCAATCTTTTTATAATTGAAGGTGACGCTTTCGGCGTGCCACCCCGTCGGCAAGCTCATCACCATACGCGAGACCACAACCGGCAAATCGCTTTGAAAAAACCACTGCGCCTGGGTGAAGACCGAGCGTTCTTCGACGGTATATTCATATCCGAAAATGGCGCCCGGCACCGCATCGCCCGAAGCCGTAATAATCTTCTTTTTGACTTCGTTGAAAATGTCATTGTCAACCAATGCCATATCCAGTGTTTCATCTTTACCGTATTTCTTGACTTCGCCCGAAGGTTGAATCAACCAGCCGCGGATATCTTTTACCTTCTCTGAATCCGTGTTATAGATGAGCATTCCCGTGGCTTCGGATTTGCCATTATTAGCCAGAATCTTTACGGCGTAGCGGCGCGTCTGATTAATTTTGCCGTCCTCTTCAATCTTGTAAACGCCTTCATGAAAGAGCACGACCGCCGAAACCTCTTTACCGAAAGTCGGCAAATTGGTGCCCGCCGCTTGTCTGAGCCAGGCGGGCGCATCATCACCGGCAAACGCCGCCCCCTGTAACGCCACAATAAAAATGCCCAAAACGAGCAACCGCGCCCTCAGGCTTTCGGTTCGCCCAAAGCGCCGCCCCATAAGGCGGCAATTAAGCTGTTGGAATTTTTCTGATAGATGCAAAATTTTCATACGGACAATTCCCTTCTCGACTTGTCTAATAAAGTCCGGCGACTCTGGTGAAGGACACGTTAAGTTTGTCTGCTGGAGGTGAACCTGGCAACAATTTTCTGCGAGTTTTTTCAGTAGCCCGCCAAAGATGAAGCGGTGAAACCTGAGGCGTTGATTTTTAACGGCTCCCAACAATCATTTATGTCTATAACGAGGCGAAGTGGCTTAACCCACCCCTTCACCCCGTCACCGCTACCGCTTTTCACTTGCGCCTTTCGTGGCTGGTGTACCGCACTTCGCTCCCCTCGCGCTTATTGCGCCGCAGCATTTTGTTTGAACGTGATGGTATGGCCGTCACGGTCATGGATGATGTCAAAGACCTGTTTTAACACCGGGTAAGCGGCTTTCGGGAAGAGAATTTTAGCGCCGCCCCCAAAGAAGAATTTGCGCTGATAATCGAGCATACTGCCATCTTTGGTGATGCCGATCTTCACCTCATAGCCGCCGACGTCCTGAACCTTGAGCGGTTCGGGCGCATCGCCGTTATCCAGCGCATACCCTTTGGGCAACTCGACAGTCACATGGTCTTCTTCCATCCACGGATAATGAAAATAGACAGGATACCGGCGGTCGCTATTGGGAAAGAGCGACCCGATACCTTTTTGAAAGAACGCTGGTTGAATGAACAGGCGTTTCCCCGTGCGTTGCGCATAACCCGGCACGCGCACATGGAACGCATAAGCGAAGGGTTTATCGGGGTCGGTGACGCTGGAAATCATGATATTCGAGACTTCCGCATTGCTCATACGGGATTGAATCATCTGGCGTAGATTTTTCTGCCGGTCATCAGGCGTTTCATCATCGTTGTCTTCTTTCATGCGATAGGCCAGATGCCCCGTATAAACGATTCTGATATCGCCTTCAATGGTTCCGTCTTCGCTGAGGTGCAAGGTGGCGGTGCGGATTTCCTTAGTCTTATCGGGCGGCGCGACCGGGGTTTCGACAAAGGCCGGTTCTTTCGGGTCAAGCACTAGTGCCGATACGCCTTCCTGTTGCCAGCGTAACATTCCATAAGGCACAAAGGTTGTGCTCGGGTCAAAGAATTGCCAGCTCTCGCCCACTTTCACGGCAATATCGCCGTGTTGAATAAAGTATGAGATTGGGATTTTCGTATCGAAGAAAATATCACTGCGATCCGGCAGCATGGCGAGCCGCACGTCAAATCCGGCTGCCGTTGCCAGTGCCGCAAAGAGAAAATCTATATCGGAGCTATCGCCGATGGCGCGTTTCAAGGTGTCGGCGGGCGAGTTGTTCTCTTTAACCTTTTTGCGCTGCTCATCGGTCATCTCCGAAGCATCATCGTTGACGTTTTTAATTTTGGTGCGGACAAAGGTCAGTAGGCGACGGAGTTTGTCATCGGGCGTTGTGGCATCGCCGATGATTTCCGGCACCGCTTTTTTAATATCGTCGTTGACCTTCATCTTCGGTTTAATCTCTTCGTGAATTCGTTTGCCCAATTCCGCCCAATACTTCATCGGATTGGTTTCCGTATCCCGCGAGTAATAAATCAAACTCCAGGTGCGCACCTGGTCTTCGGGCGGCATCTGGGGTTCTTCACGAAACGCCGGAACATTCTGCGCCGAGGTTGAAAAATAGCCGTCCTTTTCTTTGGTCAAGGGATTGCCCGTGCCGTTCATCGTCAACATTCTCATTCCCATAGTAGAGAGTTCGAGCGGCTTCACATAATACTTGACGCTTTGCACGGGAATGCTGCGTTGAAAATGGAGTCGCAGATTGTGCGCCAGCGTTTCGGGGCGCACTTCTTTGTAGCGATATTCGATAATACAACCGGGTTCAACGGCCGGCATGGCAAAGGATTTGGCTTTCACTTTCAAGCCGCTGATTTTGATGATTTCGCGGTCAAAGACCGATTCTTTTTTGAGTTCGACAATCGAGCCATCGGGTTTGATGGTGCGGGCAGCAATATCTCTGATTTGATAGCGTCCGAGATACGGAATATCAATCGTGCTTTGCGATTCTTTGCCGCGTTCATTGAAAATTTTGATGCGCAGATAATGATTGAAGATTAAGTCATATTCGGCATCGTTGATGCGGACTTCCCAGAGCAGCACTTCGGCATCGGCGGTCTTGTCAACCATCGGCTCTTTCATCGCGAGGTGAGTCGGGTCAAGGGGTTTCCAATCTTCCGCAAAAGCGGCTACGGATAAGAGTATCAGGCAAACGAATAGTAAGCTGACAGACTTCAGCAATCGGCTGGCAAGGTTCATGATTCCTCCACAAAATTTAAGTTGGCGCTCAACAGGGGAAGGGGCAGCGAGAGTGAGATTCCCCCAACGGTCTAACCCGGAATGACTGGCCGGGTGATTATAAAAATCAACTGGAGGAGTTGCAAATCGTTAATGCTTTTTTTGTGCAACTAATTTTTTGAAGTTACCAGAACAAAATCCGGGTTATTTTTTCTCCGCCAGACGAAACCATCCAAGACGTAGTGCGTCAGTTGGGGTAAGGCGAGCAAGGGAACGAGTACGATTTTGAAGGCGCCGATTTCCCAACCGCCGCCGAAAAACCAACTGCGGTCATGCCATACGCCTCTATCCCAAACCATCTCCTCAACGTAGGCCAGCCCCCAGAGCATAAAAAGAAACCAGACGGGCGAATAGGCAAAGACACGAAACAGGCTGCGTCCTGGGGTTTGCGCCAATCGGGTTTTGCCGTACCAGTAAATTAACGCCAGGTAGGGCACGCCGTGAATAATCACGTTGGTGACGGTAAACGCATAATCGGAATTGTAAGCGACAATGCCGACGTACCAGCAAACGGCGGTCGTCGCGACAACGATATCTTTACCGGGATTGAACTGTTTTTTTACCAGCCCCAGAAAAAGCGCTTTCGCCAGATACGCCGCCATCAGCAGCCAATAAAACGGCGCCAGGATTTTAGCGAAGGTAGCGGGAAGCGCCGAAAAATCATTCGCCATAAACCACCAGAATTTTCTCGGCAGGTTCGCGTGCCAGTAAATCAACGGATAGAGGGTCGCGGCGTAAATCGTCAACCTATCAATCCATTTGGTGAATTCGTCGCGTTCCCCGGCTTTGGCGCGATAGAGCGCCACCCAGCCGTACTGTTGGCGCACGAAATGAAAGACCGCCATATAAGCCAGCGCCCGCCAGAAAATCAGTTCGCCTTCGGAATAGAGCGCCATACCGATGAGCAGTCCAATCACCGGAACAATCGTATAGAGAAACGGCCGGCGCTGAAATTCCTGTTTATCCAGATAGACCCGAAAGGCAGTTGAATAGACATGCGCGACATCAATGAGCAAGACCGCCGGAATCCAGGCCCAGTCAGGCGTGTCGTCTTGCAAGACCCCGACCCGCGCGCCAATCCACAAGGCGAGCAGCGAAACCACCGCACTCCCTAAAAAAACGAACAGGTCGGTATTGCGCGAAAAGAGCCATAAATTTTGCCGGCTCTGTTTAGTCGCAACTTGTTGGTCACGGACTCGAGATTCTATAGTTCCAGAAACACTTGCCATATTGCTTTAAATCTTTAATGTTTCAACTCTTCGCGGTTTGCTGAACAACCTGGCGTTCTTTGCGTTTCTTAGCGTCTTTGTGCGAGAACCCTTATTTAATCTTGCAGATTATTAACGATTCTCATCATTCCATCCTTTTTCAACGCAACATTGAAATTAATCAGCAACCCCAAGCGTTTATTCGCCAGCCTCAAATAAGTCAGAACCAGTTTTTTATGCACTATCGCCAGTTCTTCAACCGATTTGATTTCAATGATGCCTTGGCCTTCGACTATCACATCGGCGCGCGATCCGGTTTCGAGGTGGAGTTGTTCGTAAACCACCGGTATAGCTTGTTGTCGAGCCACTCGAAATCCACGTTTTTCTAGTTCAGCGACAAGAATAGCTTCATAAACCGATTCTAAAAGGCCAGGATCGAGTTGTGAGTGAATCTTAAAAGCCGCATCTACAATCCCTTTGGCAATCTCGTTCTCCGCCATTAGGCGCTACCTTAAAAATGTTTCTCGCAAAGACGCGAAGAAACGCAAAGTGCGCCAAGGGTGTTCTTGAGTGTAATCTTCAGGGCTTAATTTTGCCAAGGATTTCGTCGGCGGCGCGGTTGCCGTGATAAAAGGCTTCTTCAAACAGCGCCACGCCGCTTAAATCCGTATGCGCGAAATGAATATTGCGAAAGGGGCGGGCCGCCGCAAGTCGCGCCAGGCCGCGTGTGAAGTTCGGCCGCGGGCGAATCATCGCGTGTCCCCAACGCATCACATCTAACCGTTCAACTAAAGACCGAATCTCCATATGTGCGCGGTTCATATCGGTAAGCGTCACATCGGCCCAGCCGGCCCAATCGGTGCCCAGCAAACGATTGCGCGCTTCACGCGGGCTATCGTCACAAAGCGGATAATAATACGTAAAGATGCTCGCCCCTCTATCGAGTCCTCGTTGATGCGTCGCGACGACATAGCCAAGCGATGGGCTTTCATAAAAGACATTATCCCAGGCCAGCGCAAAGCCCCGGTCTTTCGGGCGGTCGCGCAAGAAGAGATTCGCCACCATCCACGCGCCGTATTCAAACTCTGTGACCTGTGCGGGCGGGCGGTCTCGATAATCGCGTATCACATAGCGCGTCAAAAAATGCGGCGCCGCGAAAATTACTTTATCAGCGTGAAAGCCGCGCGCCGTTTGTCCGTCGTGACTGAGCGCCACCGTGTCCACCCCCGTTGCGGTGGGAATGAGTTCAACAACTGCCAATCCTAACTGCGCCTGCGCTTTCGTCAGATTATAGAGATGAGCAATGAATTTGCCATTGCCTTCGGGAAAAGTAATCAGCGGTTCAGCTTCACTCCCCGGTTTTTTCACCCGCGAGCAGAAGTAAAAAAGCCCCGCCCAGGCGCTCGCCTGATCAACCGTCATGCCATAATCATCGCGGCAGGCATAATCCACCAGCCAGCGCAGTCGCGGCGAAGTGAACGAACGCTGATTCAGCCATTCGCCCATGGTGAGTTGATCGAGCGCGCCGGTCTCTGCATCATCCGAACAATCGGCAATCGGCAGGGTGAAGGCGCGGCGACCTCGCCCGTCGCGCCACGCGACCCAACGCGCCACCTCTTTTTGAAAAGCTTCAAACTGGGCTAAATCATCGGCACTCGCGCCGGCGCGAAGATAAAGCCCTTCGTACCATTTGCCTTTGAAAAAGACGCGCTCTTCCGGATCACGGCATAAAAACTGTTCGGCAACCACTGGCTCGCCTTCGGCGTCTTTGCCGTCGAGAATGCCCATTTCATCGAGCAGTTCAACTAACCCTCGGTTCTCTTTCATCGGCGCGGGCAGATAATGCGCCCCCCAGGGGTAACCGACAAGCGGTGATTCGCCGCTCCGCGCCGTGCCGCCGGCCGCTTTTTCGAGTTCAAGCAAAACGAAATCTTCAACGCCTGATTGCAAGAGTCGCCGCGCCGCCGCAAGCCCCGCCACTCCGCCCCCGACGATGACCACCTTGGCGCGTTGCCAGTTTTCCTGCGGCACTTCAATGCGCACCCCGTCCCGCATACGATGCCCGACCGCATCACTGGCGCCGACGATTTCACCTTCAGGCATCGGCGGACGATTATTCGAGCGACAGGCGGCAAGCGCCACCGGCAGGCCTAAGAAGGCGGCAAGCATTTCGCGTCGAGTGAAGCCGTTCATAAAAATTCAAACCGGGGAGGCAAGGCGAGCAGAATAATTAAGCCAGTAATTTTATCGCGCGGAACTTATTTATTCAGCCACCCAAAGGCACAAAAGAAGAAACCGGCTGTGCAGATGGAATCAGCTTGTCCATTTGCAAGGCGACCAGGGAATAATATTTTGTGCTTTTTGCGCTTTTTTGTGGCGACGCTCTATAGTTCAAAACCGTTTAGAATGCCGCGCTGCTTTGACGCGCCGCGCCGGTTGCTTTGCCGACTCGCAGTTCAACCCGACACGCCTTGCCCATCACTTCAGTAATCGAGTGCGTCAGTTCGGGCGTGACTTTGACGCGCACAAATTGATTCGGTTGAATCAGCGCCAGGTTGCCGTCTTCGAGTTCGACTTCAAATACAATTTCGCAATCGCCGCGATGGCTATCGAGCAGGTGATAGAGTTTATCCAGTTTATCATCTTGCGCCGCGTCCACGGGAAAGCGCATGACCATAAGTTTAGCGGCGCGCTCGCGGATATTGATGAGCGATTGAATATCTTCCGGGTAAATCGTCATCGCCCCGCCATCATCAATTTCCAATCGGCCGCGCACCAGAACGGGAGCATCGTTTTGCAGAATGCTTGCGTGTTTCTTGTAGCTTTCCGGCCAGGCGACAATTCTCACCGACCCGTATTGGTCTTCCAGTTGGCAGAGCGCAAAGCGGTCGCCTTTTTTCGTGGTCTTAATCGCCAACTCCATGATGATGCCGCCGACTGAAACAATGGCTCCGTTATTGAAATTCGGCAATTTATCCACATCGGCATTGGCAATGTCTTTGATTGCCGCTTCGTAACCTTGCAGTGGGTGCCCCGAAAGGTAAAACCCGAGGGTCTCTTTTTCGCCTTTGAGTTGTTCAGATTGCGACCACATCTCGACGCTCGGAAGCGGCGGCTCAGGCGCGGACATCTCGGTCAGCATTGCGCCAAACAGGCTGACCTGCCCGCTGGCTTTCGATTTCTGCGCCCGTTGCCCGCTGTCAATCGCCGAATCAATCGCCGCAAAGAGTTGCGCGCGATGCCCCGTATTGATTGAA
>JBIOWC010000425.1:0-4747 GCA_044868105.1 Blastocatellia bacterium
GAATACCTGGGCGGCGGCCGATATAACCCAACCCCGATGGCGAGCTACCCGACCTTGCAACTTTGCGGCTGCCCTTGAAACAAGTGAATCCTGAAACAAGTGAATCTTGAATTAAGTGAATCTTGAGGCGTGATAATTCTCCGGTCTTCATGCCTCAAGCAAATGGTCTTCTCAAGCGAAGGGTTTTCGCCCGGCGGCTTGCTCCAGCTCTTGGATAGAGACCAACCCTGAAAGGTTTTCCTCAAAATGTCTTATCAAGGTGAAAGACAGATAAAGCGCCGGCGACGAAAGAACCAGTCCGGTTAAGTCGCCGGCCTAAACATTTCGGTAGCCAAACCGATGGAGAAGGAGAGGGTCATATGGAACCTAAAATTCGCATACAAATAGCGCTTCGTGAGGGAAAAAACGGACTGGTTCTGCAAGGGCTCGATTTTATCGTGAAGGATTTAGGATTCAGAGAGGTTCATGGCAAATCCCACGCTTCAAAGAGCAACTATATATGCCAGTCAAACGACGCCTTATGTGATCTCAAAACGCTGCTCTATACCATCGCGCGTGAGGACAATGTGGAGTTTAGAATTGTGGGAGAGCCGGAAAATAAAGAATCGGTGGATCGGCTCGAAAGCGAAAGTAACAACCACATCAATAAGGCGGCGACGCCACTTCCTTCAGCCTTTTTGTATTTAAAATCGAACGCCACAATCACCGGCCCAAGTTCTACCGACATCGGCGTTAAGTTTACTTCTGTAAGCTTGAATGATTTTCAGAGAGCGGGTGACTTGGCGGCTTTCGTAAAGCTGGGCGCGAAAACGGCGGTGCCGATTAACTTCTAAATCCCGCACCCCTTGAAACTGAGGAGATCACCATGAGGCAGTTCAAACCCTATCCAATCTACATCAATCATTCTCATTGGCAGGAACTGGGAGAGCGGGAGACCGACTATTTCTACGCGCAGGGCGATGCTGAAATGGGGAAATGGATGCAGATTACCGGCAAGCGGCTCCTTGAAATCACCGAGGACGCCAACCCCGCTCCCGAGTCGGTGGCTTACGAAGAAGCTGTGGTCGAGCAATTAAAAGTCATCTGCAAAACCACGGTGGGTAAATTGCTTCTTGATTCGCTCAACCCACAGGTCAAGCACTGGATACTGCCGGGAGAGGAGTCTTTGTACCAGATGTGCGGATGTGCGGCGTTAACCTCACCTGCGGCTTTCAGCGATAAGCAAGGCGGCGGCGTGAGACTCTATTTCGACCCCTTCGGGTTCGACCCCAAGATGGAATACTATACGCCGGACGACATTCTCTTTCACGAAATGGTCCACGCCTATCGCGCGGGAAGTGTGGGGTACAACGGGCAAAATCATAAACCTTTGCGCGAGTACCTGACGGCGGAAGAGTTGCTGGCAATTCACCTGCAGAATGTCTATCTGGCGTGCCGCAAACATCTGCGCTTTTATCGCACTCACCGGAACCCGACCCTGGGAACAAAGAATGAAACCTATTATTACCTGGCTACTGATATAGAAGCTTTAGGGGCGATGGAATATTTTCTGAGAAACGAGCCGCTTGCCGCCCAGGTTGCAACCTGGGCTTATCCACACTTCAACCCCTGGCGTGATTACCCCGACCTTGAGGCGATTTATGCAAACTCTCACCCTCTGGTGAACGGCAGGCAACACCCAATTCCGTTGCCCTGGTGAGGCGGCAATCGCCGTTAGCGAGCATTTAATGCCGATTGCCGCGTGTGGTCATCGGCGATTTATATGACGCCGTAAATTTGCCGGAACGCGTTGAAGGATTCGGAGGAGAAATGCGACATCAGAATTTTAAATTTAATGTCAAAACCGGGGCGGCAATATTAATGATGACGCTCGCCTCGCTGACGGGCTTGCCCTTTAGTCAGGCGGCGCTGGGCGGACAAAAGGTTTTGCTGACCCGACAGGAGCCGACCAACCAGCCGGTTTTATTGAAAGACACGCTCGAAATCAAATGCCAGACCCGAAACACCTATTGGAAATTCCCCAACCAATCGGACTACACGAGTTGGGTGCCGCAAGTCAGTTTTCATATTTTCTATAATGACAGCGCGCCCCTGCGGTATCAGGCCGAATGGCGCAATGCAGACGGTTCGCCCTGGTTTAGTGAAACCTTGCGCTACGGGTTTCTGAGCAACGAAAAGACCGTCGCTATTCAAAGCGACTATTCCGATGAACTGCTCAATACCAAAGCCGTCACCACGGCCGGAACCTACGGCGTTAAAATCACCAATCAAAAAACCGGCGAGGTAATTTTTCAAGGCCAATTCAAGGTCAATAAATTGCTCATCTTTCCCGGCGAGGCGCGCTATAAAAACCGCTTCCAGTTTTACGTTGATAACGATTGGCACCTGTCGGTCGGCTATGTCGGCTTTGACCGCATGTGGTTGGGTTCGGACACCGCCCCGCCCAGCATATATGTGTGGTTCAAAGGGCGATTGAATAAAGAAGACCTTGAAGCGCGGCTCTATCAAAACGGGCAGGAGGTCGCCACGACCGATGCGGGCGGCAATATTCTGGCGACCGACGAGCGCAACCGCGATTGTGAATATCTGTTCGATAAATGCCAGTACCATCTCTGGTCATTTTATTGGGATAAGTTCCGCGTCCTGAATTCCGAAGATACGGCGCGGGTGCGCCAGCAAAAAGCGGCCGTTAAATTCACCAACGATAGGCCCGGCGAATACACCGTGAGGGTCTTTCACAAAACTGCTCAAGTGCGCGAGTTTAAATTCACCATTGATGCCAGGGGCTGGCTCGCCCCGAATGCCTTTTCCGAACAACTCCACCTGACGAATTACAAAATTGCCGTTCCCGTTAAGGTGATGGGCAACCTCGATACCTGGAATCCCAACGCCTGGAAAACCGAGATGTTCTACGGCAATCCGCTCGCCGGTTTCAGCGTTCAATAAGCTCAACCCCAAGAGGCTTCCTACCCATCATCCTGCTTGATGGAAGGTTTTTCTCAAAACGCCTCATCACACTGAATGCCGGTAGGCCTGACAGGTGGGTTCCCGAATGCGTCTGCGCGAGTTGAGAGTCTGACAATGAGTAAAGGAGCCGAAATTATGATGAACCTCATCATTAGAATGCTGACCGCCTTGATGGTGATCGCCGCCTTGTTGGCTTGTGTCCCCGGGCAATCAAAACGTTCAAAGACCGGGTCGCGGGCGACGAAGCAGGATCCGGCATTGCCACCGCCAGGGGTACCGCTCGTAACAGCGACACCATTCGCTTCGCCAGAGGGCCGATTCTCTATTGCACTGCCGCCGGACTTCGAAGCCTTCGATCAGACGTCGGAATCGCACCAGACGCCATACGGCGAGACCTTGACGGTGGTGACTTACAAGGCGAAGGCCGCCTCGGGCAAGGATTTCAGAGAAGGCCTGGTCATCTACATTGATTATCCGCAGCGAATTTTCAGGGAAAAAGGGCTGTTCGAGATTCTTGAGACCGCCCAAAGAATCACGCTGGCGAGTCTGGGAAAGCCGACCGTCCTGAATGAAGAATATTTCTTGTGGTCGCCAGACACCCATATCCGAACCCCGCTCAGCAAGGGTTCTCCTGTCAACGAATCGCTGGCGCGAGCCCGGACCCTCGGCGTCCCGGGAATCTCCCTGCTCGCCTCTGTGCCGGACGGCCTCGGTCAAACCTACATGCGCTCTGAAACCTTTCTCATCAAGCCTCGCGCTTATGTCATTGCGCTCATGTATGGCAACAAAGCTGCCTTCAACCGACCTGCGGTGAAGAACTTTTTCGATTCATTTCGCGTGACCCAAACGGCCTCCGGGAAACCCTGACGGGTGACCCAGGCGCTTCATCATTTGCTCGGGCAATCATCTTCTCAGGACTTGGAGGCAACGTACGCAGCTTAGCGGGAACTGGGTAAATCCGCTTCTGAAATATTTTTTCTGAAATCGCTTATCCAAGTGAGGAGCAAAGTTAAAACAACCAGGCTTGATGCGAATGTGAGCGGCAAACCTCAGCAATGAAGAACTGAAAAGGAGAGACTGATATGAACCGGATGAAAGCGATTACGACATTGTTTGCGGCGGTCTTGCTTTTGGTGGGCAACGCTTTCGCGGTTGATTTGCGAAACGAAGACGGCCGGCGCTACGAGGTCAAAATTTACAGCGGCGCCAATACCCTGAACACCTGGATTGACGCCAACACCACCAGCCCGAGCATCTGTAGCGATTGTGAAATCGAAGTCGAAGGCGTCGGCCGAATCAAGGCGAAGGGGTCGGAAAAAATAGTGATTAAAGACGGCAAGCTGTCGAAGCAATAATTTTTGTTGAGCGCGAGAGGAGATAAGGCAATGTCGAAAAGAAAATATGGATATGTCGTGGTCATTCATGAGCAGATAGAAGGGGATAAATTTCAGCTCTATGCGGTGATGGAAGCTTTAAAAATTTCTCCCTTCGCCATTGATACCGGAGTGGGGACCAATCTTGATACCTTCTCGGATGACATTTCTCCTTCGGAAATACCCGCCTTCATCAGCCAGATGGGCGAGCCGGACTCTTTTTCATTCATCAAAAAATCCGACCTGACAAGTTTGGATTTGATTGATGCCAATACGAATGCCA
Source organism: Blastocatellia bacterium (assembly GCA_044868105.1). Lineage (GTDB taxonomy): Bacteria > Acidobacteriota > Blastocatellia > UBA7656 > UBA7656 > JBFMDH01. The sequence continues at coordinate 4,624 of JBIOWC010000425.1, forward strand.
GGTTCACCGGATATACCTCTTTAGGGGTTATTTCTTTATCGAAAGTTCCAAAGAAACTGCACGGACGGGAGCGGCTCGGACATATGTTCGGTAAGGCAGAGGCTTTCATTGACCTTGATGATTG
>JBIOWC010000426.1:0-6423 GCA_044868105.1 Blastocatellia bacterium
AATCACCGCGTGTTGACGTTTGCGCAAACGGCTCCAGAGGGCGCCGATTTTTTTCATCCAGCCATATTTTTTTTCAAGCAGGTGATGCGCGGTTTTGGCTTCGCCCTCACTAGCGACAATGTGCGCCTCGGCGTCTACCCATTCGCCTTTTAACTTACCGCGTATATCACAAGGCGCAATTCGCACATGTGGGTTGTTACGCACGCGCTTAACTTTCCAGGCATCGGCAAGCGAATAGACATAAATTGTCCCGCCGCTTTCAACGAACCACACCGGCGTCGGAATTCCGGTGCCGTCACGTTTGAAGGTTAAGAGGTTCAAATGTTTTTCATTGGCAAAAGCCACCAAGTTTTCTTTGCTCATCGGGTGTTACCTCACCTGTGTGGAATCGAAAAAGTGGCGACACTATAGCATAGCTTTCCGTTTTGCGTGAATGCTTGTGAGGCGCGCAAGTCGTATGGTATAAGCCTGAGTGTTGTTTTCCTCTTAGTGGAATCGTTATATCGTGGAATTACAAAGACGGAGCAATCAAACGCTAATCAAATGCCAAGCCTTACTATCTTTCAACTTCTCGCCAAACCGGTTACCAAAGTTGTTGCTTTTACGCAGGGCACGCTGTCAGCCCTCTGGACTTTTCCATCCGTACTCGGTTCGGCAATCTTAATCGCCTGGGCTGCCGAAGCGGCGCAATTTTTTATCTCGCAGGGGCTGGCGCTGGCCATCCTTGCCTGGCTGCAAACCCTGCCGGAATTTGCCGTCGAAGCGGTCATTGCCTGGCAAGCCGGAAAAACGGTTCTCGATAATCCCGGCACCCAACAAGCCGCCCACGCGACGGCGCTGATGACGGCAAACTTCACCGGCAGTTTGCGCCTGCTGGTCGGACTCGGTTGGCCGATGATTTACGCCACGGCGGCCTATTTTAAGCGTAAAAAGGATGGCCAAAAACTCGACGGCATTGAACTTGAGGATGAACATGCCATTGAGGTCATCTTCCTGTTGATTTGTATTCTCTATTTTTTCATCGTCTGGTGGAAAGGGACGTTGAATTTAATTGATTCGGCAATCCTCACCGTCATATACGGAGTCTATCTTTACTTTCTCAATAAAATTCCGCCGCGCGGCGAAGAGAGCGTCGAAGACCTCGACCGCGTGCCGCGTTTCATCATTGCGCAAAAACGGCTGCTGCGGAACCTGCTGATCACCGGATTATTCCTGGGCGGCGGCTTGATTCTGTATTTCGCCGCGCATCCGTTTTTGGAAAGCCTGAAATCCATCGCTCTCGGTTTAGGCATTTCGACCTTCGTCTTCGTGCAATGGGTGGCGCCATTTCTTTCGGAATTTCCCGAAAAAGTCTCGGCCTTCAACTGGGCGCGGCGCGTCACCTCGGCGCCCATGGCGGTGATGAATATGGTCAGTTCCAACATCAATCAATGGACCATGCTGGTGGCGATGATTCCCATCGCCTATGTGTGGGCGCTGGGTCACAACGGCACGATTGATTTTGACCATCATCAGGAAGTCGAAATCCTCATGACCATCGGGCAATCGCTGCTCGGCGCCTTGTTGCTATCGAACATGAAATTTTCGTGGTGGGAAGCCTTGATTCTGTTTGTGCTCTGGCTGGTGCAATTTGTTCTTTCAGGATTCGAAAAACCGCTTGATCCGGGCGTTGAACAAAACTCTTTTGCCGTTCAGGTCGGCGCCTGGCTTTCGGTCGGCGCTGTACAGATAGAAAATTTCGCGCGCCTTGGCAAAGAGATCATCACCGGACTCTATTTCGTCTGGTCAGCAATCATCATTATCTTCGGGTTCACCGGCCGAGGCTTTACCGTGTTTAAAGTCTTCCCGAAATTGCTGCGCGAGCATTGGTAATTGAGAAAAGAGGTCAGCGGCTAGATGTTCGTCAGGAAATCTCTTCGGAGTTTTTGCAAGCTAGATGATATTGCCTGACCTCTGACAAATAGATTGCTTTTCCTGTCCCCCTGGCACAGACTGAGGTTTGTCGGTTCGACGCTTGTTTCGCAATCCAAGCCTATGGTATTTCTAAACCATTCAGCGCAAGCCTCATTCAACCTAAGTCCCTATGTTTGATTGAATCATCTGTTTTCGGAGGAAGAGCGTGAAAAAATCTAGCGTTATATTTTTCATCATCGTACTACTGGTCGCCGCTTTCGGTTCATCCTGCACGCCGCCGAAGGCCCCCACGTCATCCGGGACACCCAATCCGGCATTTGAAGGCGCCCCGCCTGAAGACGCCTATGTCTTTCAAGGCGAGCCCGGCGTTTACGGCGGTCAGTGGGTGATGGCCATACCGAATGAACCGAAACGCTTTAATATCATCACGGCGGTGGAAACCTCTTCCAATCTGGTTTTGCAATATCATATTTTTCGTCCGCTGGTTGATTATCGTAACGGTGGCGCAACCCCGGATTTTGAATATGGCATTTGCGCAAAATGGGAAGCTTCACCCGATGCCAAAGCGTGGACCTTCTATTTGCGCAAAGGGGTACGCTGGTCTGACGGGGAACCCTTTAACGCCGATGATGTGATTTTTTCTTACGACTTGATAAAAGATCCCCGCGTCGACACCTCTTTACGCGATGCCTTCAATGAAGGGAAAGACGCGAGCGGCAAAGATATCTTCCCCGACCTGCAAAAGCTCGATGATTACACGGTACGGTTCGACCTGCATCAACCGAACGGCGCCTTTCTGGATGCGGTCATCAATCTGTTTCCGGTGCCAAAACACAAGTGGGAACAAAGCTGGCGTGATGGTAAATTTAACGAAGTGATGAAGGTCAGTGACGACCCGAAAGATGTCGTCGGGCTTGGCCCCTTTCGCATTAAAGAATTCACCTCCGGTCAACGTGTCGTCCTCGAACGCAATCCGTTTTACTGGAAAGTTGATAAACAGGGGCAACGCCTGCCTTATCTTGACCGCATGATTTTCATCATTGCCCGCGACTTCAACACCGTCACGGCAAAGTTTCAAGCCGGTGAAATTGATGCCATGGATAGAATTCGCGGCGAAGAGTTCTCCCTGGTGCAAAAGATGGGATCGCCGGACATTAAAGTCGAAGATGTCGGCATTACGCTCGATTCCTATTGGATGAATCTTAATCAAAATCCCGGCACCAATCCCAAAACCGGCAAGCCTTATGTTGAACCCTGGAAGTTAAAACTATTCCGCAATCAGAAATTCCGTCAGGCCATCTCTTACGCCATTGACCGCGAAGGCATGGCAAACACGGTGTTCGCAGGGCGCGCCGTCCCTATCTACTCAATCGTTACGCCGGGCGATAAGACCTGGTATTCCGACAACATCATGAAGTACCCCTACAATAAAGACCTCGCCAAACAGCTGTTTGCCGAAGCTGGCTTGAAAGACACGAATGGCGACGGGTTTTTGGAAGACTCGGAAGGCCACACGGTTGCCATCACCCTCAATACCAATACCGGAAATTCACAACGCGAAGGCGCAGCAGCTTTCATTGCCAAAAATCTTCAAGATGTCGGCCTCAAAGCAACCTCAAATCCGATTGATTTCAACTTGATCGGCGATTTGCTGGGTTCAACCTTCAATTACGAATCTATCGTTTTAGGCTGGCAATCCGGCGTCCCGCCGGGCATGACCAACGTCAAAAATGTGCTGCTTTCATCGAGCCAAAATCACACCTTTTATCCGCAACAGAAAACCCCTTCGACCGAATGGGAAGGCAAAATTGATGAACTGGTGAAGCAGACTGAACAAACGCTGGACGTTGCCGAACGCAAGAAATTATACGGCGAAATTCAACGCATCTGGTCTGAACAGGCCGCCGAAATCGGTTTGATTGCCGAGCGCTTGGGCGTCGCTTACAAAACCAAATTCGCTAATGTACTGCCGAGTACATTGTCGCCCCGCCTCACCTGGAATGCCGACGAGATTTACATAAAGAAGTAATTAGGAATTAGGATTCAGGGTTTAGGAGCCAGGTTTTAGAACACCGCGGTTCGCCTTAACCCTGATTCCTAATTCCTGAATCCGAAATCCGGAATCCTGATGAAAACCTTCATCCTCAGACGCCTGCTTGCAGCCCTCGGACTCATCATCGCGGTTACCTTTATCACCAATGCGATGCTCGTTTTATCGCCGGGCAATTTCCTTGATGAGCTTCGCGTTCAACCCAACATCTCGCCTGAATACATCGCCAAACTCGAAGAGAAATATCATCTCAACAGCGACAACATCTTCGAGCGGTACGGCTATTGGTTTGCGGCTACCCTGCGGGGCGACCTCGGCGAATCCTATGTTTACAAAGCGCCGATTACGACGTTGATTGGCGAACGCATATTCAACACCCTGCTGCTTACCGGTTCAGCCTTGATTTTGTCCTGGCTGCTGGCCATTCCCTTCGGCGTATTTGCCGCCGTCTATCGCAATCGCTGGATAGATAAACTCTCAGGATTCATCTCCTATTTCGGGCTGTCAATTCCGAGCGTCTTCTTTTCTCTCCTGGCGATTCTTTTTGCCGCCAAGACCAAACTCTTTCCTGTCGGCGGCATTCACGACCAGGTGAACTGGGACTATATGAACACCTGGCAACGGGTGGTTGATACCGCCTGGCATCTGGTGTTACCGACGCTGGTGCTTGGCACCATCGGCATGGCGCAGTATATGCGACAGATGCGCAGCGAAATGGTTGAAACGCTATCGCAGGATTTTATTCGCACAGCGCGGGCCAAAGGGTTGAGTGCGCGGCACGTTATCTTTCGTCACGCGCTCGGTAATGCCATCAACCCAATCGTCACGCTGTTCGGGTTCTCGCTGGCCAACTTGCTCGCCGGCGCTTTGCTCACCGAGTATGTCTTTGGCTGGCCCGGGCTGGGCACTTTGATTTACGACGCGCTCACGAAAAAAGATGAGCCGCTGGTGATGGCCGCCGTCAGTATGCTCGCGTTAATGTTGGTGGTTGGCAATCTGATTGCCGACGTTTTACTGGCGTTTATAGACCCGCGAATCCGGTTGGAGTAGGCCGTCTCGCTGGGGTAGGCAGGTTATTGCCCGGTGTCATATGGCCGCGCAAGCGGCGCCAAGTAAGGTAGCCAGACGTGCAATGTCTGGAATACGATGAGCTGATTGCCCATTGGAGACGCGCTCAGAATGACCATAGTTTTATGCCAAAATTTTCTTGGCCTATCTTCTCAGGCGCGCCTCATTACGTCAGAAAAGGTTTATTTCTTGCCCCATCATAGCTGAAATCCAATTATGAGCGACCCGAATATTCTTGAAGAGATCGAAACCGAAAAGCTTCCGGCGCATTTGACGGACGTAACCGAACCGGTATCGCGTGTCAAAAGCCGTTCGCCTGCGCAAATCATCTGGATGAAGTTAAAGCGCAATCGTTTGGCGATGGTCGGGCTTTACATTCTCGCAGTCTTTTATCTGGCGGCAATCTTTGCCGGTTTTCTTGCCCCGTACAAATATGACAACGCGGTTCACGATTTCCCTTTTCATCCGCCGATGCTCGCGCGCATCTATTTTCGCGACCCCCAGGGCGCGTTTCAAAGACCGTTTGTTTACGGCATCATTGCTGAAGACAACCAGCTGAAAACCTATCGCGAAGACCGCAGTCAACAATATCCGGTTCGCTTATTCACACGCGGCGATAGCTATCACCTATTTGGGCTGATTCGCTCAAACATTCATCTGTTCGGCGTTGACGCGCCGGGCAGAATCTATCTCTTCGGCGCTGACAAAGTCGGGCAGGATTTATTTTCGCGTCTGCTTTACGGCGCCCAGGTCTCTTTATCAATCGGCATTGTCGGCATCATCATTTCGACCCTCATCGGCATGTTGATTGGCGGCATCGCCGGTTATTTCGGCGGCCTCACCGATTTTTTATTGATGCGTCTGGTTGAAGTGTTGCTGGCCGTGCCGAGCCTCTACTTCATTTTGATTTTGCGTCAGACCTTCGGCACAGGATTTAGTTCCAGGCAAATCTATTTGGTCGTCGTCATTATTCTGGCGTTTATCGGTTGGGCAACTCAAGCGCGAGTGATTCGCGGGATGGTGCTGGCAATCAAAGAGCAGGATTATGTGACGGCGGCGCGCGCCCTCGGCTTTAGCAACCTGAGAATTATCGTTCGCCACATTCTGCCCAACACGCTGTCATTCGTCATCGTGACTGCAACGCTTTCCGTGCCATTTTATATTTTGAGTGAAGTCGCGCTCTCATTTTTAGGCGTCGGCATTCAAGAGCCGGAAGCCAGCTGGGGCAATATGCTCAGAGATGCTAACAATCAACGCTTCCTGCAAGATTTTCCCTGGGTACTTATCCCCGGCGTGTTTATATTCATTGCCGTCATGGCGTGGAATTTTTTAGGCGATGGACTGCGCGATGCTGCCGACCCGCGAACCCTCAGCTAGGATTTAGGTGTATT
>JBIOWC010000427.1:0-7837 GCA_044868105.1 Blastocatellia bacterium
AGCCAGACGAGCGGACGACACGGAATCGTAAATTCGGTTGCGATATTTCACTGTTGTTGTCAGGAATCAGCCACTTTTTTTCATCTTCGATTGCCGTATGTAGCAATAGCAATCCTGTTTTCTCAGAGACAAATAGCATGCGCGGAAACTTGCCGTCTTCCTCACGCGCTTGGATAATCACTCGACCGTTAACCGGGAAATTGACAACCAGAGATTGAACAATATTCGGTGAAGCGTTTGCGCCACCAACCAGCAATAACAAGAAGAAGAATGCTTTTCCAAATCTCAAAAACATACTATTTCACTTTCATCGGATAACGCCCAACGGCTTTTTAGTTCATCGTTCATCGTTCATACTTCATCGTTTCAAAAAGCTTTGCTTGACAATGTGCAGAGGCAAAAATATATTGAAAGCTCTAAGCGACACAACTAAAAGGATGCGTCTCCCAAATATATTTTGAAACCCGTGCCCACAAGTTTAATTTAGGAATAGTGATTTGAATCTTCCGAACTCTCTAACCCTGTTGAGAATCTTCCTCGTCCCGCTCATCGTTGTCGTGTTACTGACAAACATTGCCAGCGATTGGATAGGCGTATCGCAAGTTGCACTGGGTCTGATGCTTTTTATCGGCGCATCCATTACCGATTGGCTCGATGGCTATCTGGCAAGAAAACACGGACAAATTACCACGCTTGGCACTCTGCTCGACCCGATTGCCGATAAACTCTTAATCTCGGCCGCACTGGTCTCCCTGGTTGAAAACCATCTGGCTCCGGCTTGGGCTATCGTCATTATCATCGGTCGCGAATTCGCGGTTTCGGGGCTCCGTTCGATTGCCGCCTCCGAGGGCCTGGCGATTGCCGCTTCCAAAAAAGGCAAGTTCAAAATGTTGTCCCAGGTGGTCGCCATCACCTTGCTGATCCTCGGCAGCCGACCCGGCGGCGCTTATGGATTGCAACCGCCAACGAACGTCAACCCGGAGGTCGCCTTCTCTTCATTTGTTGAAGCGGGCCATACGATTACGACCATTTTCCGTGAGCGCACCATCTCGCTCGATGATGTGCGGGTCCTCTGTTTTGGCGCTGGTCGTGCGATGCTGTGGATTGTCGTGGTCTTCGCTTTGTGGTCAATGTATGACTACTTCGTGAAGTTTTACGGCAAGATTCGTGACCGTATTCAAGTACGCGAACGTCGCAAGCTTCGCCTTCTACGTCGCCGTCAACGCCGACTCTCTGCCGCTGCCTGGCGCATCCGCTTAAGAAATCGTCTGCAAACCCGTTTAAAAATAAAAGATGAAAATGGAAGTATGAAGGCAGAAGGTTAATTTCGAGTACAGGCTTTATCCCCTATTTCAAAAGCATCCATAAAGCTAAAGCATCCTTCTGCCTTTCGCGTCTATCTTCTTCAGAATAAGGGTTGGCGACAATGTGGCTACTACGGTTATTGGTGACGGATGGTACTGAATTAGGATGGCGCAAAGTGCAGGGTAGAGTAAAAGTATTACCCAATCTAGGTCGGGCGCTTCGTCGGCCAGAGGCTCTCCATCTTCTAAACCTGAAATGCCAAATCCTAAACCCTCTATCCTAAATCCTGCCTTACTCCAGCCAGTCACCCAGTCGTTTGAAAAGGCCTACCGCCGAATGGGTTTCTGAATAAACTCCGGCGTCACGAAACACCGTATAGCTTTGCAATTTCGGCAAACGAGCGAGCGCTTTTTGAATGTCGGGTTGAGTTAACAACTCAAGCGAGCCATCGGTGACTCGCGTGAGTTTGGAAATTGCCAGCATCATCATTGCGGTCTTTTTTTCATCGGCTTCCGTAGTGACCAGAGAAGCATATCTGGGAGCCTCGGCGAAGGCGGTTTTGAGTTGGTCATCATTGGCCATTGTTTGACCATTCGCTTGAGTCTCAATGATTTTGGCAATCTGATTTTTCGTACCGAGAATCAGATAATCACCGACAAAGGCGGCGGCGCGCCCGTCTTCGTTTGAAGAGAGGTTGATTTCCACGCCGTTATAATTTTCTTTGGATACGAGGGCGTTTCCCTGGGTTAAATATTTGGCGATGGGCGGCGCGAGCGCGTTTCGGTCTTTGACGCGAAACAAGGTCACCACCGGCTCCGCTTCGGCGGTCTTAACAATGGCGATTTCACTGCCAATCGAGTTGGCCAGGGTTTCTCCGGCTTCGAGTCCAAGCTGTTTGCGAAGCGTTAAGACGAACTCTCTGAGCGCCAGTCCGGCAACCAAATCCAAACTTGGTGCCAGCCCTTTGAGCAAGTTTTCAGGAATTGCCCCGGCCGATTCCACGCGCACCAGCGTACATTCCGGCGCGTCTCGCGGAACCAGTCGCAAAGCCGTAAAATCGTTGCCGGTTGCCGGTTTCAGACTCTCTGACAACCCTTTTGCCAGTTGGGGTCTTAGCAGAGTGAAATATTTTTCGGTTACCCCTGCATCATTAAACGCCAGGCTATAGAAAAAAGCCTCAGCGGTTTGCTTCGACATCTGACTAAAAAGATGAGCAATCATGCCGATTTTGTCAGGGTCATTGGTAAATCGCGTTGCAAATAGCGCAGGCGCAACCTCAGTCAGCTTTTCGATTCCGGCGCCGGTCACATAAGCGAAGATGGTTGCCTCTTTATCAACTTCGGCTCTTTGCCGTTTCAGGGTTTCGTCTTCGGCCAGGGTGCCGGCACGTTTGCCAATCGCATCCAGACAGGCTTTGGCAGCGGCTTCATGGTTGGCAATCAAAACGACACTACCCAAAGCGGCGGCGACCAGTTGTCGCCCTTCCTGCTCGCCTCGATAAATTAACAACCGGGTGCCTTCGTATTCGCCCGTTTCTTCTCTGGTTGCGTCGCCGAAGATTCTTTTGGCAATAATCGAAGCGCGTTGATTAATCAACTTTGCGGCCCGGTCGGCGCTCGCGTGGGTTTCGGCAAGCAGCGCAAATTGCGGTTTAATATTGAGCGAGGCGCTCTCTTCAGTTGAAGAGGCTTTGGCTTCAAGCCCGGTCACCACAATCGCATATTGCGCGCGCCCCATGGTCACCACTTCATCGGGGCCCAGTCCTGTGCGGCTCATCAAATCTATGCCCGAACCGAGTTGTTTGAGTTGACTCGATAAACCAAGCGCCGGAGCCATCTCACGCCAAGCCTTGGTGGCGGTGAGTCCGTCAAGCACATCGGTGAGGCTGTTGATTTCAATATAGGCCAGCGCCGCAGCCGGCACATATTGCTCCAACGGCACACGTGGCGGTTTGCGAAACATAAAAAATGCGCCGATTGAAACGGCAAAGGCGAGGAGGACAGCTATTATTAATAGATTTTTGTTGGTCAATAACCGGCGAAAGTCCATGCAGGAAAATCCTATCATAAAAGGAATTCAGGAGAAGGATGAATGATGAACTCTCTTTGAATCTCCGGGCAGGCTTCACCAATGAGTGAGAGTCAAGGAGCGGAACCATCTTGGCGAGCTTGATACTCCTGATGATCTTTGTGAGAACCCTTCTTGATGAGGCGAAAATTGAACCTCGCAACTTAGATTTCTCACCAAGCGCACGAAGCTCACAATAGACAGAACCCTTCATTTGTGAAGCGCGACCGAATCTTTTTTATTCATCATTCAACCTTTCGGCTGCTCGGTTTTCGATATTCTGACTTCTGTCTTCTGGCTGTTGAATTCTATGTTATAATCGCCGCACGCCCTCAAGATTCTTTCAACCGAAAGCGAGAATCCGTTGAACCAAGATGTAATCAGTTGTCCGGCTTGCGATAGACGCACACCTGCGGCGCGCGCCCTTTGTATGTATTGCGGTGCGGCTTTGCCGATGACCAAGATTAACTCACTGCCTTCGCAGAGAATTCTGGAAAGTTATGAGCAGGCGTTTAATACGATAATTGAGCCGGCAACGTCGAGACTGACCAGCGACACGGCTTTGCAATATGCCGAAGCCATGCAAATCGAACTTACGGAAGCACAAGCCTTCCTGACCGCCACGCGACCTTTACCGATTGCCCGCAGTCAAACCCATCAGGAAGCGGAGTTGATTGCCGAGCTGGCGCGTTCATTCGGGCTGACGGCCTATGTGGTGGCTGACGCCGAGTTAAAAATTGAAGAGGAGTTGATACGGGCGCGTAAAGTTTCCTGTTTTGGCGAGCAATTAAATATCCAGCATTTAAACGGCGAATTGAATATTACAACGGCAGAGATCCAAATCATGGTTTTAGGCGGCATTAAAAATGTTAAAACCGATTTTGCCGAAGCCGCCGCCGGACTTGGCAGCAAATCGGGCGGCGTGGTTGACACCGCAGAGTTCTACTCGCAAGAGATGCTGCTTGATGTTTATACAACAAATCTGGAAACCAGTTTTCGGATTCGCGCCGACGGTTTCGATTACTCCAATTTGGTTTCGCCGCTCTTTTTTAGAGTTGAATTGAATTTCCGGGAAGCCATTAAAGCGCTAAGAAACGTTGCGCCCCAAGCGGCGTTTGACGCCGATTTCACGCACCTTCGCGGTTTACTTTCAAGAGCCTGGCCGCCGCGTTCGCACACCCAGTCGCGCGGCGTTAAACGCAGTTCGATGTTCAAGCGGGTTTCGCTATCCACCGTGGCCAGCGATAACCGCGACCAATTCGAGCGTTACTCGCGGCTGATGTTCCTCTACACAAAAAAATAAGGGTAGCGTTTTCACGCTACCCTTATTTTGCTCAGAGCGAACACGGGTGATTAAAATCCGCAATAAATCGCGCCTTCAACAAACGGCATCAACTTCTTCGAGCGCGCCGCCTGGCGTAATTTGTTCAACGCTTTTGCTTCGATTTGCCGGACGCGCTCGCGCGTCACATCAAAATAATGTCCGACTTCTTCAAGGGTGTGTTCGTTGCCGCTGGCGCACAGCCCAAAACGCATCTTCAAGACTTTCTCTTCGCGCGGCGTGAGCGTTCTCAGCACGTCGTTGGTTACTTCTTTCAAACTTTCACCAATCAACGAATCGGCTGGGTGAACGCTGGATTTATCCTGAATAAAATCCGCCAGGTGGGACCCCTCTTCTTCATCCACGGGCGTTTCCAGAGATACGGGTTGTTGGGCAATCTTGAGAATCTGGCGAACCTTTGCCACCGGCATGTCCATCCGCTCGCTCAACTCTTCGTGGCTCGGTTCGCGCCCCATGGCCTGCGTCATTTCGCGAGTCAGTCGGGTCAGACGGCTGATGGTGTCGAACATATGCACAGGGATGCGAATGGTGCGCGCCTGGTCGGCAATTGCTCGGGTGATGGCTTGGCGAATCCACCAGGTCGCATAGGTTGAAAACTTGAATCCTTGTCGCCACTCGAATTTATCAACCGCTTTAATCAAACCGATGTTGCCCTCTTGAATCAAATCGAGCAGTTGCAATCCGCGATTGACATATTTCTTGGCGATTGAAACAACCAATCTGAGGTTGGCTTCAATCATTTCGCGCTTCGCCTGATTGGCTTCGTCTTCACCGCGCGCGACGGATAAATAGAGTCTCTGCAATTCGCTGGTTTCAAGATGCCACACCGCTTCCAAGGACATCAGACGGTTTTTCGCATCGCGCAGATTGCGTTTGAGTTGTCGCTCATCGCTGTTTTTAGATTTTCTTTCAATGGCGCGTTCCGCTTTGGCGATCACCGATTTTGCGGTGCGCGCTTCGTCAATCGCTTGACGCATGACGACCACCAGGTTCGCCCGATGGTCAACAGTCAAATCAATGGCCCGCAATTGCCAGCTGAGATAGATGCGGGCGCGTGCCAGTTTAACGCGCAATTTTGTTGCTTTCGGTGAGCGTTTGGGTTGTTCTTGAAGCGTTCGATAAATCTTCAAGGTTTTGCTGTACTGCTTTTTAATGTCGGCAATCTGTTCGAGCGTCGTATTGAGAAACCCTGCATAAATCTCTTCGGTGAGACCTTCTTGTTCATTAATATTAATCACGTCGCGGATGTGCATCTCTTGGTTGCGCAAGCGGTCGCCCAATTTAATCACTTCTTCGATGCAAATCGGTGAACGAAATACCGCTTTGATGGCGCGAATCTTGCCACGCTCGATGCGTCGCGCCACCGAAATCTCTGCCTCACGACTGAGCAACGGTACGGTTGCCATTTCGCACAGATAAATACGTACCGGGTCATCGGTGCGGTCTTTTTCTTCGGCTGGAAATTCGGCTTCGGCTTCGCTATCGAACGACTCTTCAAGGTTGCTTTCCACTTCGAGCAACTCTTCGTTTTCATCAAAGGATAGGGTTTCTAAGTCGTTGGTCGCCGCCGCGCCAAAAGGCAATTCAAAATTTTCGACAACCTTATTTTCTGTGGGGATGAAGGGTACAATTTCACCTTGATAGGTTTCACTCAAGCTGGTCATTCCTGTTCTCCTTTAATATGAGGTAATGGGTCAAACGCAGAAGGGTTTATTTTTTTCAGCGTTGGGGTAAGATTCTGCGTTGAGTGTAAAACAGCTATCTGGGGAGTGAAGATGGCTGTTGGTTCTTTCTAGTGATTGGTGCTGCGCTTTACTCTTCGGCTCAGTCTATTGTGATTTTCTAAGGCATATAGCAAAAATTTGGTCATTCCGCGCGCCTGACGCAATTCGCATAGCGCTTCTTCCATCTCTTGAACGACCTTCTCTTTAGTCTGGCTTGGTGAGGCGATATTTTTTTCGTTCATCAGGTCGGTCGAAATTGCGGCAATCAACATCTCTAATGAACCGGCTTCTTTATTCAAGTCCCACTTTCTAAGCATACTTTTCCCCCGTTTCGGTTTTATTGTTTTACGAAAAAATGATTGCGAAAAAATAATTGGGGAGGTGGAGAGCTTTTATGAATCGGCTGCGAAAGCTGACATAGCCCCCGTTATCTCGGCTTCCGCAGCCTCTATTCTTGAGTTCTGTTACTGCTGCCTGTGATGTTGCCCCCGTAACCTCACAAGCTTTCTTTCAATGAACTCGTTGTTTCATAGAGCAACACTTGTGCCAACCGCTTTCCCCATTCTGGGAAGCTTTAAACCCTTAAAAGGCAACGATATCAAAGCGCTGCTACCTGTGCGGGTAACAGATTATGGAATCGCACCGATAACAAATCCCGTCACTCTGACCGGATAGGTAAATCCGTTCAGGCAAAGTGAATTGAAGAGGAAAATATTTGTGAGACGGTCAGCCGATGGGTCGGTCAGCCTGACGGCGAGGGTTCGTTTGGCGAAACTTATGAGATACGTATGACAATCACTGAGGTGTTATCTTCGCCGCCCGCCGCATTGGCGGCGACGACCAATTCTTTGGCGGCCGCATTAGGATCAGGATTGACGAGCAAGACATCGCGAATCTGGTCATCGCTGAGCATGCCGTTCAATCCGTCGCTACATAATAAAAGGGTGTCGCCGGTCTTCAGTTTGCGACGGGTGATGTCAATTTCGAGCATTTCATCGGCGCCGATTGAACGATAGATGACATTGCGATAAGGGTGTATGCGGGCTTCGATGCGCGTCAGATTGCCGGTGTTAATCATTTTCTGAACCACGGAATGGTCTTCGGTAACCTGCTCGAACCGATCGCCTGAAAGCAAATAACAACGACTGTCGCCAACATGCGCGATGGTCAATACTTCCCCAACCAACATCGCGACCGTGCAGGTCGCGCCGAGTCCGCTTTCATCCGGGTTGCGCTTGGCATAGGCCATTACTTCCTTGTTGGCATAAGCGACTGCTTTTTTGAGCATCTCGGTGGTCGCCATTTCATTGCCTTCAACCACAGACAACCGCAAACCGCCGGTCATGGTCGGCGCCGCAATCTTTTCTTCTTTGGTAGATTTGAGCGAAGCCGAGATTAA
>JBIOWC010000428.1:0-5389 GCA_044868105.1 Blastocatellia bacterium
GGCCGCGTGAAGCGGCGTCCCTTTCTCCTTCAGCTCGACCTCGACGATTTTCTTGGCATTGTCCCAGGCGCCGCCCGCGTTCGCCATAAAGATGGCTTGATACAAGCCGAATATGGCGATGGAAATCAGATATCCAATAAAGAAAAAGGGTTCAACAAAAGCGAAGGCCAGCGACGAAAAGAAGACCGTCAGGAAGATGTTGAACATGCCTTTTTGTGCGTATTGGGTGCAAATCTCCACGACCTTCTTGCTGTCTTCGACCGAGGCCTTTTCAACGCCTTCGAGTTTGATGTTCGCTTTAATGAATTCAACCGCGCGATAGGCGCCGGTGGTTACGGCTTGCGTTGAGGCGCCGGTAAACCAGTAAATCACCGCGCCGCCGGTAATCAACCCCAACACAAAGGGCGCGTGCAGGATCGAGAGTTTGCCAACCGCTATGGTGTCGGTCAGGCCATTGGTGAGCGCCATGATGATTGAGAAAATCATGGTCGTTGCGCCCACGACCGCGGTGCCGATTAACACCGGTTTGGCGGTTGCTTTGAAGGTGTTACCGGCGCCGTCATTCTCTTCAAGCAGATGTTTGGCGCGATCAAAATTCACCGTCATATTAAATTTCTCTTTAATTTCGGCTTCGACATTGGGTACTTGTTCAATAAGCGACAATTCGTAAACCGACTGCGCGTTATCGGTGACCGGACCGTAGGAGTCAACGGCGATGGTTACGGGTCCCATTCCCAGGAAGCCAAAGGCCACCAAGCCAAAAGCGAATACCGGTTCGGCAACCATCAAGGCGCCCAACCCCTGAAGGCTGACCAGATAGGCAATTGACATCAGCGCCACGATACTGATGCCGAGCCAGTAGGCGGAAAAATTACCGGCAACCAGACCCGATAAAATGTTGAGCGACGCGCCGCCTTCTTCGGATGAAGAGACGACCTCCTTGACATGCGCGGATTCGGTTGAGGTGAAGACTTTCACCAGTTCCGGAATAATCGCGCCGGCTGCCGTTCCGCAGGAGATGATGATGGAGAGTTTCCACCACAACGAATTATCGCCGCCAAGGCTGGGAACCATCAGCTTCGAGACCACGAAGGTCAAGACGATTGATACTGCAGAAGTAATGATGACCAGATTGGTGAGCGGCTTTTCAAAGTTCATCGAATCGGCCTTGCCGTATTTGCTTTTGGCCAGTATTTCATTGATGAAGTAAGAACCCGCCGACGCGATCACCATCATGACGCGCATCACGAAAATCCAGACCAGCAATTGCACCTGAATCACTTCAAAATTCGCGCCCGCTACTTTTGAATTGACCGCCAGCAAAATAAATGAAATGAGCGCGACACCGGTTACCCCATAAGTCTCGAACCCGTCGGCCGAGGGGCCGACCGAATCGCCCGCGTTATCCCCCGTACAATCGGCAATCACGCCGGGGTTGCGCGCGTCATCTTCTTTAATCTTGAAGACAATCTTCATCAAATCCGAACCGATGTCGGCAATCTTGGTGAAGATACCGCCGGCAATACGCAGCGCCGCCGCACCGAGCGATTCGCCGATGGCGAAACCAATGAAACACGGTCCCGCATAATCGCCGGGAATGAAGAGCAAAATGCAGAGCATAATTAGCAGCTCTGTGGAGATGAGCATCATGCCGATGCTCATTCCGGCTTTCAGCGGAATCGCATAAATCGGATAAGGTTTGCCTTCCAGCGAAGCAAAGGCGGTGCGCGAATTAGCGAAAGTGTTTACGCGAATACCAAACCAGGCGACCCCATAGCTTCCGGCGATGCCGACCAAACTGAAAAACAGAATAATGGCAACCCGCAAGAATTCAAATTTGAGCAATACGCCAAAGTAGAGAATGATGATGACGGCGATGAAGATTTCCAAAATTAATATAAATTTGCCTTGCGTCACCAGGTAGGTTTTGCAGGTTTCGTAAATCAATTCCGACACATCGCGCATGGCTTGATGGACGGGCATCTTTTTCAAATTGGCATAAATTGCCAGACCGAAGAGCAGGCCGAGAATGGAAACGACGATGCCGACGAGTAACAGGGTATGTCCGTTAAGGCCGCCGAAAAAGTTGACTTTCGAGAGGTCCGGCAATTTCAAATTCGCCTCGCCGCCCGGTTGATGGCCCTCGGGGTGTGCCTGCGCCAGTGCCCCGGTTGTCCCACAGGCAATCATGGCCGTCAACGAAAGCAGGTGGAAAAGAAGTCGCTGCAATTTCTTATCTTTGAATTTTTTCAGTTTGTCTCTCATAACGATTTTTTTATTGCTCCTTAAATATGCAGAGTCTGTGATGATGACAATAACTCCTTTACGCCTAGATTTGCTTAAGCCTAGACTCCTTTAAGCCCAGACTTGCTGCGCCGCCTATACCTAGCACACAAACAGTAAGTGGATTTAGTTAAATCTCCCCGGTTCACGCGAAATCTTATTTTGTGCCCTATGGTTTTTTATTTAGCTATAGAAGGGTCAGCCAAAACCCACAACTGAGCTTACACAGACAGCAAAAACACGGTCACAGCAAAGGAAGGCTTATAGCATATCGCCAAGATAATGAGCAAGTTTGTTAAGAAAATGTTGCGCCTCGACAGCCGGTCTTTGACCTCTTTGCGTGAACAAAAAATAAAATTTGGCTTCTCAGACGAGATTGTCAAATTGACGTTGCCCTTTTCCATTTTGAATGGTAATTATACGTTCACTCTTTTAATAGAAATTTGAAGTTATCCAGTTGCATAACCCTGGAGCGGTAGTTAAAACATAAGTTGAGATTTTAAAGGCTAGCTTGAGATAACACCTGATACCTGCAAAGGCTATTTCGCTTGCAATCATATTTAGCAGTTTAAGAGGCAATCGCACGCCACCCGGCAGAGTAGAGGTTGTTTGTTTCCAAAATCAAATATGGGGTCAGGTATTCGATAAAAAGCGCCTTAAGCGGGCGTTTGAAACTCAGAGGAAAAGATGGGGCAGATTTTTCATCCGAGCACGAACACGTTTGCCAAACTCAGTATTTTTGGCGGTGCTTTTGTGGTGGTCGGACTACTCTTTGTGATGGCGGGCATTCAACGTTCTCCTTATGTGACGCAATCATTTAATGCCAAAGAACAGCCCGTGCAATTTTCTCATCAGCATCATGTTGGCGGCATCGGCATTGACTGTCGTTATTGCCATACGACGGTTGAAACCTCGGCCACGGCCGGCATTCCCCCCGTAAAAACCTGCATGAATTGTCACTCGCAGATTTGGCTGAGCAGCCCTTATCTGGAGCCGGTGCGCGAGAGCTGGCGGACGCAAAAACCGCTGCAATGGACGCGCCTTCACGACCTGCCGGATTTTGCCTATTTTAATCACAGCATTCACGTCAACAAAGGGGTCGGTTGTTCAACCTGTCACGGTCGCGTAGACCGTATGCCTTTAATGTGGCAAACCGCATCGCTACAGATGGAATGGTGTTTGGAGTGTCATCGCAATCCTGAAAAATTCATCCGACCGAAGAGTGAAGTCTTCACCATGGAGTGGCCGCCGGTGGAGACCGCCAATACGCACGAGCCGGCGAAAGAAGAGAAAGTGAAACCGGAATGGGATCCAGAAGGGGATGGCTGGAATCAAGAGGTTGATGGGAAAAAACTTGTAAACAATTACAAAGTTCTTGATTCACGGACGCTGACCAGTTGTTCGACTTGTCATCGCTAATCAGTGACTCACAGCCCTGAGGGAAAGTTTAAGGAGCTATTGAAGGAATGACGATGAAGCGCGAGTTGAAAGTTCTCAGTATCACTAACCCTAGTAACCCGGAGCGGCAGTTACCTGATACGCCTCTTATTTCATTAACCCGCAAAGACGAACGTGCAACTTCTCAACCCTCATCCCTCAATACGCAGACCCCAACGACCGGTAAAACTTATTGGCGCAGTTTGGAAGAGTTCGCCGAAACGCCCGAATTTGAGCAGTATTTACACCGCGAATTTCCCGAAAATGCTTCCGAGTGGAATGACCCGGTCGGGCGCCGGAAATTTCTGAAGTTAATGGGCGCGTCGCTGGCGCTCGCCGGGCTTTCAACCGCTTGTACCGTGCAACCTCCGGAAAAAATCGTCCCTTATATTAAACAGCCCGAAGATATGATTCCCGGTAAACCGCTCTTTTTCGCAACCGCGATGACGCTTTCGGGCGCCGCCAGCGGTTTGTTGGTGGAATCGCATGAAGGTCGTCCGACGAAAATCGAAGGCAACGAAATGCACCCGCACAATATGGGCGCGGCCGGCGTTTGGGAACAGGCCTCGGTTCTCAATCTTTATGATCCTGACCGCTCGCAAGTCGTTTCGCACGTCGGCGAAATTCTCACCTGGGCGAATTATCTCGGAGCCTTGAAACCCGCTGTTGAAGCGCAAAAAGTTAAACAGGGTAGTGGGCTGCGCATTCTGACGGGGGCTATTGCTTCGCCGACCCTGGCGCAACAACTGCGAGATTTGAAGACCGCCTTTCCGCAGATGAAGATTCATACCTACGAGCCCAGCAACAGCGGCAACGCGATGACCGGCGCCAAACTGGTGTTCGGCGAAGCGGTCGAGCCGCTTTATCATTTCGACAAAGCCGAATTGGTACTGTCGCTCGATAGCGATTTTCTTTTGAGCCATCCGGCGAACTTAAAAGCGATTCGTGATTTTGCCAATTCCCGCCGTTTGCAAAATGGCAAAAAAGAGATGAGCCGATTGTACGCGGTTGAGACTTGTCCGACCAACACCGGCGCAAAGGCCGACCATCGCCTTGCGGTTCGGGCTTGTGAAATGGAAGCCTTGGCGCGCGAGATGGCGGCGAAACTGGGCGTTGAAGGCGTCACGGGCGGCGCCGATACCACGCACGCGGAATTCATCAATGCGTTAGTGAAAGATTTGCAGGCCAAGCGCGGCAAGAGCCTCGTCATTGCCGGTAATGAACAAGCGCCCCTGGTGCACGCGCTGGCCTATGCGATGAACCAGGCGCTTGGCAATATCGGCACGACGATTTCTTTCATCGAACCAATTGATTTCAACACGGTTGATCACCTTGAATCCATCAAAGAACTTGCCGGTGATATTAACGCCGGGAAGGTGGATATGCTGGTGATGCTCGGCGGCAATCCGGTTTACAACGCGCCGGCGGACTTAAATTTCGTTGAGTTGATTCAGAAGGTCAGCTTCACTGCCCACATGAATATCGAGGACAATGAGACCTCAGGTTATTCGCAATGGCACATCCCCGAATCGCATTTCCTTGAAGCCTGGAGCGATGCCCGCACGGTTGACGGCACCGTCAGTATCGTTCAACCGCTCATCGAACCGCTCTATCAAAGCAAGTCCTATCATGAAATGCTCGCCGCGTTCACCGATAGACCGGAACGCAC
>JBIOWC010000429.1:0-12632 GCA_044868105.1 Blastocatellia bacterium
CCACCGATAGATGGCATTTAACCGAAAAGATTTATTAGGTATCAGAGAGCTTTCCGTCGAGGAGATCAAAACCATCCTCGACACAACCGATTCTTTCAAAGAAGTCTCCGCCCGTTCAATTAAAAAAGTTCCCACGCTGCGCGGCAAAACCGTTATCAATCTCTTTTTTGAATCTTCGACCCGCACCCGCACCTCGTTTGAACTCGCGGCCAAAAGATTATCAGCCGACGCCATCAATATCTCGGTTTCGACTTCTTCCGTGACTAAGGGCGAGACCTTAATTGATACCGCAAGAAATATTCAGGCGATGAACCCGGATGTGATTGTTATACGCCATTCGTCGTCGGGAGCGCCGCATCAACTGTCGCGTTTAGTAGACGCTTCAATTGTCAACGCCGGCGATGGCGCGCACGAACATCCTTCACAGGCTTTGCTCGATGCCTATACGATTCGCGAAAAGCGCGGGCACATCGAAGGGTTGCAAATTGCTATCATCGGCGACATCACACATAGCCGCGTGGCGCGTTCAAACGCGCATCTGCTGACCAAGCTTGGCGGGCACGTTCGCATCGCCGGACCGCGCACCTTAATTCCGCCGCGATTTGCAGAGATTATCCAGCCTTCGGAAGGCTCGCTTAGAGTTTGTCATAATGTTGAAGAAGCAATTACCGATGCCGATGTGGTGATGATGTTACGCATTCAACGCGAGCGCATGACGGATGCCTATTTTCCGTCGCTCAAGGAATACTCGATCCGTTATGGCTTGACCATGGATAGACTCAGCCTTGCCGCAAAAGAGGCCATCATCATGCATCCGGGTCCTATCAATCGCGGCATAGAGATTAGTTCGGAAGTTGCGGACAATGCCAATTCCCTGATTCTTGAACAGGTCACCAATGGGGTTGCCGTGCGGATGGCGATTCTCTATCTATTGATGCAAAGCAGCGGGGTCGGAGAAATTTTACCTTAGTTTATGGCGGCTATTTCTCTATTAAAGAAGCCCTGAGCCAATATCCCTTAACTAACGACCAATGACCAATATGAAATTGTTAATTAAAGGCGGAACCATCATTGACCCTTCGCAAGGAGGGGAGCAGTTTGGCGATTTGTTGATTGAAAACGGCGTGGTCGTTGAAATTGGCACCGCCATCACCAGCGATGACGCGAAAATATTCGATGCCAGCGGGTTAATTGTAACGCCCGGATTTATTGACCTTCACGTTCATCTGCGCGAACCGGGCGAAGAGTATAAAGAGACGATCGCCAGCGGGTGCGCTGCAGCAGTTGCGGGTGGGTTTACTTCAATCTGCGCGATGCCCAATACCAAACCGGTAAATGATAATGCTTCGATTACGCGTTACATCGTTGATAAAGCTCGTGAAGCAAACCTTGCGAAGGTCTTTCCGGTTGGCGCCATCACCCGCGGCTCAAAGGGCGAAGAGCTTGCCGAGATGGCGGAGATGAAAGACGCCGGTGCAGTTGCCGTGACAGATGATGGTAAACCGGTGATGGATTCGCAGGTGATGCGTCATGCAATGGAATATGCGCGTGACCACAACCTGGTTGTCGCTGACCATTGTCAAGACACCTGTCTTTCGGCTTGCGGAGTGATGCACGAAGGGAAGTATTCGACCTTGCTTGGTCTCAAGGGCATGAGCGGCGCAGCCGAAGACAGTCAGGTTGCCCGCGACATCATGCTTTCGGAAATCACCGGAGCGCGGGTGCATATCATGCACATTTCAACTGCAAAAGCCGCGCACATGGTGCGTGAAGCAAAGCGCAACGGCTTGCCGGTAACTTGCGAGGTCACGCCGCATCATCTCTCTTTGACCGATGAAGCGGTAGTTGGATTTGAGACGAATACCAAGATGAACCCGCCGCTGCGTACAGCAGAAGACCGCGAAGCTTTAATTGAAGCGGTGATTGACGGAACCATTGATGCCATTGCCACAGACCATGCGCCGCATCACAGAGACGAAAAGATGCTCGAATATGATCAGGCGCCTTTTGGGGTGATTGGCTTGGAAACGGCTCTGGGAGTGGTATTGAAGGTTCTCTATCATTCAGGAAAAGTATCGCTGCCGCGCATCATTGAGATGTTGACGGTTGGTGCGGCGCGGGTCTTTTCATTGCCACGCGGCACGCTACAAAAAGGCGCAATCGCAGATGTGGCGATATTCGCCCCTGACCGTGAATGGACAGTTGACCCGGCAAAATTCAAATCAAAAAGTCGAAACACACCTTTTGCAAATTGGCAAATGCGTGGCAAAATCCTGGCTACGTTTGTTGCGGGAAGAGAAGTTTTTCGCGCTGACTGACCTCAGTGGTAATTAATCATAACCTCAGAGCCTGTTAATTTGGGTGATCTATGGCAACTCCAACTGCGCATCTTGGACTTGGCGAAGTGATTAAATTACAACCTGTGCGGCGACTCTGGCTGGCGCAGGTGGTAAGCGTTTTCGGCGATTTTCTCGCAATTTTTGCGGTCATCAGTGTGGTCACTTATCAATTGCACGGTACCGCGGCTCAGGTGACGCTGATTAGCATTGCCTTTATGCTGCCGTTCGCTTTGATTAGCCCGATTGCCGGTGTGTTTGTCGATCGCTGGAATGTGAAACGAACCATGATTGCCAGCGATTTGATTCGCGCCGTTCTCGCCGCCTTTCTGGTTTTTGCCACGAACCTGAATCAGATTTATGCCATATTGTTTGTTCTGAGCGCAGTTTCAACCTTCTTCGTCCCGGCCCAATCCGTAACTTTGCGAACCGTGGTTCCCAAAGAAGGACTGATGGCCGCAAACGCCCTGATTCAACAAGCCTTTCAAGTGATGCGGATCATCAGTCCGGCGCTGGCCGGCGCCATGGTCGCCTGGTTTGGCGCCAATTCCTGTTATTACGTCGATAGCCTGAGCTATGTTTTTTCCGCAAGTATGATTGCGATGATACTGATTCCGCGTCTCGGCTCTACGCCGTCCGCCCAAACTGAAACGGAAGGGAGCAAACTTCGCTCGGTCATAAAGGATATGACCTCCGGCGCGAAATTTATCTTTACCCATGCGACAATGGCTTTCGTGATGCTATCGATGGCCGCCGGGATGTTTGCCATCAGTTGTTTTGGCCCGTTGATTGCCGTTTATGTTCGCGATGAACTCAATGCCGGTTCGGTGGCCTTTGGCATAATCAACTCGATGATTGGCGTCGGTATGATTTTGGGCTCGCTGGTTTTGAATCGCTTCGCGAAGCATTCATCGAAGAGTCATCTGGTCATCTGGGGTCTGCTGGTCATTGCCGGTTTCGTGGTGCTGATGGCCGCCTTCAAGAATTCTGTGATGGCTGGACTCGGAACCTTCGGCATTGGGGTCGGTGTTATCTTCATCATTGTAGCGGCGCAAACCTTGATGCAGCAGAGAACTCCGATTGAGATGGTCGGTCGAGTAAGCAGCAGCTTCATGTCCGTTCTTTCAATCGCTCAATTATTCGGGCTGGTCTTTTCGGGTTCGCTGGCGCAATATCTGGGCACCAGAAATCTATTTTATGCGAGCGCCGCATTGCTTCTTTTAATTGCCGGTTTCGGATATTTCCGCTTGCCGCAACCGACTCTTGAAAAGGTCAGCAATTGATTGCGGATTACTCATTGCTGCCCATGCTTAGAGCGGTTTACTAAAAAATCTTGAAGCCCGATGGTAGGAAACCTTTACAGTCTTAGCGAGGCTTGGCGAGCCCCTGACTAGCGGTTGAAGTCTATTGGGAGAAAAGATTGTTTCTCGCAAAGACGCCAGGCTCTTGCCAAGACCCCAAAGACCAGGGCTCGCTATCCGATAGTGCCCATACAGGCAATTGAAATCGGCTCTAAATTCCATTCAACAAAATCGTGCCTCTGACTAATTCAATGCGAGACGGCGCAATAGGTCTTTAAATTTTGGGTCGTCTTGAAGTCTTGAAAACAAAGGTTCAACTTTGAGGGTAATCATTGCCGGCGACCTTTCCTGGTAAGCCTTTTCAAGCCAGACTATGGCCTTTTCTTTATCACCCAGGCTGCTGTATATGAGCGCGAAACAAAACGGCGACACGTACTTTCCTTTGGATATTTTTTCCGGCTCGTAATAGGTGTCATTGGCTTTTGAAGTTTTTTCCAGTTCATCAAGCATATCCAAGGCTTTTAACTTATCACCCTTGAGCGCATACACACAGGCGAGCTGGGCGATAATTAAAGGGGTATCTTTCGAGAGCTTTTTGGCAATCGACAACGCCTCGATAGCTTTGCCGTATTGTTTCTTTTGAGCGTAAGCAAGGCCGATGAGCGAATGCGCAGTACAGAAATTCTCATCCAGGTCTATGGCATCGCTGTAATGGCCAATCGCCGTGTCATAATCCTTCTGAAAATAATAGGCCCAGCCTAAAGCACATTTAATTGGCACTGAGGTCGGGGCAATCTTTTCAGCTTTTTCCAATTGTAGCAATCCTTCATCAAATCTACCTTGCAGGATGAGCAGATTGCCAAATCGGTGTCTTGCGGTAACGATATAGTCGTTATCCTGATGGAGGATACTTTCCCAAATTGAATATTTGAAATTTTTACTGGCTTGATTCCAATCCCAATGATGAAAAAGTTCCAATAACCCCTCAGCCGCATCTGCCTGATAAAATTTTCGGTTCTTATCAGCTATTTTAACCCCATAAATTTCGCGCGCCTTGGTTATAGATGCCTGCGCCTTTTTTCGAGCTTCATCAGGCGATATTGCCAGATAACAGGGACTGACCAGCAAGGTATAAGAATCCGCCAATCCAACGTAAGCAAAATAAGAATCGGGATTGATGACAATCTCTTTTTGAAAATTGTCAATCGATTTATATAACTCTTGAGGCGTTCGTTTGCTGGCATAGTGCGTGCCCTTCTGATGTTGGGCATACTCATCACTGTTTTTAGCTTCCGGTTGTTGAATCGCCTTTTTATCGTCTTTTGCGAATTCCGAAACCAACTCTTCCGAAGCCTGTTGTGAGATGGATTCTTTTATTCGCTTTTTGTCGGATTCCTGGGTTTCCACAGAGATGGTTTTGACTGTCTCTCTATTTTTGGTCTTTACCAGCTGGAGCGTGTAGTGGGTTTTAGAGCCCGATTTTTTGCGTGTTGGAAACACCACCATTTCAGCGTTAAGAGCACGCGCCGCGTCCATTGGATCGTTATTGATTTGAAGTTGTTTTTGAAATTCGCTTGCCGGAATGACCTCAATCTTTCTATCGTGAACCATCTCTTCTTTATTGAGATAGTCGGCAATAAAATCACTGTCTTCAAGGTCAATGCTGAGCGGCGTGCCATCAGAGTTGAGAACCTGAGTTGGCGCAAACGCGATTATCCTTGTGAGTTCAGGGTCGATTTTACCAAGTGGTTTAATGGCAAAAAACAGCGTTGCAAAAATGGCGGTGCAGATAACCCCTAAAACTGCAATGAGAACGGTAAGCCTACGCGTTTGTCTGGCGTTTTGGGGCAAAGCGTTTTGCAGCGGCAAAGGATTATCAATGCGTTTACTCCAGCTGGAGTCGAGTAAAAGGTTTACCCGCGATGGGAGTTCGCTATGACTTACCGGAGCGTCATATTGCTGTGGCTGATTCGGAGCGTCTGACTCGGCGGTTCCTTCCGAAATAATTGAACCTTGGACGGATTCTTCAAGCGTTTTCGCAGGTTTTTTTATGCGTTGCTCGAACTCTGTGCTGTCAATCGGCTCAAGCTCGGCATTGAACTGATACCCTCGTCCGCGGAAATTTATAAGATAGCGATCATTCTCTCGATCATCCGTAAGGGCTACCCGTATATTTCCGGCGCATTGAGAGATGACGGAAGTGTCTGAATACCTGAGCTTCCAGACCTCCTGCAAGATAAACTCATGGGGAAGCACGCGGTTAGGATGTTTGAGAAACAAAAAGAGCAAATCATGACACTTGCTCCGTAATTTCAGAGCTTCCTGGTCTCGGTAAATTTCCTTCAAGAAAAAATCTATGGTGAAGTTGTCAAATTTACAGTATCGGCTGTCGCTGTCCATTGTTACCTCCATCCCGATAGGGGCAAACATTAACTAAATAGGGACCTTCTCCAACGCTGCCTACTATCTATTTATTTATGTGGTTACTTATTTTAGTGCCTTCAACGAAATTTCAATCAGATTTCAACGTTTATCAATTCAATATTGATTAGTTTTCAATTTCACCTTTTTAAAACTTATCGATTTTCAAAATATATTAAATTTCAAAATCACTTCAACGTGTTGTCAAACATTAATAAACGTTTTTATTTACACTCGGATTGTTTGGGGATGGAGGATTGAGCGGTGAGAGATGTCCTCATTACCGATTATACGAAGTCGAACTTTGGGGATGCAATAACAAAGTTTGAATAGTTGTGTAGACCATCGGTTCCGAAAAACTATTCGGGTCTATCACAAGATACGCTCAACAGTTTTGAAAGGAGAAGATATGACAAAATTCAACATCACTTTAATTCTGCTTGCTGCCTGCATTTTGGCGATTGGGAAAGCGGCAAGTGCGGAGGTATTGCATAGGCAATCACCCAGAGATAAGGAGCGCCCGACAATCACCCCGCCATCTACGATAGCGTTACAGCAGACTTTGCCAATTGCCGCGGGCGCGGGTTCGGACATCCCAAAATCTGCAACCGGGCTGGTTATTCGTGTCGGCTGCGATGTGAGCGGTAGCACATTAAATAATAGAATTGGCCGAACCACATTCAATGAATTTTATAAAGCGCTGACCGATGCGCTGGCAATGCAAGACCTCTTCGAGCTATGGCTTTTCTACGATAACAAGGCATTTGTGACGGTTGCCATGAGCCAATGGCAAGCCGAATCCAAGAGCGCAGTTCAATCGGTTCTTGATCTCAAACTGCGTGGTGGAAATCGAACCCTCTTCTCTCCTGTGCTGTCCGAATTTGCCAATCGCGCGACGACGGGCGATATTTTGGCTCTGGTCACCGATGGTCAGATTGATGCAGGCACAGAAGCGGAGAATCAAATTGAAAAGGTGAAAATCAACCGTGTGGCTGCGCAGTTGGCACAACGACAGGCACAGGTTGTCTTAATTAAAATCCCGCTGGCGAAGGGTGCTGAAGATTTTCAATGGTTGGCGCAAACGCTTGGGGCTCAGGTCATGGATGCCGACCAACTGCACGCCGGTGCGCTACAAGCCTTTATTGCGACCCGGCGACAACCGGTGTCCGCACCCACAATCAAACCTGAACCAACAAAACCTGCAACTCCTTTTGCTCTACGCGGCCGTTTCATAGTCACAGTAGTGATAGCAGCGTTGGTTATCGCCTTTATGGCTGTCGTGATGATCAGAAAACTCAGAAAGAAGGGCGCCTTACTATCGCCATCAACCTTCACTTATGCGGTCAGGCTTGACTGCGCAAATGCATCCGAAGACTTCAAGACTCAAATCATTGAACCCGAAGATAATTCCATAACCATTGGCGGTAGCGAGACGGATTCATTTTTCAGAAGGGGGTTAAAGCGGGCTCACATTCGCCTGAGGTATCTGGGCGATATCGTCAAGATGGAATGTAACGCGCCAGTCAATCTGGCTGATGGTAGCTTGCTTGAACCGTTCGGAGATGAGCCGGCAATCGAAACTTTCGCGGCTGACCGCGAGGTAGCGTTTGCTATCGGTGATGCCATTTTTGTTGCCAAACGAATTACCGTGGAAAGGAGGGGCAATACCCATGAAGAGTAAAGTTATAAAACATGCCATTGGCATTTGGGCGAACGGCGGATTGGGGCGGGAATCGAGCGAAGCCGCGATTTGTCAGATGGCCTACTTTAACGATGACCACTGGCCCGAAAAAGTTATCTACCAAGGTGTTGATGCGGCAAGAGAGACCGGAAGAAGAGCTTCTGGTTACGCCCATCGCCTGCCGCAAGCCTCTCCCGGCAAATCTTCACTGTTGTTGCTTTCAGACGTGAACCCGCAAGCCATAGGCGAAGCTGCAAATGAACCTGAAATTTGGAGCCAATACCAGAAATTATACGAGGTTATTTCTCCCGAAATTCTCGCCGTCGGCATTAGCAACACGGCGGCAATTGGCGGTTATCAAAGGCCTGCCTTTGGTACAGCCCTCTTTCTTCTGAAATTCGAGGAGATAGAGAGCGCGATGAATCATTTTCTTGCTGCTTTGCGAAACGTAGCGGGAAATGACCGCGCAGAAATCGTCGTGGTCGGCGGCGCCAACGGCGCCATCGGTTCCAGTTTCAGCATTCCGATTGCGCGACTTTTCAGAGAGCGAGTTCGCGGTTTTGCCAAGTGGCAGGTCAGCCTGATTCTGGCGGCTGCGCAACCCGCAGGACAAACGCCCGATTCCGTGGTTGGCAACGCCGTTCTCGGTTCGTTGTTAAAAGATTTGGCTGCAAGTAGCCATCGAGGCTAACAAGGAGGACTTCAAAATCATGAGCGAATCAATAAAAAAAGATACCCTGGCAAAACTCTTCGGCTTAAAACGCCGCTCTCCGGCCGACGAAATTGAACTGGTCGAAAACGTGGATAAATCCGACGCTGAATATATTGATGCCATCGGCGCATCAATTTTGGCTCGCGCCCAGGAAATTGATGAGGGGCAACGGGTCGTCCGAAAGACCCGCTACCAACAAGAGGCTCAAATCAAAGGGCGCATCCTTACAACCACGAACGTCAGAATCTTACAAGTCAATCAATCCCGACTTGCAGACCGGCTGGCTTATGGGCTTTTCAGTTATCAGGATAATGAGGAGCGACAGCTGGCTGAGGGCGTGCGAAACGAATTTGATAATCCGGCTCAGAATTGGGTGCTCAATGTCATTAAAGATGCCCTGCAACACACCGTCGATACCGAAGAGTTCGCCGGTCATATCGAAGCCCTTATTGACCGTCATATCCGACGAGTCGATTCGATGGCAAGCGATTATTTAAATGATCACCTACGCATTATTAATGACGAGGCCGCAAGAATCATATCGTTTACCAACGGTGTCGTGAATGGGGTTTTCAACGAACTCGTTCGTCTCATTAAAGAATCCTGTCAAAATGCGGATTATCAGCGTGCTGCCGCTTTACTGGTTGGGCAAGAGCATTTGCGAAGGGAATTGGCCGACAATTGTCAGAGCCGCGCTTCGGAGCTGCAACAGATGGAGCGCCAGCAACGAGCTGCAATACGCCTCCATCAAAGAGTTGCTCAAGCCCCGACCGAAAAGCTTACCCTGAATTGGCGGCAGCGAATCTGGAAAGGGCTGCGCGATTTGGTCAAAGATAATGATACCGATTCAGAAACTACGCCGGATTCCAATCATGAAGTGGAGATGGCCTTTGCGCTCGGGGTTAAAAGCAAAGCTCTGGTAGAGGTTGCCGACAAATTACGCACAACTTTGCCGGCCATTCGCAGTGAACGCGCAAGACTTGAAAAGCTACTCGAAATCATGGATGCGAAATTGCGCAAAAGCGCTCAATGGCTAGCCGACATCGCCTTGAATCAGGCGCGCGTTGCCGGCGTCACACTTGAACAGAACGGGCGCGTCATTGATGAATTGCTGAAAGGCCTCGAGCCTCTGGGTTTCTTCAAAAAACTAAACAATTTGCCAAACCCTGAGCGTTGCGATACCCGTCGATTATTGGCAGAGGTCGAAGCCGAAACCCGCCAAAAAGTCGCGGAGGTCTGCACCCATTCGACGCTCGTGCAAATTGTCGGTCAACTGTCGGCAGACTTACAACAAGAGATTATCGGCGATTGGCTGGGGCCGCTCTCACTTTCCTTGCGGAAGGTTGATACGGCTGCCTGGTCTGCGCAATACACGATTGCTGTGCCGGGAGGTCAGGCAAACGTATTGGGCTATGCCATCCAACAACACCCCTCATTGTCTGGCTTCCGTATCCTTGAATATTCCGGCAATCCGAATCTGGCTATTGCGCAAATCTATGTGCCATTTATCAAACCCACAGAGACCTTTGCCTACGTTGAAGGGCGCGAAGCGATAGAGAATCTTCGTGCCACTTTCAATGAGAAACAGTGGCTGGCCATCTTTCCATTTGAGGCCTTGGCAGAAGAAGCGGATGCGGAAGTGAACGAACCTCTCATTGATGAAATTATCGTCAAAGGCGTTGTAACCGGAACGATTCAGCCCAGCCAAAAACCGATGAAACATCCGTTTTATTTAAGCGATGGACAGACCGGCGGAAAACCGGTTTGGGAATTATCGCCCGAGATGAAAGCGACGCTGCAAAAAATCGGTGACAGTATCCCGGACATGCGCCGCACCCTTTCAAAGAACTCAATCTTCAGAAGAGAAATTCTTGAACATTGGGAAGCGCAATTGCAAACCAATGGGCGGTCTCACTTTATTAATAATATTAACCAGGCATTGGCTAATGACAAATTACCGACGCTGCAATTGCGTGAAGCAGCATCAAGATTGTTGAAGCACTTGTCGAAACGGGGGGAACGATGAGCGCAACCATTTTCACCCCGGCCGTTCACCCCAGCGATGCAGCGTCTGAAAATCCTGCAAAGTCGCAGGCCGACACCCAGGTCAAAGTGGCCTTGCGAACGTCAATGCGAAGCCTTGTACTGGCGGCAGTCTGCATTGCTGGAAGCCTGATATTAATGAAGTATATTCCGTCCGATGAGATGGTTCGCTTCGCGCCGCCCGAATCAATTGCTGTACGGCTGGCGCTGGCCGTCCTGTGCTTCTGCATATGCGCCTACAGCCTATTGCGGGCAGCGTTGGGTAAGCTCAGCGGCCGCCTGATGATTGTCATAGGAGTTTTAACGTTCAGTTATGCGCGAAACTCGACCTTGATATGGCAAAATCTGGCGCTCGCCGCCGTAGGGTTCTTGGCGGTTACAACGCTTCGCTTATCACTTCGCCCCGCAGTTGCCGAACTGCCGATTTATGCGAAAAGAAGCCTTGCCGCCGCCGTGTGGCTGGTGCTTTACGGATGTATTCTGATGAGCGCCTCCGATATGTCAGGCGTTCTCAAACAGCTAGGCAGTTTCACCCTCGGAGGGCTTTTATTTACCCCATTTTCAATTGCCGTAATCAAAAAACTGATGGCTTTGGTTGAAGCCAAAGTCCATGAAAACTATAAGATTGAAAACCTGCTGTGGTTGCTCACCCTGGTGCTTTTGGGTGTAAATGCAGCCATCAAATTGCTGTCAAATTCAACGATTCCGCAGTTGACGATTGGCAGCTTTTCAACCGAACCCTTTGAAATCGCCCGCATCCTTGCGGTTCTTGCATTTGGCATCGACAGTTACCGTTGGAGCAATAAAAAAGGAGCTGGTCGAAAGTGGATTCCGCCGTTGCGATTGCTGATAGCGCCGACGATTACTGTGGTGCTCTATCTGCTCATCAAAGAGAAGGGAACGCTGGCAATGACCTGTGCGAGCTTTGTCGTGATTTGGGGTACACTCGTAGGCGGGCGGTCAACATGGGCGGTTTCATTGTTGGGAGCCATTTTGTTAATTCTCTTGTTGATACTGGCAAAAGAGCGGTTGGCTGTCGCTATGGGGTATAGCGATAATGTGCAGGCTGAAGCGGCTGAAACCATAAGCAAGCACCCGGGATTGTTAGGCGCGACCGGCGCCGCTCGCCCTCCTACATTTCTGGGTGTTGCCTCTTCGGCAGACTTTATGATGGCATTGGTTGCAGCGCAGGGAGGAATCGCCGGAATGCTTCAGGTGTTAATCGCCAATACCCTGCTTTTTATCGGGCTATTGCAAATCGTTTGGCGATTGCGCCCAACAATCGGCGGCGCGATAGGTGTCACGGGCTTTGTCCATCTACTCTTTCCGGTTATCAGCAGTCTGCTCTGCTTTTCGTTTTCGCTGGTCATCGGTCTGCCATTTCCTTTCTTGGCAAGAAGCGGCAATCATCTATTCATTGCGATGTTCTCTTTAGGGCTTCTGTTCACCTTGGGGGTGACGAAGAAAGCCGTAACTCAGGTCGCAACCCGAAAAGGAACGGAAAGAATGCGACTGATTATTGTCGGTGGTTTGCTAGGAATGGCGGCGGCTTCTGCGCTCTCTGTGCGAAGAATTCAGAGCGGGTGGTGCCAACCTTTAAGCGAAGAGGAGCGTGAACGGTTTTTGCGGACACCGGCGAGCTTGCCGCTATTTTATGGTGAAGTAGAATCAGGCGATAACATCTTATTGGCAAGAACCATTCGAGAAGGGAACCGCCCGAAACGCCTTTATGACATCGAACCCGGTCTCTCTTCATTGATTGGTGCGGGCACGACACATATACAGAACCATGGGATACAGGCGAATTTGTTTAACGTAAGAAATCAGACCGGTGCGCAGCATTCGACAATGCTTTTTGGTCCAGAAGAGTTTTCACCATCCGCTTCGCCAAAGGTTAAATTGACAATCAATGCCACGCTTTCAAGAAGCGTGGGAGATTTGGGGCGGCAACATTCGATAACCGGCGCGGTTTTTATTCTCAGGCGCGACGGCGCTATCGAATCGGCGTTATCGCTGCCCGGTTATGACGCTAACCGCATCAATGATGCCGAATATTTGAAGGAGCTGAATAAAGACTTAAGAAAACCCTTATTCAAAAGAGCCTTTGATGGCGCATACAATTGCGGCAGCACGATTAA
>JBIOWC010000430.1:0-27934 GCA_044868105.1 Blastocatellia bacterium
GTGCGTTCACCAGGCGAAGGTAGATTTTGCTCATCAGCGGCGTCACCTGGTCAGCTTCAGGCGATGTGATAACGGCGATAATTTCATCATCGATCTGGCGAAATCGCTTGCGGTATTCATGTGGAGCGAGTTCAGTTTTACGAATGAATCGCTGGCTAGGAAGAGCTTGAATGGCCATAGTCCGTTTCCTATTAGTTCCCTTCTTGACACTGATGACTGAGGCCTTTAAGATGTGGATCGTATTGAGATACACAAATATTGGCTCGCCATCAAGCGAGTTAAATCCTGGGCCTGAAGCGCTAGTCGCCAAAACTCATCGCTTCAGGTCTCTGTTTTTTTGGGACAATGCTTCAGCCCCACCTAATTAATCTGTCATGTCTTACACCAAAAATGTTTTCTTGAGAAGCCTGCAATAATTTCTTCAGACTGAAGTTATTCCTTCAGGGTGAAGAAAAAACTTCATGATTGAACTGGATATTTCAGGGTGAAGAAAATAGTTCAGGGTGAAATTATGTCTTCAGGGTGAAGAAAATGGTTCACCCTGAAAAAGAAATTTCAGGGTGAAATAATTCCTTCAGGGTGAATTAAAAATTTCAGGGTGAAATAATTCCTTCAGGGTGAAGGAAATAATTCAAGGATGAAAAAATAATTTCAGGGTGAAGAGGATAATATACTCAAATTTGAATTGTATTCAGAGTTATAGGGTTAGATTGAAAACAGGGTAGCTCCGCAGTAAAACGTGGAGCAGAGGCTTTGGCATAAAACGAGGGTCCAAAGATAATCCTTTTTGATCAAATAAACGGAAAGGATTACGCCATTGGACCCGCTGACCGTATTTTGTCCGAATATGAACTGTCCGGCCAGAGGCAAAACCAACCAAGGCCACATCGGCGTTCATTCCCGCAAAGACCGCCGCTATAAGTGCTCGGTTTGCCAAACGACCTTTACTGAATCCAAGGGCACGCCCTTTTATCGTCTCCACCACCCGCAAGCCCTCTTCACCCGCGTCGTCACCTTGCTGGCACACGGCTGCCCGCCGCAAGCCATCGTCGCCGCTTTCGACCTCGACGAGCGTACCGTCAGCGATTGGCGCGACCGCGCCGCTGAACATTGCCAGGCGATTCAAGAGCAACTCGTTGCCAGCCCGCGCGATCTCGGCCAGGTGCAGATGGATGAACTGCGCGTGAAACTTCAAGGCCGCATCACCTGGATGGCCCTGGCCATGATGGTCTCGACGCGCTTGTGGTTGGGCGGCGAGGTGAGCCATAGCCGCGATCTCACCTTGATTACGCGGCTGGTCGAGCGAGTGCGCGCTTGTGCCAGTGCCTTGTCCCTCGGTTTGTTGTTTTGCACGGATGGCTTGAAGAGCTATATTAGTGCCATTCGCTCGGTTTTTCGTGAAGCCGTGCCGACTGGACAAACGGGGCGTCCGCGTCTGCAAGCCTGGAAGAAAGTTTTCATCGCGCAGTCGGTCAAGCAATATGAGCAAGGACGTGTGGTCAGGATTGACCGCCGCATTCACGAAGGCACGGAGGCCGACGTCGAGCAAATGCTGACCCGCACGCAAGGTGGCGGCGTGATCAACACGGCCTTCATCGAACGACTGAATGCGACCTTTCGGCAATGCCTGGCTACGCTGGTGCGGCGAGGGCGCGGGTTGGCGCGGCAGAGTCGGACGCTGGAAATGGGCATGTACTTGGTGGGAACGCTCTATAACTTTTGCTGGGAGCATCAGAGCTTGCGCTTGCCGGGATTGATCGGTGGGCACAAGTGGCTGGAGCGGACGCCGGCGATGGCGGCTGGGATAACGGATCATTGTTGGCGTGTCAGCGAATTGCTCTCTTATCATGTTGCGCCTTCGCCCTGGCAGCCGCCCAAGCGCCGAGGGCGGGTCTCTATGGCCACCAAACAACTGATGGCGAGGTGGTGTCAATGACCACGTTTTACTGCGGAGCTACCGAAAACAGCCATAGTGAGAAAAAACAATCTTAGAGGGAAATAAGATTAACATGTATTTTGATGCCTAATCTATTGGTAGGATCGTACTCCTCAGTTCTCACGATAAAACCACGCATTTGCAGGCTTTTAAGCGCTAGTTGGCATCCACGGGTAGTTAAGCTTGCAGTCTCTGCAAGCTTAGGGATAGTAATGTAGCATTCACCCTGGCCTTTATCATGACTTGCACCAAGTAAGTATCGAAAAACATTAGCCTCGCCTTTGCTAAGCCGGTATTTCAACTTCAATCTATCAACATAGCTCGACGTTTCGGGCTTGCAATAAACACTTAATGTTTTCTCATGAGCCGACCAAATATTTTCACCCTCTGGGCTGATGATTGTGGAAGCAAGTTGTGTGGATTTAACTCTCTCTGGTGCAAGTTCAAGTCTATTTGGCTCAGTAATTAGATCCTGATTATGTGCCTCATCCCCTGGTGATTCGCTGAAGTGAATACGTTCTTTGTCAAGGGGTACTGCTGCGGATATTTCAGCAACATGAGAAAGGGCGATATCTTGATCAGCATTTAAAACGGCATGCTCATTTAATGCTTCCTCACCTAGACTTTCATTAGGCTCTTCAAGAATTGCGACCTCACCGACCGAATCGGGCATATCCGAATCGGGTTTCTGTTCCTGTAATTCGCTGTAAAGCCTATCAAAATAGGTATTATCGACCGGAGGCGCTTCTCTCTTAGGGAAAACGAATTTGGATTTTCCCGGGCTCCTTTTAGGCGTTTCTTCAGGTTTTCGTTTTGTATTTGCCATTTAGAGAAGTGCCCTAACGAGTAGCGGATTTATTTCCTTTATCTTTGATTGGCAGCACGTTTTTTCCTGCCGAATGGGCTTTCAGCCGCTCGAGTATCTCATCGGTTAGCTCGGCGTATACAAGGGCGCCGCGCGAGTTGGGTGCATAAAGTTGCACAGGTTTATTATAGGAAGGGGATTCAGCGATCTTGACGTTATTGTGAATGAGTGTGTCAAAAACAAGTTCTCCCCATTTTTCCTTCAGCATCCCATGTGAGGCAGCAGAGACTGTTGTTCGTGTGTCAAACATCGTTGAAACAATACCCAAGAGTTCCAATCGCTGATTGAGCCCTCGAACTTGTTTGAAAGTGTGCATCAAATACTGCAATCCATCTTGTGCCAAGGGGTGGGCCGAAACGGGGATCAACATATGAGTAGACGCCAGTAGGGCAGTTGTCAAAATCTGGCCTAGTGTCGGCGGCGTATCTATAATAACATATTTATATTCACTGTTTAGTCTATCAAGGTGAGTACGCAAGCGACTGATGGCAATAGACGGTTCCTTTTCAAAATTCGAGAATTTAATAGAAGAGGGAACTAGATCCAGATGCTCCAGTTCAGTTTCAACCACGGCTTGTTCAAGCGTTGTTGTCTCTGATGATCCCAACTCAACCAATACATCTCCGATTGAAATAGTCACTTTTTCGTAGGGGAGAAAATGAGCTGTCGCATTCGCTTGGGGATCGGCATCAATAAGCAATGTCTGAAAACCTCTCTGGGCCAATTCTGTAGCTAGCGCCGTTGCTGTCGCACTTTTACCGACGCCGCCTTTCTGATTAGCTACGACGATTACTGCGTCCATTCGTCCCCTCCTTCAGGTGCTTTAGATCATTGATATCGAATAAAATCACTCGCTCATCTAGTTCAAACTTCTCGCCTTTTAAAATGCCTTTCTTGAAAAGTCGTGACATCTTGTGCCGTGATACTTCCAGAAATTCGGCGGCCCCGATCAGAGATAGTTTTCCTTCAGGAATCTTAGGCTCTTTTCTAGATCTATTATGCATTATTAAGTCTCAATATGGAGCAATATGTCACAAAACGGTATTATCTGTGTTCGCGGCATTTTGTCAACCAAAAAAAGAGTGATTATTGGCCTATATAGTAGGAAAATCATAAATTACACAATATATGGTAGAAAAAAGTTGATTTCGAATTTGCGAGATTAAAAAATCAGAGATTTGCGTGTGGCTGACGGCTTCCGGCGTCGGATGCGCAGGAGGATATTCATCACCGGGTCACAGGCTTCAATCAGTTGTTCGAGGTCCTCATCGGTGACCTCCTCACGCGTAATATCGCGGAAGGCGAATCCCAGTTGCTTGATCTGCTCCCATAGCAAATGTGTGCTATCATACGCGTCGAAATCTTCCAAATCTGCAACTGGTTCGATTGCGTTGCTGGAGGGAGCTGAGGGGACTCCCTCCAGCGTGGGCGGCAAAAGCAATTCATTTATTCTTCTACGCAGCCGTTCGCCCGAAGATCGGCTCTTAAGGTGCGCCAAGAGGAACTCTGCACGTTTCCGCTTGGCCTCAGCCTGCGAAATCTCCAGCCGCTCTGCCGTCACCCTGGCGAGTTGCTCGGCTTCAAAGAGATTCATCTCGCCTTTCGAGAGCGCGGCGAGCAGGTCAGCAGGGAAGTCAAGAATACGCAAATAGTGATCGACGAAGGTCGCCACCGAGATTCGCCCTGATGTTTCACGGTCGAGAATCTGGGCGAGCTTGCCCCCCACTTTGACAAGGTCTTCTCGCGGCCAACGTGACGGTCGACCTCGCCGGGTGTCGGTAGCCGAGTAGCGCTCGACGTGGCGGATGGCCCGACAGAGTTTCACTAAGTCTTTTTCTTTGCAGGCAGAAAGCAGCGGGAAGGCGGCCGTCAAGCTGGCGAATATGGAACGGACCCAGTCAATAGAAGCAAAAGGGTCAGACTTACGTTTTCGTCGGCGAGTGACTTTCATAGGCAGTCCGATTTACCCTCAATGAAAATGTTTCACGCGAGGTAATATTACCCGTAGAAACAGCAAAAATCCACCAAAAAGAACCGATGATGCCACTACGGCGACAATAGTGGAACCATAACCATCCTTACTGAAATCGGGTATTATCGGGTATATCTATGGGTATTTAGCATCTGGAAGCCAAACCCTAGGCCTGGAGGTCTCCCACGCCGCCCTGCAACTCATCGCCGAGATCGACGGCTTCAGAGAATAGGAAAACCTCTATTCATGAGATGGTGGCACTAAATCAGTAATTAGGCCTATCTGATGGAGCCGAGTTGTATTGGTAGAAGAATATTGGCAAGCGGGTGAAGAATTACAATAATCATAAAATCTCGGCAGATATTCACAATTGCAGTCTCTTTATGATAAGCTAAGAGACATGCTTTCCCGAACAAAAAATCAGGTTCTCGATCTCAGTCGCGAATTGGGGGCACTCCGGCCACGCGACCTCCATGCCCGCGGCTTGCGTCCTGAATATCTATGGCAACTTTATAAAGAGGGCAAGCTTGAACGCTCGGCACGCGGCATTTATTACCTCAGTGGGGCCGACTTGACGGAACATCATCACTTGGTTGAAGCCGCACTGCGGGTTCCCCGTGGCGTGGTCTGCCTGCTGTCGGCGCTGCGCTTTCACAACCTGACGACGCAGTCGCCATTCGAGGTTTGGGTGGCGATTGATCGCAAAGCTCATTTTCCCGCTACGAGCGACCTGCCGCTACGCTTCGTGCGATTTTCAGGCGAAGCCCTCAGCGAGGGTGTGGAAGCCCATCAGTTGGAAGGGGTATCCGTCAACGTCTATTCGCCGGCCAAGACCGTCGCCGACTGTTTCAAATATCGCCACAAGATCGGCCTCGATGTGGCGCTTGAGGCCCTGCGCGATCTGCTGCGCACCCGGCGCGCCAGTATGGATGAAATCTGGCGCTATGCCCGCATCTGCCGGGTCGCCAATGTTATGCGCCCCTACCTGGAAGCCCTGGTATGACTGAAGCGCCAGCCCAAGAATCTACCAGCCTCGATCCGCAACCGCTTGTTCGCTTTGGCAAAAAGTCGGGGAGAGGATGTTCAACTGCTGCTGACCCGATACGGGCTGGAGCGCGTCATGCACCGCATCGGTCAGAGTCCGTACCGGGAGCAGTTCATTCTCAGAGTCGCGATTCTCCAATGTGCCAGCGAGCTAGGCATCAAAGGGAAGGCTGACCAGCTATAAATTCCAAACTCAGTTAGCTTTCGATTTCACCGACAATGAAAGGCCCCTTGTCGAGGCAGAGGTGACGGCCTCACAAGCAGCCTAAAGAGAGATTAAGTATCGAAAGAATATATCAAGCCGAAATTAGAGGACTGCTTTTGTAGTGTCCATACTTTAAAGTCAGTGTTATGATGCGAAATCATCTGGATTCGCATGAGTAGGGCAGCCAGAGCCTTCAAGTTACTGCTGTTCACTTTTTACTGACAGTCGGCGAATCTCCATAACCATAGATCAGGGAGACCGATGCATGTTTACCCGCAATCCTTCGATTGTGGCTCGATTTACTTTTACTGTCTTGGCGGTCACGCTCGCCACTCTAATACGTTTAGCTCTCGCTTCCGTCATTGGTGAAGGTGTGCCGTTCATTCTCTACTACCCTACCGTTGTCCTGTGTGCGTGGTTCGGGGGATTGTGGCCGGGCATTATGTCGACGGCGCTCAGCGGCGCTATTGCTTGGTACGCCTTCATTCCGCCGCAATACTCATTCAAGGTTTCGGACCCCACTGGGGTAGCCCAACTGGTTGTCTTCTTGTTCGCCGGCACACTCATCAGCTCGCTTGCCGAGAGTTTGCACCGGGCGAGGAGAAAAACCGAACAGAGCGAAACCAGAGAGCGAGAGCAGCGCGAAAGATTCCGCGTCACGCTCGCCAGCATCGGCGACGCCGTCATTACTACTGACATGGATGGCCTGGTCACCTTCATCAATCCTATCGCTGAGTCGCTGACGGGATGGCAGCAGGAGACCGCCGTCGGGCGACCCCTTCAGGAGGTCTTCAACATCGTCAACGAGCAGACGCGCCGCACAGTCGAGAACCCGGCGCTACGGGCGATCAGAGAAGGCGTCATTTTCGGCCTCGCCAACCATACCATTCTCATCGCCAAGGATGGCACTGAAATCCCGATTGACGATAGCGGCGCACCGATTAAAGATTCGGATGGAAAGATACTGGGGGCAGTGCTGATCTTCCGCGACATCACCGAGCGCCGACAGGTTGAGAAGGAACGAGCGATGCTCGCCGGGATCGTGGAGTCCTCAGAAGATGCCATCATCGGTAAGAGCCTCGATGGGGTCATTGAAACATGGAATGTCGGCGCCGAACGATTGTTCGGCTTCTTAGCCGACGAGGCAATCGGCCAGCCAATCACGATCATCATCCCGCCGGACAAGCTTGACGAGGAGCGGCTGATTCTTGAGCGGCTTCGCCAAGGCGAGCGCATCGAGCCCTTTGAGACCGTCCGCCTCTCCAAGAGCGGCAAAGTCTTGGATATCTCCCTGACCGTGTCGCCGATTCACAACGTGGCCGGGCGCATCGTCGGCGCTTCAAAGATTGCGCGCGACATCAGCGAGCGAAGGCGTGTCGAGCAGGAGCGCGAGCTATTGCTGGCGCGTGAGCAAGCCGCTCGAAACCAGGCCGAAGTGCTCAATCGTCTGAAAGATGAGTTCCTGGCGACGATCTCACACGAATTGCGCGCCCCGCTGAACGCCATCCTCGGTTGGTCAACGCTACTGCGGCGAAGTGATTTGGGTGAAGAAGGTACGGCTCGCGCCTTGGAAACCATTGAGCGCAGTGCGAAAACGCAGGCGCAGCTGATTGAAGACATGCTTGACGTATCGCGCATCACCGCCGGCAAACTGCGCCTTGAGGTTAAACCTACGGAACTGATACCCGTCATCAACGCCGCGATCGATTCTGTCCAGCATGCCGCCGAGGCCAAAGAGATTCAACTGCAAATGATCCTGGACCCTGCCGCCAGTTCTATTCAGGGGGATGCGGCGCGATTGCAACAGGTCATCTGGAACCTGTTATCGAATGCCGTGAAGTTCACGCCGAAAGGCGGCCTGGTGCAGGTCAAGCTTGAGCGCGCCGACTCACAGGCGCTGATCACCGTGAGCGACACCGGCGAGGGGATCGCCCCCGAGTTCTTGCCCTATGTTTTTGATCGGTTCCAACAAGCCGATGGCACAAGCACGAGAAAACATGGCGGGCTGGGGCTGGGGCTGGCCATCGCACGCCACCTGGTAGAGAGCCATGGCGGGACGATTCAGGCGCACAGTGCCGGGTTGAGAGAAGGGGCCAGCTTCACCGTGAAACTGCCGCTCGTGGCGGTA
Source organism: Blastocatellia bacterium (assembly GCA_044868105.1). Taxonomy (GTDB): domain Bacteria; phylum Acidobacteriota; class Blastocatellia; order UBA7656; family UBA7656; genus JBFMDH01. The sequence goes on from JBIOWC010000430.1 coordinate 8,151, forward strand.
CGCGCGAATGGGCCTTCGGCAAAACCGCATTGGGAAAACGCACTACAAGAAGGACCGGTTATAATCGTAGACCCATTGATTCTTTCCGGGCTGCGGATATTAGCGATTGATGACGAACTCGACACGAGAGAGATGGTGAAAACTGTATTGGAACAGTACGGAGCGGATGTCACTACGGCTGCCTCTGCCAGAGAAGCTTTCGAGGTGCTGCCGGGATTTCAGCCAGATGTGCTGGTGTGCGACATCGGCATGCCGGAAGCGGATGGCTACAGTCTGATTCAAAAAGTCAGAGCCTTGAAGCCGGAAGAAAGGGGCAACACGCCGGCCATCGCGCTGACCGGATATGTCAGAGTTGAAGAGCGGATGCGAGCCCTTGAGGCAGGCTATCAAATGTTTGTTCCCAAGCCGATTGAAGCCGACGAACTGGTATTAATGGTTGCGAACCTTGTTGGGCGAACGAATGGAGGCCTGAAGGCGTAACCAATGTGCCTGTCGTTGTAAAGAAATACAAGATGATATGATTGGCCACCTTTTGACTTTAACTAACTCTCGCACAACGGACGTGCGATACTCAGGCAGGAGATGGGCCTCTATGACTGAACCCGGTTTTGCAATTGAGAAGGAAGCGCTGGCGCACCCCCTAAATGATTCAGCGGTGGCCCTACAAAATGCCATCCGGCTGTGGGCCGAGCAGACCACCCGGCCGGAAACCCATGAGCGCGACAGCAAGCTGGGCGACAAGCGACAGGCGGTCTGCCGCTTCTTCGCCTTCGCGGGTAAGCACCCTGGCGAAGTGAGGCTGGCGGATGTCGAGGCCTGGCGCGCTCACCTCGAAGCTGCTGGCAATAAGGCGTCGACCATTTATACGCGAATCTCCCGCCTTTCCTCTTTCTACAGGTGGCTGATGGCCGACCCCCAGCTTGGTCTCCACATCCGCAGCAACCCCGCCGCGCAAGCACGCCCGCGCTTCCCGCGACCCTATCAGTCCGAATCCGTAAAAGCCTGGAGCGATGACGAGATGAACGCTTTGCTGGCGGTCGTCAAGCGGTCGGCAGACTCCGGGTCGGTCGTCGGCAAGCGCGACTACGCGCTGCTGTTGTTTTACTTGCTCACCGGCTTGCGCCGCAACGAGGTGATCGGCCTGCGCGGCAAGGATCTTGAGCGGAAAGAGGACAAGCTGATCATCGGCTACAAGCGCAAGGGCGGCAAGTTTGTCGGCAGGGAGGTGAGCGATCCAATCCTTTTGGAAGCCTTGGAGGACTACCTGCGGTCGGCCGGACGAATGGAATTGATGAAAACGGGCGGGCCGCTATGGACCCGGCATGATCGCGCCGGACGACCGGGCGCCGAGTTAAGCTCACGATCCTTTGCCAATAACCTGAAGAAGTATGCGCGGGCCGCCGGCATCGAGTCTGTGCACTTGCATCAAACCCGACATACCTACGCGCGCATTGTCGCCGAAGAGACTGGCAGTTTCGTCGAGACGCAGGAGGCGCTCGACCACGAGAACGTGGCGACCACGCGGGTCTACGTGCAGCGCATCACCGTCAAAGCCGACAAGCATAGCAGTAAAATTGCGCAACGGATGAAAGGCACTCATAGCAAGTAATTCAATCGCAAACCCACGAGGCCGGGAGGCCATCCGACTATGAAAACGACAGGTCATCTCGCCAAACTGAATCGTCTGTTGGCGATTCTTTTCATCGCCACAACCTCCCTGCCGGCGGCTTCGGCGCAGACGGCGACCGCGCCAGCTGGGCATGCCGATAACGAATACCAGACGGGCGCGGTGCTATGGTTCCAGTCGTCAGGCGAAATCCGCGCCTTGCAATATCAGGCCTACGCACTGGCGCGGCTGATGCTCGACCGCGACTTCCGGTTGCGTCGACGGGATCGGCGCCCCCGCGCCGTGGTCGTCGACGTCGATGAAACCGTTCTCGATAACAGTCGCTATCAAGCCTCGCTCATCGTCAACCAAAAGCCCTATGAGGCGGCCAGCTGGACCGCCTGGTGCAACCGCGCAGAGGCGACGGCGATCCCCGGCGCCGTGGAGTTCTTACGGTACGCGGCGTCGCGGGGGGTGCGCGTCTTCTACGTCACCAACCGCCGCGCGGCCGAGAAAGAAGGGACGACCAAGAACCTGAAACAGCTCGGCTTCCCGGACGTGAGTGACGAGACCTTGCTCCTGCGCGCCGACACGGCGAGCAAAGAGCCGCGCCGACAGAGCCTCAGCAAGAAGTATCGCATCGTGCTTCTCGCGGGCGACAATCTCAATGACTTCGCCGACGTGTTCGAAGGCAAATCGGTCGAAAAGCGGGCGGCGGCGGTCAATGACGCGCGGCAGAAATTCGGCACGCAATTCATTGTCTTGCCGAACCCAATGTACGGGGATTGGGAGAGCGCCATTTATACATACAACCCGCAGTTGAAAGAGGAAGAGAAAGCGAGGCTGCGGAGGGAGGCGCTCAAGACCGACCAACAGTGAAGCTGGTGTCGTGAAAATGATGTGGTCCAAATGGAAGGGTGAGGTGGGCTGTCCCCATAGCTGAGGTAAACCCAACAACGCTGACACCAAGGGCAAAATAGCGGTTTCTGATTTCGCATTTTCGTCTGAGGCTACGAAATCGGCTACATTTTCAAGCTTTTTCAGATCAAAGCCAGGCTGAAGCGCTGCATTGGTTTGGCCTTTCAGCAGAACTGCGAAATGGTCGGATCACCAATGAGGCCTTCTGACATCTCGCAAACTTCTGAAGCAAATAGCTTTGGCGCTACTTTGTCCCTCATGACAAGATTGTTGGGTTTATCCCTTTAAGAAAAGGATCCGATTCTGCTCTGGATAGAATTGGTTGCATTTGTATTTAAGTGTAGCTATTCTTATCCAAGATGGAAGTCGTTCGAAACCATATAAAAGCAGCCGAAACCGCTTTCCGCCGGCATGGAGGGATGCTGCGGACTTCTGAGGCCATTGCGCTTGGCATTCATCCGCGCACGCTATATCTACTTCGTGACTCAAATCGTCTGGTACCGGTGAGCCGCGGTCTCTACCGCCTGGCCGATCTGCCTGAGCTATCTGAACCCGATCTGGTTCCGGTGGCGACGCTTGTTCCCCAGTCGGTGGTTTGCCTTATTTCGGCGCTTGTTTTTCACGACATCACAACCGAAATACCCCATGAGGTGTACATGGCACTTCCAAGACGTGTAAAGCGACCGCGACTAAGTTTCCCCCCGCTACGGGTCTTCTGGTTTTCCGGCATGGCACTCACGGCTGGAGTTGAGCAGCACAAAATAGATGGTGTGCCAATTAAAATTTATGGGCCGGAAAAGACGGTCGCCGATTGCTTCAAGTTCCGTCATAAGATCGGGCTGGACGTGGCAATTGAGGCACTGAAGCTGTGCCGTGAGCGAAAAGGCTCAACCCCGAGAATGCTACTCCACTATGCGCGCATCTGCCGCGTCGACCGCATCATGCGCCCTTACCTTGAGGCCCTGGGATGAAAAAGCGCGAACTCACCAACCTGCCAGCCTCAGTCCATCAGCGGTTGTTGAATCTGGCGCGCGAGATGAATCGTCCGTTCAACGAATTATTGCAATACTACGTGATGGAGCGTTTCCTGTTCCGCTTGAGCCACACGCCCTATGCCGAGCGATTCGTTCTCAAAGGGGCGTTGATGCTGCGCGCCTGGGACGTCCCAATGGCGCGCCCGACAATGGATATTGATAGGTTAGGTCGGTTGCCGAATTCGGTTGAAAACCTCGTTGACGTTGTTCGTAAATGTCTCGCCGCGGAAGTTCCGGATGATGGATTGCAGTTTGACACCGAGAATATACGTGGCGAGCAAATCACGCTTGATGCGAAGTATCAGGGAGTGAGAGTTCGCCTACGCGGTTTTTTGGGAAATGCGCGGTTTTCACTGCATCTCGACTTTGGTTTCGGCGATGTCATAACTCCCACCCCCATCTGGATTGATTACCCGGAACTCCTGGATTTCGGGCAGCCGCATTTGTTGGGATACACCCCGCAGAGTGCTATCGCTGAAAAGTTTCAAGCCATGGTCGAATTGGAATTAGCGAACACCCGGTTGAAGGATTTTTATGACATCTGGAAGCTCTCACAAAATCTGGCTTTTGATGGAGTAATTCTCAGTAAGGCGCTCGCCGCTACGTTCAAACAACGGGGAACACCCTTGCCGACATCTCCGCCATTAGCACTACAATCCGACTTTTTTGATGGCCCTTCCAAACAGGCGCAGTGGAAAGCCTTTCTTCGCAAAGGACGGCTGGAAACGGAAGCACAATCGTTGCAGGAAACCGTGAGTAAATTAAGCGCTTTCATTTTACCGCCCGCTTTTGCTGCCGCAGAAGCCCGCCCATTCAAAATGAATTGGCAGCCCGGCGGGGCGTGGCAGACCATTTAACTTATTTTTTGTCAACCACACCAAGAGAGGCAATCCTTAAAGAACCAACGACCTAGTAGCCTTGGACGATAGTTGCGCTCGCGAGCGGCTGGTTGAGTCTGTTTGTGAGCGATTTGGTCGTGACTGTGTTGCCCAACAGCATACCTCTTCTGTTTGGGATCAATCATGACCTACTTGAGGTCGCTGTCTCGCCGGCTGGCGGCACCGTATGCTGCTCGTGCTGCTTACGCCACCCGTACGAGGTCAGGCCCCGCGGCTTGTACACCGATAGCGTTGTGGCTACGAGCAACGCCAGCAGGGCGGCGCCAGCATCGGCCACGATTTGGATCTGTAGCCGGTCGACATTGACACTGGATACGCCCGTCTCTCTCGCTACATCTGCTAGGATGCCAATGGGCTGCGTATGCACTAGCAAGATGAGGGTGGCAAGGATGGTGATCAGGAATTTCATCAAGATCCAATAGTGCCGGAACAATCCCCACGTGGTGCCCAGTGACTGGACAAGCCCGGTGAGTAGTGAAGCGAGGCTCAACGGGACGATGACAAACCAAGTGGTCAACTCCATCGCGAGATAGGCAGCACGCACCCTCTGAGCATCCTGGCTGGTCAGACCGGCGACGGCAAGAGCCAGGAAGACGGCGACCGCGCCGAGCCAGCCGACCGAGGACGTGACATGCGCAGTGAGCGCGAACTTACGGAGGCCGGGTGTCATCGTCATGGCTGTTGCGTTTCGATGGGTGGGGTATGGCGATTATGGCCACCAAGGTGATTGCCGGTGAGGTGCAGGATGACAAACACCAGAACCAGGACGATGGTGATGATGCCAAAGACCTTCACCCAAAGTGGTGTGCCGGGGGGCGATCCGCGTTCGGGCCCCACGCGAGTTTGCGACATGGTGGTTTCTCCAAGCATAATTTGAGACGTTCCAGGCAGAGGCTATGGCTTTTAGCGGATGAAATCAATAATCAAAGTGTGGGATTTGTCCATTTGTGAACAGGGTGAGCGAATTGTTCAGAAACCTCACCCCGAAGGACCTACCCACAGGCAGAGAGTATGATTGTTCATCTGAGGAGAATGCTTGATGACGAAGACCGACCGGCGGGTAGAGCGCACGCGCGAACTACTGCAAAAGGCGCTGATCGAACTGATCGGCGAACGTGAATATGCTGCGATCACGATTCAGGACATCGTGGATCGCGCGGGCGTCGGGCGTACCACCTTTTATCTACACTACAACAGCAAAGACGAATTATTCATTAGCTGCCACGAAGCCATCCTTAGCGAGTTCCATTTCGGGCCTCTCTGCCCCCGCTCCCGAGAAGAATTGCTGTCGCCTGAAGCGCCACCGGGGATGACCTCGGCATACCGGCACCTGGAAGAGGCGCGGGCGATGTTGTCTCCCATTTTTCAGGGCAAGGATGGTTTGCTGATTGTACGGCGAATTCGTGACCGGAGCGCGCAGGAAATCGAAGCGAACCTGCGTGCCGCCTTTGCCGAAGCTGACTGCACCATCCCGTTCGACGTGCTGGCGAACTATCTGGCGGGGGCGCAGATCGCGCTCACGCACTGGTGGCTGGAGAGACGCCAGCCCCACACCCCCGAAACCCTGGCGCACACCTTCCACCGCTTGCAGCGCGCGGCAATCCGCGACGCGTGCGGCCTCAGGGACGATGAATAGGCACTTCAATTTTCGAAATCGCTGGCTACAGTACTGGTTGTACTTGCCTGAAACCGATAAAAGGATTTTCAAGCACCCTGATTATGCAGATCGAATTCCTTGTGCAGAATCAACCTTTTAGCGCTTTGAGTTTGACCACTTGGCATAATCCTTTACTCGGCATAAAAGGGTTTATATGGAACCCAGCATAATCACCGACCCCGGCTCTACCTCACGATCAACGTTGACACGCCAGAGGAGCATTGCTACATTATCGCCGCATCCCGTTGGGTATCAGCTTTATTTAAAAGATGATCTCAGAGGGCGTTTCGGTTTTTCAATTCTTCGGCCACCTCTGAGTTATTAAAATCTAATCAGATCGTAAACTCCTCACACTTACGTTATTGATAAATTCGTCTAGCGTAAGACTGCATAACTTTCGCTGTACGGGGGAACACAATGGAACAAAAAAACCGTTCTAGAATTCCTATCTCAATCCTAGTGGTCTTCTTGATCACGGCGGTCGGTGTGGCGGTTTACTTCTGGCGGCAGAACGCGAGATTGCGTGATCGCCTGCAAACTTCCGGTCCCAAACCGGAAGAGAAGGCTGCGGACCTCGTACGCCTGGTGCGCGAAGGCGATGAAGTGCCCGAATTCAGCGCCGTGAATATCGATGGCAAAGAAGTAAAAGTAGCGACGCGAGGAGAAAATAATACTCTTCTTTTTATCTACAGCCCGAGCTGTGATCGCTGCGAGGCGGGTATCCCGAGTTGGATCAAAATCAGTAACAAGCTGAAGGAACTTCGTTCCTCCACGCAGATCATCGCGCTTTCTATTGCGGACTCATACACCACTGTACAGCACGCCAGGAAAATGAGAGTGCCTTTCATGGTCGTGCCGTTCCCCAGCCTCGAGCTACAGAAGAGGTATGGAGCCACCGAAGTTCCCCTTACCGTGTTGGTAGACCAACACGGTAAGGTTCAGGCGGTGTGGGATAAGCCCCTCGACGTAGGCGAAGTCGGGGACGTCATCGAGACGGTTTGTCCGGAGTGTCTGGAGCGAGTGAGCTTTTGAAAGCCCGCTCAACATGTTCATCATAATCAAACCCAAAGGAGGAAATAACCCTATGAAGCTTTTTAAAACCAAGCGACTGTTGCCGGTGGCGGCGACCTTTATTGTCGGTCTCCTGATCGGCACCGGCGTCGTTCTGGCGAATCACCCGTGGCTATGCAGTGGCTCGACCGCCTACCACTACTCACCCAGATCTGTAGGGTACGCAAACCCCGTTGCTCAAAGCAGCGTGGTGAGAAGCGCCAGCAGTTATACCAGCGCCTACAGTGGTTCAATCTCCGTATGGGATACCACCATCGTCTCGCTGTTCACCAGTTCCACGCCCAAGCTCAGGTTGTATTACGGGGCGTATGGCCAGAATGGCTGGCTGGGGCTGGCCTCACTCACCAGCGTCGGCAGTGGTTGCCATGTCAATAGCGCGAACGCCAAGATCAACGACACCTACATGCGAGACACGGCGCGATACTCGCAGACGGCTGTCAATCACGTCACCTGCCAGGAGGTCGGGCACACCTTCGGTCTGAATCACAACCGAACCCAGACCAACACCTGCATGAACGATCAGATCTTGACGGCTGGGAACCAGATCAACCAACACGATAGGGACCAGCTCAACTCGATCTATGCGCACGTTCCCCAATAACCAGCCCAGGTAAGGGCTTCAACTTTCTTCAGGAGGAGGAAAAGATGAAGAGAATAGCGATTTTGAGTATGTCTCTGGCCTTGGGCGTAGTGATCGCCCTGGCCGTAGGTCATTTTTTAAAAGCGAAGCCGCCGACCACGCGAATGATGCAGGCGCAATGGAAGGACGTTTATAAAACTCCGGGAGGCTTAGTTGCCGGCGCTGACCTCATCGTCATCGCCGATCACATGGCGGCAGAACCAGGCCGCGTCGTCGGCGAGGGCGAAGATGCGACGCTTTTTACCAATAATACCTTTGTCGTCGAGTCAACTCTGAAAGGCGTACATGAGGAATTGACGCTGAAGCTTGAGCAAACCGGCGGCATCGCCGCAGATGGTCAGGTTTTCAGTATTAATGACGGCGGCCCGTACGAGAAAGGCGGCAGGTACCTGTTATTCCTCAAGAGCAGAGGCGACGGCAGCTACTACCTGATCAGTCACCAGGCCCGCTACCGTATTGATGAAGGAGAGGTTTTGGAGGGCGTAGACCCGACTGACTTCGTGGTTTCGCAGTTCCACAAACTAACGCTTGATAGAGGGCGCAATGAAATTAAGACTCGGTTAAAGCTGATCGAGCAATGATCTCTCGCCAGAAAAGTTGAGGCGCTCAAATGACTCTCAGCGCCCCAACTTTTCCATCCCGCAAGGCAATGAAATTCGCCGGGTCATTTGTAATCCTACTTTTGGCGGTTCCATTCATGGACTGTCCACATCAATTTACTCAGACGGTCGCATCTATTTCGCGGAAAGAGATAAGCCGCGCACGCGCCATAGAGATTGCCCGTTCGCAGGTGAAGTTCAAGCCCAAGAGCATCACTGCCGAGAAAATGAAGGAGAATAGGCGTCCAGTGTGGCGGGTAACCTTTCGCGGCGAGCCTCCCGGAAAGGGAAACGTGATGGGTGAAAGTATGATCATCAGCATTGATCGTTTCACCGGACAAATTGTCTCCATCGCTCAGAGCTAATCGCATACATCCAGAACATTTTGATGCCTGACAGCAATCACACAGGAGAGCCAAAGCGAAGCGCAAGGCTCGACGGCAACACAACCTGACAGAGAAGGTGACACATCCAATTGATATTATGATTGAAATCAACTGGAACCCGGTGCCCTATTTAGGACCGCTGCCGATCAATTGGTACGGGATCACCTATGCTCTCGGCTTTATTGTCGGCGGCTACCTGACCCTCAGATGGGCGAAGCAATTCGACATCAGGCGGGAGAAGGTCGAGGGGCTGCTCCTCTCGGTGGTGGCCGGAACTGTTGCGGGGGCGAGACTCTATTTTATCGCGCAAAATGACCCCGGTACTTACTTCAGAGAACCCTGGCGAATTCTGGCTGTCTGGGAAGGTGGCCTTGCCTATTTCGGCGGATTGTTGGGCGCTACCTTGGCCGCGTATTTGTACGCAAAACGAGCTGGACTCAGATTCTCTCGCGCTGCTGACTTGTTCGCGCCAGCCATCCCCCTCGGGTCAGCAATTGGTCGCATTAGTTGCGGGCTTGCGGGGATGGATTATGGGACGCCAACGTCATTGCCTTGGGGGATCGTTTATACGAACCCGAATAGTTATGCGCCGGTCAATGGCGCGGCGCGCCACCCGGTTCAGTTCTACGAAATGGTCGGTGACGTTCTGATCGCCGGCCTGTTGTTGAAATTACGGGGTAAGTTGCCAGATGGGGCATTATTTGCACTCTTCCTGGTATGCTTCAGTCTCCTCAGGTTTTTCTTATTCTTTATGCGCGGAGATGTTCCGCCGGTGGGACTGGGGCTGAAGAATGCCCAGTGGACAGCGCTCGCCATTCTCTCAGTTGCCAGTGTGTCGCTCACCGTTCTGGCGCTGAGCCATCGAACCAAAAGGCGGCCTTCTTTGATGTAATGTTTACTTGCAAGAACGTTATGATCGACTCAAGCGTCTCCTACAGGATGCTGAGAAGGAAGACTTTCGCAAGGTTGTCACATCACAGGTCTCGCTAAGAATTCAATTGGCGAGACCTGTGGGTTATCCGGAGGTTCAAACCCTCTAGTCGGGCAATCTCTACTCCACCTCAGAGAGTTTTTCGACAAGGATCTTGCTGTCATGTTTCATCCCCTCAACCGTTACTTTGATGTGATCTTTCTTCGCACTCTTTTCAAAGAGGGCTCTGGCAATCTCACTTCCTTTCGCATCAAACGGGTACCATTTCCCGTCCGCAAAGATCCCGTAGCCGCTCTCGACACAAGCCTCCATCAGACCGCAGGACTTCTCGTGCTCGGCGGCGAATTTCATGGCGTCTTCCGGTTTATCCTTGGCGTGTCCGGAGGCGCACATCACGTCAACCGCGTAGCCGGTGAGTTTGACCTTCTCATGGGCGAAGGCGATTGATGTAACTGCCAAAATTGCTATGATGGAGACAAAAATGGAAATCTGTCCTTTCATTATTGAGTAAATTCTCCTGTGCTGAAATGTCAAAGGTGGTGCCGCAAGGAACCGGGTGGTCACTCGGGCGATGAAATCATCTCAGAATGACGGATACCTGCGGCGTTGCTGGTACAGCCGTCCTTCTCCATAGTATGGGTTATAGGGCTGCCCTGTAAGGTTCACTCTGCCGTAGTCTGAATGGGCAATAAGGAAGGAGCAAAATGAGGGACGCGAGGAGGATCCCGAGTATCTAAAATTCCTATGAATATAGAAAAAGCGAAGACGGCCAACCCAAGTTCGTGTTGCTTGAATGCGCGTAGCCTCAAGAGCGCCGGCCTGAAGGCTGCTCTTTACTACCTGATTGGTCCTTTATCTGCTCTTCAAAACCAGCATTCATTTTCGCGTGTACGAGTCTTTTACGCGAAGCCTTCCGCAGACAAGACCAGCGAAGTGATCTAGTGTTCCATTTTGCCGGGCCTCAGTCGCAAATAAATATGAAAACTCTTCGGGCTTGAGCCGTAAACCGGCTTCAGGCCGTCAGGCACATGATAAAACACCACGTCCGCGCCGACCCCGACTCTCAGCTTGGAAGAGGCGACGACATCACGCACGCCGCCGAAGGTGAACGCCCCGACACGGAACCAACGGTCTCGCAGTTCATCGGCGGCGTCTTCGCCACCCGGCATCCTGAGGTCATCGATAGTTTTCGCTGAGACCAGCCCAGGTCGCCCGAAGATGTTCTCCTGTAAGAGGCCGATCTTGTCTACGAGTTCCAACCTCGTGAAGAGATAATTCCTGTCCAGGAAATTCACTGTTGATTCGAACAGGTACGCGTTCGAGTCGCCGTGCACTTCCGAGTTGCGCCCCCAGATCAAACTCGACGCCCAGTGCCCGTCGGTCCAGGGACGGGTATAGCTGATGGAGGCCGTCGTGCGGTCAAGGTTGCCCGGCTCCAGTTCTTCAGGGTTTTTCAGATGACCGCGCGAAAATTGCATCGCCCAGTTCGGCGTCGGGGTAAACCAGATTCGCCCGCTCCACGAATCGAGCTTGCCCAGTTCGATATCTTTGCGATTTTCGTCCGGCTCCCGGCCGCGAAAGACCGAGCCTTCGACCTTGAAGCGCCAGGCGGTCACGCCGAGAGTGACAACGCCATGCGCGATGTGCGTCGAATCCTGCCAGTGGTGACCGAGCGGAGCGCCGGGATTTTCCGAGGCGGAGGGGCGGTGCATAAAGGCGACGGGGCCGAGCGCCGGCTCGCCTACGGGCCCGCCATAAAGGTTGATAGAAACCTTCTCCCCGATAGGGAGCGTGTACTGCGCCGCGAGTTCCATAAACAAGTCGTGCGGGTGTTGCGCGTCAATGAGCGGTCGGCCCTCGAAGGTCTCGCCGGTCTGGAAAAGCTCAGGGAAGCCGCGGCGTGGTGTCGTCCACGGCTCTGCCGAAAACATACCGCGCAGCATCAACTGCCCTTTCCCTGCTGGGCGCTCCGCCATCACCATGAACCAGTTCTCTGACTCGGCCTTGTTGACGCCTCTCGGCCCGCCTTGATGATTGAAGCCGATCTTTATATCTCCATGTGCCATGACCATCCAGTCGCCAGCCATCCTATGCCACATATAACCAGGAGTGCTCGCCGGGAGAAGGCTCGTTCCCGAACCGATGGCCATCATGGATTTGAACGGGCCGCCGGTGACGGTGGTCATCATTTCCCCCATGTCGTGGTCACCCTTCATCTCATGGTTGCCCTTCATTGCGCCCATGTCATGACCGGTGTGATCCTTATTCATTTTTGCCATATCTGGGTTTTGCTGCGCCTGAGTCGTTTGATGTTGATGCTCCGTAGCGTCCGGCTTGGCATTATCTTTTTTCTCTTGATTGTGGTTGTGCGCCGCGCCCGGTTGCTGTCCCGCCTGGTCAGGCATCTTCTTGTGGTCGTGACCGGCATCAGGTTTATGCCTGGCGTCCGGCGGGATGGCGGCTTCTAATTTCATGCGCTCATCGGTAGTCAGAGTTGGCAGCCGTCTAAGGAAGAGAATCGTTTGCCAGATTTCCGTATCGCTGTGAGTTTTGCCGAAGGCGGGCATTGCCGTTCCTTTCACGCCGTCGTGAATGATGCGGAACAAATTACTGTCGGATTCCGACTGGACAGGACTCGAAGTCAGGTCGGCGGCTCTCAGTGACTTCCCCTTTTCCGTGTCAGCTTTACCGGTTTTGCCATGACAGCCAGCGCAGTGTGAGTCGAAATGATTCAAACCCATAGCGACATTCCTTTCTGTTGCCGCAACCGGGTTCTGCATACGAGAGGCCATCTCTAAACCAGCATTAGTAGAGTGAGAGGATGCGTAGAAAATCAACAGGGATATAGAGAAGGTGAACGCCATCGAAAGTTTGAGCGCTGCCAAACGCCCCTCAAATTGTTCCTCTTTTGCGCTTCTCTTATTCATAATCCTTCCTCCAATCGTCTCAATACGAAGAATTGATTCGCGTCACTGGCAGTCACCTAAATGATCAAGATGTAAGCGTGCGAGGCTACGGATGAACGAATGTTCACCTACCAAAATCCCGTTCTTACTGATCAATTGCGGCGAATTCTTTTATCTCTTACCTAGATAAGGCTTCGATCTCCGGCAGCTTAATTCCAGCTTTCAACGTCAACGCGCCGCAGCTTGACTGGCAAATTGCTCTGGGTTTTGGTCGAACTTGTTTTTACAGCCTTGTGAACAGAAATAGTAGGTCTTCCCCTGGTAATCTGATTGCCCGGCGGCATTCTGCTCCTCAACCTGCATGCCGCAGACAGGGTCTATTTGACTTGCCATTTATTTCTCTCCTTTCAATTTTAAAATCACCCTGAATTCCGAATTGAATGGTTACAAATGCCTCAATTCCATACACGGGAATTAAGGATTTCCAACAAAAATACTGATTGATACAATCTCTATGCCGAAATCATCATCAAAGGGAAGGAAAATCAAATAGTGATAGATTTGCCAGCTGACCCACCCGGACGCCTTGTCGTGCGATTCCCGGTTTCTCGTTTTTAATTCAGAGTTTTGACGGGGCAGTATGATTTTTGTAACCTTGATATTTGGCTGAAAGGTTTCTATTTGCTAAATGGAATTACCAAAGGGTAGAATCCCAGTGGAGTTACAAGACTATAATTCGTATGATGAGGCGCTTTCTACAGATTATTTTAATCGCAACGCTTTTGGGCGGAGCGGCGGCTCAGACCGTAGCCTGCCTTTCAATGATGCAATCAAACGGGCATGCCTGTTGCCGTAATCTAGTGAGTAAAAAAACCGCTGCGAAGGTGCGTGCTGCACGCGAATCACAGAAAGAACCTGCAAAAGCCCCAAACTGCTGTAATTCAAATCCCGTCGGTTCACAGCAAACGCCAGCAGAGAATAATCGTTCTAAGGAAGAAGTTGCTAGTTTACTAACTGATGACAGCGATGGTGAAATTAGCCTATTAAGTAAGGTTGAATTTATCCCCACACCGCTTCAAGCGCCTTCGCTATCTTCTCCACCGCACTTTATTCGTCACTGCGCAATCCTGATTTAACTTCAATCTACATCAAAATCATTTCAGATCGGTGGGGCATTCGTGTCCTTGAATATTGTGCTTATTCGCAGACTTGTTACGTCCTGAGTTTTCTGTCAAAGGCTTTTGTGCCTCTCGCAAGTCTGTATCTGGAGAAAGATAGATGAGATTGAGTAATACCTCATGGCAGTACCAATCATTCCCACTGGATAAGAAAATGCGAACCTATATTGCAGTTGGGTTGGTTGTGTTCGTAACCGTATCGCTTTTCCCGCAAAGCAGAACAAAGGCTGCGACCATCTCTCTCACGGAGAAGATGACCCGGGAGTCCAAGACAAATAGGAAGCTATCCTCGACTCCGCAAGCTGATGATGAAAAACCGGATACGAAGTTTGTGCAGCAACCTGCTGCACAAAAGAATGTTGAATCAAAGAATGAGCCGGCAGTCTATGTCTGCCCCATGCATCCTGAGGTAATCTCGAACAAGCCGGGTAAGTGCCCGAAATGCGAAATGGTTCTGGTGAAAAAGGAAGCCAACACACCAGAACATGATCATTCCAAGATGCAGCAAACCGGCACTCCTTCAAAGGAGCAAAAACCTGCTAAAAGCGATGAACACGCCGGTCATCAGATGCAACCAAACAACACCTTGAGTCAACCTCAAGGTCCGGCGATTACGCTGGCCGAGTTGGAGCAGGTGGCGATCAAAAACAATCCGACCTTCGCACAGGCGGAGGCGGCGATTCGCGCTGCCGAAGGGCGCAGAGTACAGGCCGGGCTTTTTCCAAACCCCGTTATGGGCTACCGAGGCGAGGAATTCGCCTTTCGTTCCTTTTCAAATAAGAGCGAACACTTCTTCTTTATCGAACAAGAGATTCCCTTGGGCGGCAAGCTGAAAAAGAGCAGGCGCATCTTTGAACAGGAACAGACTCAAGCTCTGGCGGAAGCCGAAGCGCAACGACTGCGCGTTTTGAATACTGTGCGAATGCTGTATTACGAAGCGCTCGGCGCCCAACAACTGGTAGACATCCATACCGAACTGACAAAGCTGACCAATGAAGCCGTGAGCGTTACAGAGGAACTCAAAAATGTCGGTCAGGCTGACCAACCGGATCTACTCGAAATAGAAGTGGATTCGCAAAAGGCGGAACTGGCGCTGGTCCGGGCGGAAAATGAGCGTGCCCAAGTCTGGCAGATGCTCGCCTCAGTCGTTGGGAATCCTTCACTGCCGCCGACGCGACTGGCCGGAGATTTAGAGAAGGGATTGCCGACCATTGATGGCGAGGCGATGTTGCGAATGCTGCTGGATCAGAGTCCGGAAATGAAGATTGCCAAAGTCAAAGTTGAGCGCGCCAAGTCGGCGCTTGACCGGGCGAAAGCAGAGCGAACCCCGGACATGATTGTCCGAGGCGGTCTCGGATACAGCACAGAAAAGCTCGAACTTGGCACTGCTCCTTTCCCCAGACGAACCGGGCCGGAAGCCAGTATCGAAATCGGCTTTCGCTTGCCGATCTTCGACCGCAATCAAGGAAATATTTCATCAGCAGAAGCGGAACTTATCTCCTCAGAAGCGGAAGTGCGGCGCGTTGAATTATCTCTGCGGGCGCGTTTTGCCTCCACCTTAACCACCTACACCAATGCGGTGCGAATGGTGACGCGCTACCAGGAGGCCATCCTGCCACGTTCTAAAAAGTCCTATGAGTTGTACACCGCAAACTTTGCCCAGATGGCCGCCGCATACCCACAGGTGCTGATTGCCAAACGCTCCTGGTTTCAGACGCAGGCAGATTACGTAAATGCCCTGGTGAGCCTCTGGCAAAATGGCATCCGGATACAAGGCTATTTGCTCACCGGCGGACTCGACGCGCCAGCCGGTTCCAACGGTGAGGCGGGAGTAGAAGCAGGGCAAGCGACAGGAATAAAGTCCGGTTCTCAAGGCCGCAATCCGAATGATGGAAACGATCACTGATGCCTCAGGCAGATGGATCGGTAAGTAGGAGTCTGAACAAACAGAGGAATGGATCATCAGTTAGTTGTAGAAGAGGAAATTATGAATAAAAGCAGAAGATTCTTTTTACGCAGCTCGGCGCTTCTCGGAGCCGGCGCCATCGCTGGCAAAACCACTACGGCGCAACATGAGCAGCATCAGATGCAACAGAGTGAAAAAAAAGCTCCGGTGAAACCCTCAGCAAAACCGAGCAGTCAAGCCACCGTGGAAGCAAACCTGGGATCGGTTGTGCCTGTGCACACGCCCGACCTTCCAAAGCTGCCTTTCAAGATGGACAACGGCGTAAAGGTGTTCGAGTTGATTGCCGAGCCCGTACGAACGGTTTTTCTCCCCGAATCCGACCTGGGCGATGCGCGCATCGTTGATGCCTGGGGTTACAATGGCAGCGTGCCGGGCCCGACGATAGAAGTGAACGAAGGCGACCGAGTGCGAATCATCTTCCGCAATAAGCTGCCGGAAGCGACGACCCCGCACTGGCACGGTCTTGAGATACCGATTGAAATGGACGGTACGCCGGCTGTGAGCCAGCCGCTCATCTATCCAGGTGAGTCTTTCACCTACGAGTTCACGCTGCATCAAAACGGCACCTTCTTTTATCACTCCCATATGGCGATGCAGGAGATGATGGGGATGATCGGCTTCTTCATCATTCACCCGAAGAAACCGCACACGCCGCGCGTCGATAAAGACTTCGGCATCATCCTTCAGGAGTGGGCTTTACTGCCGAATAACACGGTGCCGAACACGCTGTCGATGGAGTTCAACTGGCTGACCTTTAATGGCAAGTCAGGTCCCGATGCAACCCCGTTGATTGTCAAACAAGGAGAACGGGTGCGCATTCGTATGGTCAATCTGGGGATGGATCATCACCCGATTCACCTGCACGGCAATCAGTTTTATGTGACCGGAACCGAAGGCGGGCGCATCCCTGAATCTGCCTGGTATCCGGGGAACACGGTGCTGGTTGGCGTCGCGCAATCGCGCGATGTCGAGTTCGAGGCGAAATACGCGGGTGACTGGATGCTGCATTGCCACCTGCCGCACCACATGATGAATCAGATGGTTTCCATGGTCGGGCCGATGGCGCACGGAACTCACGGGATGAAGACCGGCAAAGGGATGGAAGAAGGCATGGGGGTAGTCAGAAAGGGTAACGCGCTTTCGGATGAACTCGGGCCTGGAATGGGGCGCGGCATGGGCATGACGACGACGGAAAAACAGACATCGAACCTCGTCGGCCAGAATCAACACCAGGGTCATGATATGAAGTCAGCGGACGCGCAACAGGAAGGCTATGTCTGTCCCATGCACCCGGAGGTGAAGTCCGACAAGCCGGGCAAGTGTCCCAAGTGCGGCATGGCGCTTGTACCCATCAAGCAAGGCAACAAACGCGTCAAAGGGTACCCACAAGATATGTGGATGCCGATGGATGAAGCGGTCACCAAACCCGAGACCTACGGGATGGCGAAGGATTGGAGTGCGGCGACCATGGGCATGATGACCTATGTCCGGGTTCTCACTCCGGAGATGTACGATAAAGTAATGGGGATGATCAAAGAGGGTCGCTCAGAAAAGGCAACGGGCTAAAAAGAATGACGGGGTTGATTGGCGGTTGGAGAGTTGAGTAATGAAGGTGACAAGACAACTGCTTCAACCCCTCAGAATCAGTTTGAGGTAAAAGATGAAAAAGGAAATTGAAATAACCAAACAAGAACGCAGCGAAAGCAAAAGGCCGTTTGAGAATAAGAGAGCGCAATTCCTGGAAAGCGAGCAAAAGGGGAAGCGGCTTGCACCCTGGGCGTTGATCGCCCTTTTCGCAATCGCTGGCGTTGTCGTTTATTTCGTCGTGCGAAGTACAAGTAGCACCCCAACAGCAAGCACTGTGGCGAAAGGTGAAAGTGGAGGCGCTCCGGCCATCAACATCCCAGTCGCAGACTTAGCAAGCGGCAGGGTGAAATTTTTTGATTATCGGCTCAGCAACAATACGCCGGTTCGTTTCTTCGCCGTAAAGAGTTCTGACGGGGTCTACCGCGCCGCGATGGACGCCTGTGAGGTTTGCTTCCATGCGAAGAAAGGTTACCGCCAGGAAGGCGATGACATGGTTTGCAACAACTGCGGCAAACACTTTCCGATCGCGCGCGTTGGCGAGGTCAACAACGGCTGTCATCCCATCGGGTTGCAGCGCACGGTCGAAGGCGAGCAATTGGTGATTCAAGCGAGCGAGTTGGAAAGTCGCGGGCAGTATTTTCAATAAGGGTTAACCTTCGCTTCAGAAGGTCGGCCTCACATGGTAAGAGGTGACAAAATGCGAATCAGCACCATCGCGTTTGCGAACTTGAAACGGCGGAAAGGCAAAGCGTTATTCTTAATTGTCGGGATCGCTCTTGGCATTGGCACAGCGATCGCGCTTTTGACCTTGAGCGCTTCGATTAAAGAGGAGATCGGCACCCAGCTCGACCGCTTTGGTGCCAACATCGTCGTCGTGCCACAATCGAACAGCCTGTCTCTCGACTACGGTGGCGTGTCGGTGTCGAGCGTTTCTTTCGACGTTCATCAACTCAGGGACGAAGACGCCAGGAATGTGCTTGATATTCCCTACCGCAATCGTCTGAGCATCATTTCGCCGAAACTCCTCGGCGCGGTGAGGATTGCCGACAAAGAGGTGCTGCTTGCCGGCGTTGATTTCAAGAGTGAGCTACTGTTGAAACGCTGGTGGCATATTACGGGCGATGAACCTGTAGGCGAAAACGATTTACTGGTCGGTTATGAGGCGGCCGAGGCTCTATCGCTTATCGAGCCCACGGGTGGGATGAAGAACATGAAACCCATGGATCATTCCGAGATGGATTCAACGAGCCGTAGCCAGATGGCCGGGCAATTCAGAATCATCCAAGATCGCTTGCAGGTTGCCGGAAGTGAACATCGCGTTGCGGGAGTTCTGGCGCCGACTGGCGCCCCCGATGACCGCATGATCTTCGCGCCTTTGGCTCAGGTTCAGGCACTGCTGAAAAAGCCCGGAGAGTTGAGTGTGATCGAGGTGAGCGCGCTGTGCAAGGATTGCCCGGTCGGGGATATTGTCGCGCAGATTGCCGAACGACTTCCCAATGCCAAGGTCTCAGCCATTCAGCAATCGGTGCGCGCCCGCACCGAAACCGTCGAGCGCTTGACCCGGTTTGCGGCGGTCGTAGCCAGTCTGGTTTTGGTGATCGCCGCTTTGATGATCTTTACCACCATGACCGGTTCCATCCTTGAGCGCACCAAGGAGATCGGCGTGCTTCGCGCCATCGGCTTCCGCAAGACCCACATCGTCAAAGGGCTGATGATCGAGGTCGGGGTGATCAGCATCATCGGCGGGCTTACGGGCTGGGCCGCAGGGATGCTGGCCAGCTTCGTCGCCTTGCCCTATTTCGCGGAGACCCAGATTGCCCTATCCATTCAACCGGAACTCATCTTTGGCGCGATCCTTGCAGGTCTATTCGTGGGAACATTGAGCAGTCTCTATCCAATTATTAGAGCGTCGCGGCTCGATCCATCCGAGTCGGTCAGAGCCATTTGAAGAGGTGAATTGCCATGTCATTTATCGTTATTGATTCAGTCAGTAAAACCTATCAATCGGATGGCAAAGATTCTGCGGTACGGGTACTCAATGAAGTGAGCGCGGAGCTTGAAGCAAGTGAATTCGTCTGCTTGATGGGGCCTTCCGGTTCAGGCAAGAGTACGCTGCTGACGATTGTCGGCGCCATGAATCATCCGACAGCTGGCAAGGTCATGGTTGATGGCATTGACGTCTACGCGCTTGCGGATGAACGGCGCGCCGATTTCCGGCGCGAATACCTGGGCTTCGTCTTTCAGCAGCACCATTTGCTGCCGTACCTGAACGCCATTGAAAACGCCATGCTGCCGCTTGCCGCCTCACCGATGCCTGCAAAGGAGAAGCGGGAACGAGCCATCTCCGTACTCCAGAGGGTGGGACTGGCAGCTAAAACGAAGCGCCTCCCAAACCAGCTTTCCGGG
>JBIOWC010000431.1:0-4694 GCA_044868105.1 Blastocatellia bacterium
GCAACCAGGACGCCGGCAATTGCCGGGCCGACGATACGCGAACCGTTGACCATTGATGAATTGAGGGCAATCGCATTCATCAAATCTTCTCGTTCAACGAGCTCCGAAAGCAGCGATTGCCGGGTCGGCAAATCAAAGGCGTTAATACAACCAAGCGCCAGCGCCAGCAAGATAACCAGTTCAACATTGATGTGATGCGTCAAGGTGAGAATCGCCAAAGCAAAGGCTTGCAGCATGGCAAGCGTTTGGGTGACCGAGATGATGCGCTGGCGCGAATAGCGGTCGGCCAGCACGCCGCCAATCGGCGTAAACAGAAAGATGGGAATCTGCCCGGCGAACCCCACCAGCCCAAGCAGTAATTCGGAATTCGTGAGACGATAAACCAGCCAGCTTTGGGCGACCGACTGCATCCAGGTGCCGACAAAAGAGACCAGCATACCGAAATAATAGAGTTGATAATTTCTGTGGCGCAGCGCGCGCAGGGTTAATTTAATGCCACTCAGTTCGGCTGCCTGTTGACTCACGATTGAATTTATAACTTGTCAGTTGCGACAAAGCAAAAACGACGGGCTTGCTTGACCACCTCTTTCAGCTAATGGAGAATGCCAAATTATGTCGCAAGAGATTAAACAGGCGGTGCTTGACGTGGCTCTGCAACTCGAAGAGCAACTGAAATTTTACAGAGAACTGGGATTGACGGACATCGGCGCGGCGCTCGGCGACGAACGGTTTTTGCCGGCCCGCGACCTGCCGAACCTTGCTCATGCCCAATCCGCCAGCCGCGAACCAGAAGAGCCGAAGTTAGAAGAACCTCAACCGCTGGCCGCTCAACTGCGCGACGCGCCTCTCCCGATTCAGGAAGCGCCAAATGCAAAAGCGGCAACCTCCTCACCTCTCGAACCCTCGGACGTATCAGCTATGCCTAAAAAGACGGATATCCTGGCGCAGGATGGATTTTCTCAGAGCGGACTTTTTGGCGAAATCAGCCCTTCGAGCAGCCCCAACGGATTGCCGATTTTGGAGGCCCTTCCCAAAGATGAATCGCTTGCAGAGATTCGCGCCGACATCGGCGACTGCACGCGCTGCAAATTACATGAGCATCGCACGCATATTGTGTTTGGCGAAGGAAACCCCCAGGCGGATTTGCTGTTTGTCGGCGAAGGACCGGGCGCCGATGAAGACGCAACCGGGCGCCCTTTTGTTGGTCGCGCCGGGCAACTGCTCGACAAAATCATTGCCGCCATCGGTCGCAAACGCGATGACGTATTTATCGCCAACGTGGTCAAGTGCAGACCGCCGGGCAACCGCACGCCTGAAAAAGACGAAACCGATACTTGCGAACAATTCCTCTTTCGCCAGATTGCCCTCATCAAACCGAAAGTCATTGTGGCGCTTGGTTCGCCCGCTTTTCAGTGTCTATTCAGAACCAAAGAAGCCATCAGCCGGGCGCGCGGCGAGTTCCGCGATTGGAATGGCATTCAAGTGATGCCGACCTTTCATCCGGCTTATCTGTTGCGTTCGCCAGATAAAAAACGCGAAGCTTGGGAAGACATGAAAAAAGTGCGCGATTATTTGAATTCTTTAGGTCGGTAACATCCGGACACACCACTACCCTGACACGGCGATGTTTAGGCAGGTAAGTTAAAACGCAACCTGTGTTGTCGCTTACACCAGTTCGGAACCGAAACGCGAAGATGAAGCTCGCATTTTCAGAAAACAGTCACGACAATATACAGGTCTGCCTTGATTGGGATTGAAAGGCACTGTAGTTGGGGTTCCGCATAAAGCGCATTTGACAGCCACTTCGACACGTTCACGCGACCCGGTGTGGGCATAGGCCTGAGCCGCTGTTTGAATACGCTCGTTCTTTTTCGCTTTACAGTCCTTACATCTTTTGGGTTCGTTTTTTAATCCTTTATCAGCAAAAAACTGTTGTTCGCCTGCGGTAAAAATAAAATCTTCACCGCAATCTGCACACTTCAGTGTTTTGTCGTTGTATTCGTACACTGTTACCCTCCTGTTCCCTTTACCTCAGAGAAGGCGCGTCAGTTATACGCAGGGATGATATTCAACGACTTTGTTCGTAAAGATCAAATTCAAGTAAACAACTAATCCATTGAGTGAACTTGGTACTGCAAATTTCCTGGATTAAACAAAATCGAACACGGTTTCTGACTTCTCATTTCTTTACTACAATCGCAAGCAATTAGACCTACTTCGCTCGCTTTACTGCTCCATTATCCCTCTATTTAAGGTAGAGTCAAGCGCCCGACCGGACCGAGGACGGGAAGCAGAAACGGTTTGGCAAAGAAAAGCCGCCGGGCCGAGGACTTGAATTCGGCAAATCAGTCTAAGGCGGCAAGCCTTGAAAAAAGCGCCGGGCATCGCCTATACTGCAACCTCTCTTTGATAACCACTTTTCTTAACGGAGGGTTGGCAGAATGGCTATTGCACCGGTCTTGAAAACCGGCGTCCGAAAGGATGTGGGGGTTCGAATCCCTCACCCTCCGCCATCTTGCAGGTGTTGACTTTAAGCTCTCTTATCCGCCTCTTCCGCCTGAATCCGAAGCTAAACTTTGGCCTTTCACTCACAAGCGGTTAAATTTTATGGCCAGACGGCAAGGCACCGAGCAATCGCCGAATGGCCTGACCATAAGCCTGACCTCAAACGTTGACAGCCCTTTTTGTGGCGGCTATCGTTCAAAATTTGCCTTGCTAAAATTTTTCAATGAAGGAGCACGATTAAATGGAAACCATACCGGCACACGGCGGCAAGTTAATCAATCGCGAACTCACAGGCGTTGAACGCGAAACCCTGCTTGAGCGCGCCCCCGCTTTGCCGAAACTTAATTTGAGACCACGCGAAGTTTCAGACCTTGAAATGATTGCCAACGGCGCCTTCTCGCCGCTTGAAGGCTTTATGTGCGAAGACGATTACATTGCGGTACGTGGCAATAAACACCTCGCCGCGGGACTCCCGTGGACGATTCCGGTCACCCTGTCAACCGATGAGGATTTCGCCGGTCAGGCGAAAGAAGGCGAAGACCTCGCGCTTTACGCCGAAGACCATCTGCTCGGCGTCTTGCATCTGGCACAGAAATATCGCTATGACAAAGAGCGCGAAGCCGAGCGCGTTTATCTCACAACGGAAACCGCGCACCCCGGCGTTGCGGCGCTTTACGCGCAAGGCGATTGGCTGCTGGGCGGCAAAGTCAGCTTGCTCAACCGCCCGCGCAATGCGGCGTTTCCAACCTATCGCCTTGACCCGGCCGCAACCCGCGAGGCGTTTAAGAAAAAAGGCTGGCATCGCGTGGTCGCTTTTCAAACCCGCAATCCGATTCATCGGGCGCACGAATACATCATCAAATGCGCTTTGGAAGTAGTTGACGGACTCCTGTTGCACCCGATTGTCGGCGAAACCAAATCCGATGACATCCCTGCTGACGTTCGCATGAATTGTTACGAAGCGATGTTGCAAAATTATTTTCCGAAAACCCGCACCATGCTTTCGGTGAACCCGGCGGCCATGCGTTACGCGGGGCCGCGTGAAGCGGTCTTTCACGCGATTATCCGAAAAAATTATGGCTGCACGCATTTCATCGTCGGGCGCGACCACGCGGGCGTCGGCAATTACTACGGCACCTATGACGCGCACTATATTTTCAATGAATTCGATGCCGAGGCTTTAGGTATCACGCCGATGTTTTTCGACCACACCTTCTTTTGCAAAGTGTGCGAAGGCATGGCTTCAAACAAGACCTGCCCGCATGATTCCAGTCAACACGTCGCGCTATCGGGAACCAAAGTCCGCGAACTCTTAACCCAGGGTGAAATGCCGCCCAAAGAATTTTCGCGCCCCGAAGTCGCAGCGATTTTGATTGAATCAATGAAACAGTAAACCGAGAGGTCAGATGTCAGTTTTGTTACTCACACCTGATCTCTGACATCTGGATATGCAGGAAGACCGCTACTTTACACAGCTGGCTGCGGCCTTCGTTCAAGGCAAGCTTGGGCGGATGCCGCAGCTCTCTGATGATGAAATTATTCAAACCGGACTCAGCGCCGGACTGCGTCTGCACAAATTCAAACGCAATGCGGAGTTGCCGCGCGTTAAAAAAGCGTTAGGCATTTTGCGCGGCCTTCAACCGGAAAGTGTGCTCGATGTCGGCAGCGGCCGAGGCACGTTTCTTTTTCCGTTACTGGATGAATTTCCTTATCTCACCGTCACGGCAATTGATATCAATGCAGGTCGCGCCACAGATTTAAATGCGCTTCGCCTGGGGGGCCTTGAAAATTTCGCGGCGGTTCGCGCTGACGTCATGCAGCTTGGCCTTGAAGACAAGGGATTCGATGTGGTGACCATGCTTGAAGTGATGGAGCATCTCGCGTCGCCCGAACAGGCGGCAGCGGAAGCCTTACGCGTTGCCCGTCGTTTTGTGGTTCTCTCCGTGCCTTCAAAAGAAGACGACAATCCCGAACATCTTCACCTATTTGATGCCAGGCGTATCGAAGCGATCTTTACCTCGGCGGGCGCCAGGAGCGTCAAGTTCGATTATGTGTTGAATCACCTCATCGCCGTGGTAAAAATTTAAATGGCCATGACCAGACTCTACAAATACCCGCGCACCCATCATCTTGAAGGGTCGCGTCAGCAAACGCGCGATGAAGATTTGGCTAGCATCCCCTTCAAACAG
>JBIOWC010000432.1:0-16099 GCA_044868105.1 Blastocatellia bacterium
CGACTATTTAGACAGCCTAGACTTGCGTGGGCCGTCGCAACAGCGTTGTTATTGATAACCCTGGGAATGGTCTGGGCATACTTCACGCGCCGGCCGACACCTACCGCGAAGCTGATGAAGTTTTCCCTCCTGCCGCCTGAGAAGTCGAGTTTTGGCCAGATCGCCCTATCGCCGGACGGCGGTCAATTGGCCTTCACAGCGGCGACCGGTGGTAAAGTGCAGCTCTGGGTGCGCGCCCTCGATGCCACGGAAGCCAGACCCCTTCCCAGTACACAAGGCGCAACCTTACCCTTCTGGTCGCCGGATAGCCGATTTATCGGTTTTTTTGCCGACGGCCGACTCAAGAAGATTGAAGCCGCAGGTGGCCCCGTACAAACCCTCTGCGAGGTCCCATTCCCTTTTGGCGGCACCTGGAGTCGCGATGGGGTGATTCTTATTGGGTTCGGGCCGGGCGGGTTATTGAGCGTCTCGGCGCCGGGCGGAGAGGTTACCCAGGTCACAGTTCCCGACAGGTCACGCCAGGAACTGTTTCTTAGCTACCCAACCTTCCTGCCAGATGGCCGTCATTTTCTCTACATCATTACGAGCGGGCAGAAGGAGACGCGTGGGGTTTACCTGGGCTCGCTCGATGGGACGGTCAAGCGGCGACTGCTCGATCATGACACGGTGATCAAGTATATGGCCGCAAGCCCTGGCGACACAGCCCACAGCGGCTGGCTGGTCTTCGAGCGCGACGGCGCTTTGCTTGCTCAACCCTTTGACACCAGCCGATTCGAGTTCACCGGCGAGCCCTTCACGCTCTCAGACAAGGTCGGGAACGATCTATTTAACGTCAATGACTTTACCTTTTCCATCTCTGAAAATGGCGTGTTGGTATTTGATCCGAGCATTCAGCGACAGCGCCGGCAATACCTCTGGCGGGATCGTCACAATCAGTCTTTCAATTCGCTAGAGGTGGCGGCGGGTTTTTACCAGCCCTGCCTCTCGCCCGACGAAAAGCGTTTTATCACGGACCGCCTCGATCCTCAGACCCGCACCTACGACCTCTGGTTGTATGATGCATCGGGAGGCAACCCGCAGCGGTTCACCTTCGATCCGGCAAATGATCAAAACCCCATCTGGTCGCCGGATGGCAGTCGCATTGTCTGGGCTTCTAACCGGGATGGCAAAAATCCGAGCCTCTATCAAAAGGAGGCCAATCTCACTGAAGGCGAGACCTTGTTGCTGAAGTCCGATTACGCCAGGTTCCCCACCGACTGGTCGCGGGATGGGCGGTTCATCCTTTATCAACAAATCGACCCGAAAACAAAAAAAATGGATGTGTGGGTCATGCCGGTGAATGACACGGCCCAACCTTTCCTCGCAGTCGGGACTGAAGCGAATGAAGTTGGCGGGGCACTCTCGCCCGACGGGCGGTGGCTGGCCTATGCCTCAGATGTGTCGGGCCGGTTTGAGGTCTGGGTGCAAAGCTTTCCCGGAGGGGGCGGCAAATGGCAGGTCTCGATTAATGGGGGCGCCTACCCGCGCTGGCGGCGGGATGGGAAGGAGTTGTTCTACTACGCGGCTGATGGGAAGGTGATGGCGGCGCCAGTGAGAAGCAGCGAGAGCTTTAAGTTGGGCGAGGCCGTTTCGCTCTTCGAATTCCGCGCCGGGACTATTCAGAATTTTGCGCCCTATGCCATGACGGCCGATGGGCAGCGGTTTTTGATTAACGCTGTAGTGGAGACGGAACCCAACGCGCCGCTCACTGTGGTGATCAACTGGGCGGCAGACTTGGAACGATAGTTGAGCTTTCTTCCTATCTGCCTTTATGGATAAAGGAACCCTAGACTTTAGCCATTGGCGACCAAGGCTGCTGTGCGAATTGCAACGGAGTAATGGGTGATGAAGGCGGAGCGCTACCAACAAATCGAAGAGCTTTATCACGAAGCGCTAAAGCACAAACCTGAAGAACGCGAGGTTTTCCTCAAGCAAGCCTGTGACGGAGATGAAGCGTTGCGTGATGAAGTACAGTCGCTGCTCGGTTATGATGCGCAGGCCGCGCAGTTCATTGAGACGCCGCCCGATGATATTGCCGCCGCGCTGTTAGCCAGAGAGACGAAGGGGTCCATGGTCGGGCAGACCTTGGGGCAATATCGAATCGTGTCGCTGTTGGGGGCGGGCGGCATGGGCGAGGTTTACCTGGCTGAAGATCTGCGCCTCAAACGACAGGTGGCGCTGAAGCTATTGCCTGCGGAATTCACCACCAACGTAGACCGTTTGCGCCGTTTCGAGCAAGAGGCGCAGGCCGCCTCGGCGCTCAACCATCCCAACATCATTACCGTCTACGACATCGGCGAGAGCGAGGCCGGCCGCTTCATCGTCCTGGAACTGGTCGCCGGGCGCACGCTGCGCGCCATCATCTCAGAAGACAATTCGCCCGAAACCGCGTTGGCGCTCGGCACCCAGATGGCAAAGGCCTTGAGCGCCGCTCACGCCGCCGGCATTACCCACCGCGACATTAAACCCGACAACATCATGGTGCGCGACGACGGCTATTTGAAGGTGCTCGATTTCGGCCTTGCGCGCCTGCTGCCCACCGTATCGGGTGAGGACGCCGCTACGCTCGCACAACAAACGACGCCGGGCACAGTTATAGGAACCATCGCGTATATGTCGCCCGAACAGGCGAGCGGTCAAAGCGTAAGCCCGCCATCCGATGTTTTCGCGCTCGGCATTGTGCTGTATGAGCTGGCGACGGGACATCATCCCTTTCGGGCCGATACGCTGGTCGGCTACCTGCAGGCGATCACCTTGCAAACGCCGCCGCCGCCGAGCCGGTTGCAGCCGGGGATTCCCGCCGCGCTCGATGCGCTGATTCTGCGTATGCTGGAGAAGGATGCAGGTCAACGCCCTACGGCCAGCGAAGTTGCCGAGGCGCTGCAGGAAATGGAGCGGCAGGGCGACACGATAGACCTGCAACGCGGCGAAGGTAAGACGATACGGCTGCCGGCCACCCGATCACCAGCCGCAGGCGACGACGAAGGGTTCTGGGTTGCGGTGTTGCCATTTAAATGGCGCAGTGCAAATACTGATTTAGAAGCGTTGGCGGAAGGGCTGACCGAAGACATCGTGACAGGGCTTTCGCGCTTTTCGTACTTGAGGGTCGTCGCGCGCAGTTCCACCTTACGCTATGCCAGTGATTCAAGTGACGTGCGGGAGATTGGCAAGGCGCTCGGCGCACGCTATGTGATGGAAGGCAGCGTACGGCAAGCGGGTGCGATGCTGCGTGTGGCCGTGCAACTGGTGGACGCGAGCACGGGCGCGCATCTGTGGGCCGAGACCTACGATCGCTCCTTCCGTGAGGAAAAATCTTTCGAGTTCCAGGACGAGCTGGTGCCGCGCATCGTCTCGACGGTGGCAGATCAATCCGGGGCGCTTGTCCATAGCATGAGTGAGTCGCTGCGCGGCCGGGGCGTCGGTCAATACTCCGCGCATGAGGCAATGCTACGCCTCTTTGGCTACTTAGAGCGCATGACACCGGAGGAGCACTATGAAGTTCGCGAGATCCTCGAAGCGGCAGCGGCAGCGGCGCCCGCCCACAGCGGTTGCCATGCCGCGCTGTCGTGGGTTTATTGGCACGAGTACGCCAACGGGTTCAACCTCAGGCCTGATCCCCTGGGCCGCGCCCTCGCCGCCGCGCAACAGGCGGTCGCGGTTGGGCCCGCCAATCATCTCGGCCACAGTAACCTCGCCATAGTTTTGTTCTTCCAGAAAGATTTCCTGGCCTTCCGCCCAGTAGCTGAACGTGCGCTGGCGCTGAATACAATGGATACTTCCACGACGGTATTACTCGGGACACTGATCGCCTATTCCGGTGACTGGGAATACGGCTTGGATCTAGTAGAGCGGGCCTCGCAGCTCAATCCTCATCATCCAGGCTGGTATCATTTTCCCGCCTTCCACTTTGCCTACCACAGGCAGGATTATCGTGGCGCGTTGGCCTGCGCTCTCAAGATTAATATGCCCGGCTACTTTTTCACACACGCGGCGCTGGCCGTTGTGTATGGGCAACTCGGCGAACAGGAACGGGCGAGCGCGGCTTTGCAGGAGCTCGACGCGCTGGTGCCGAACTTCGGCGCGCTGGCGCGACATGAATTCAGCAAGTGGTTCAATGCCGAACAAACCGAGCATTTTATTGACGGGTTGCGCAAGGCGGGGCTGGCGGTTGCTGATGCAAAGGATTTGGCGCCTTAGACGAGAATTGCTGACCCGCGCACGGGCTCCGGCGGTCGCCCTGCCATTGCGGTGCTGCCCTTCGCCGATATGAGCGCCGACAGCGTTCAGGAATACTTCAGCGATGGCCTGGCTGAAGAACTGCTCAACGCGTTGGCGAAGATTGACGAGAGTTGAAACGAGGGTCGGGAACTGGAAAGTCTGGGGAGGAATGCACCACGACCCGCGCTTTCAAGATTAGGTGCGTCACGTCGGTCTGCCGCAGTAAGGTGATCTGAGTAGTGGGTCAGGATGAAATAGATCGGTATTCGATTGGCGCTAAATAAGTAAAGTCCCACCTAACGACAAGTAAACAGTGATCTTCTGATTAGACGGAAAAGGCGGATAAATCGCCATCCGCCTAATCAGAAGGTAACCTTGTCCCTGACGACAGACCACCGTTCTTTTACCGATAAATAATTTCATTCCCCTATTTTCAATCTGACCCATTACCAGGTGATCAGGCAAGTTTACAGTTTGGATCACTGTGTCATATTAAAGAGCACTGAATTGTCCTGAATCTGGCTTGACATCAAGGATGCACTTACACCCCTTTCTTGGTTGCGGAGTTGCTCGAAGGCGAAAGACTCCGCGAGCTGGTGATCGCCGACGACGACCAGATGATGGCCGTTGGCGTGCAGGCGAGCGGCGCAACGTTCGAGCATGGCCAAAGCCTTGTTCAAAACCTATAGCGGCGGAATGGGCCGATGATTTTGGGTATGTAATACGACGTGACCGCCGACGGACAGCGCTTGCTGATGACGCCGATGATAGGTGAAGCCTCTCCGGTCAACGTCATCCTCAATTGGACGGCGGGCCTGAAGCGCTAGCCGGGGTTGCTTGCTCGGTTATTACAAATGAAAATTCTGAATTGGTTTCAGAATAAATAGATCTGAATTGAACGGAATTGATTGCGCGCAAAAAAATAACTGAAGGGAGACTCGGGTGAGTAACCCTTCAGTTTTCTGCGTCCCTCTAATGGTTGTGTCCCTCAACCATTAAAGAAGAGGAGGTTATTTGACAGCCACAATCCAAATTCCCTCATGGTTGCCGAGTTGCGCGGTACTATATCAAACGCGTCTAGGGATTTGAACTCCCTAATTGAACAAAAGGCAATAAAAGTGCCTTGATTTTTTATGGGAAAACTTTGTTTCTTTGCAAGCAAATCGTCTCTGTTTTCAAGCTTTTTTCAAGGCATCCCTAAAGGGTTAGTTTAGCCAGCGCGTTTAAGCTTTGAGTTTTTTGACCAGTGAAAAATCAATCAGATGTTTATTGCGGTCAACCTTATCCACTAAGACGCGCACCGCATCGCCGAGCTGCAATCGGTGTCCTTTACGTTTACCGGTCAACCGATGCCTGCGCTCATTGTACTGATAAACGTCATCATGCAACGTCGAAATGTGAACCAGGCCCTCGACAAAAAAATCGTTCAACTCTACATAAAAGCCATAATCTTTGATGGACGTGATAACGCCATCAAACTCTTCGCCAACATGCTGCGACATAAAATCTGCTTTGCGCCAATCCATCAACTCGCGTTCAGCATCATCGGCGGCGCGCTCGCGTTCGCTCGATTGCTGCGTGATGACCTCCAACGCCCGGCGAATTTCAATCTCTTGCTCCTCATCAAAAATTTCCCAGGCCAGTTGTTTTAGGGCGCGCTTCTGACCTAAATCTATCGCTTGCCACTCCGTTGCGCCGGTTTGCCCGCGCTCTAAAACCTCGCGCAATAAACGATGCACAATCAAATCCGGGTAGCGTCGAATGGGTGAGGTGAAGTGTGTGTAAGTCTTCATCGCCAGTCCGAAATGCCCGGTATTTTTGGGGCTATACTTCGCTCGTTGCATGGAACGCAGCATCAGGTAAGAGAGCATACGGGCTTCGGGCTGGCCTTCGATTTCCCGTGCCAGATGTTGAAAGCCGCGCTGGGGAATCTCGCCATGCATTGAAAAATTATGCCCGAACGAAGCGGCAATCTCCGAGAACTCTTCGACCTTGAGCGGATTGGGTTCGTCATGTATGCGATAGACGCCGGGGACGCCGAGTTTTTCAAAATGCGTGGCTACGGTTTCATTCGCCATTAACATAAACTCTTCAATCAAACGATGGGCGATGTTGCGTTCACTGCGAACGATGCCGCCAATTTGTCCTTCATCATTGAAAAAGAGTTCGGCTTCGGGTAAATCGAAATCAATGGCGCCTTGCCCTTCGCGACGTCGAATAAGGACGAGCGCAAGCTCCCGCATTCTCAAGAGCATCTCTTTGATAGGCGCGTATGGGCTGGCGGTTTCGCCTTCGGGGTTCGTGAGTAGGTCATTGACCGCGGTGTAAGTCATCCGTTCACGACTATGAATGACCGAAGGGGTGAGCCGATAATCAACCACTCGCCCTTTATTATCAAGTTCCATAATCGCTGACATCGTCAGGCGGTCAACTTGCGGCTTAAGCGAGCAAATATCATTGGACAAACGTTCGGGCAACATCGGGATAGCCCGTTCGGGAAAATAGACCGAGGTGCCGCGCCGCAAGGCTTCTTCATCAAGCGGGCTGCCCTGGCGTACAAAATGACTGACATCGGCAATGTGAACGCCAAGCTGCATTCGGCCATTCGGTAAAACCTCAAGCGACACCGCGTCATCGAAATCGCGCGCCGTTTCGCCATCAATGGTTATGGTCAGCCAGTCGCGCAAATCCGCGCGTCCTTCGAGGGTCGCTTCGGTGATGCGGTCGTCAATCGCTTCGGCTTCGCTGAGTACCGGTTGAGGGAACACAAATACGAGATTATGTTTGCGAATGATAATTTCAATATCTATGCCTTTGGTATTTTCATCGCCGAGCACTTCAATAACGCGACCCGCCGGCAATCTTTTCGTCGAAGGCAGGCGGGTGATTTCTACGTTGACATACTCGCCGTGCCTGGCGTTTTTCATATCGGCAGGCGCGATTTCAACGTCGTAAAGCAAGCGCTGATTAATCGGCGAAACAAAGCCGGCATTGCCTGATTTGAAAAATTTTCCGACGACGGTTTTGTTGGCGCGATGCAAAACGGATTCAATCCAGCCATCGCGTCCGCGCGCGCTCTGACCGGTGACGCGGGCGACAACTTTGTCGCCGTGCATCGCCGAACCAAGGCCTTTTTCGCTGATAAACAGATCGCCGCGCTGGCGTTCGCGTTCATCGTCAGGCGTCACAAACGCATAGCCGGTTCGCGTACAGCGCAGGGTGCCGATCAGTAGCGCGCTATTTTGTTTGCGAAAGTAACGACCTTTTTCGGCGGCCGCGAGTTTGAGACGCACAAACTTTTCCAGGGTTTTATGCAGCGCGGTTTTTTGCGATTCGCCGAGGTTGAGAACTTCAGCTAATTTGTCTAAGCTAATACTTCGCTCACGCGACTTCGGCAAAGCTTGTAAAATTTTTTGTGGTGATAAATCTGTAGTCAACACGACGGTTTGGTCACTTTCTCAAATCTCTAACAAAGCTTTTGCCGTTCATCCACGCGCCCAGCCTTGTGAAATCTTCAAACTGATTGTGAAGCGAATACGACCGAGATTCAAATCAAACGAGAGGAAGTTTATGAAAAGTTTTTTTGTGCTTTTGTCATTGGTTTGCCTGCTTGCGGCAACCGTTTCATCGAAAGATAAAAAGTCGGCGTCGGCGGTCAACGAGGTTGCCGATGCGGAACGCGCTTTTGCAAAAACATCTGTCGAAAAAGGTGTGCGCGATTCGTTTATCGAATTTTTCGCTGAAGATGGCATCAACTTCACGCCGCATCCGACGAAGACCAGAGAAAATTTAAGCAAACGTCCGGCGACGCGCTCTCCTTTCACCTTAAACTGGCAACCCGTTTATGCAGACGCCTCACAAGCCGGGGATTTGGGATTTACGACCGGACCTTACACGCTTACCGATACGCGCCCGAATCCGCAACCGACCGGACACGGCTACTATTTTTCATTCTGGAGGAAACAAGCTGACGGCCGTTGGAAAGTCGTTATTGATTTCGGCATTCAAACGCCTGAACCGAAGTCCACCAATTACACCTTCGCGCCCGCACCACCGTCAACTTTCAAAAAAGCCAATCCGAACCCCGAAGCTGAACGCGAAGGATTACTGAAAGCCGACCGCGAATTCATTCATCTGGCGAGCGATAAAGGCGCAAATAAAGCCTATCTGGCGACGACTACAGATTATGCGCGCATTTATCGCAACGGGCGAATGCCGGTGGTTGGCAAAGCCGCTATGGAGGCTTTTCTGGCCGAAAAAAATATGACCATCAAGGGCGAGCCACTTTTTTCAGATGTAGCCGCTTCAGCCGATTTGGGCTACACCTATGGCAAGTTTGAATGGCAAGAGACCGGCGCCACGCAGGTAACCAAAGGCTACTATGTCCGCGCCTGGAAACGTGATGCAAAAGGGGTCTGGAAAATCCTTGTTGATGTAGCGAACGAATTGCCGAAAGACTAAATTGAGGAGCCAGGGGTTATGCGTTCGTCATAACCCGCTCTTTCAATCTAAAATCCAAAATCTAAAATCTAAAATTGAATTGACACCTTTTGCGCGTGCTGAGTAGTATAAATTTCGCTTTTCGAAAAGCCCAATTGCCGAAGTGGTGAAACTGGTATACACGTACGTCTCAGAAGCGTATGGCGAGAGCCTTGGGGGTTCGAGTCCCCCCTTCGGCATTCTGCGAAAACCTTCATTTGTTCGGATTGATACAGATGAAGGTTTTCGCTGTTTTTAGAATGGACACTTCTGGACGATTCGAGGCCAGCCTTCGGCATCACTCCTTACTTAATTAACAACTTAAACTCTACAAGAATTTCATAGTCGGCTCACAGAGCTTGTTACTAGAGTCTTGCCGTTTGATTGTTATTAAACATTATGACTTCGTGAACCACGATTAACGCTTTGCTTTTTTGAAATAGTAAAACAAATTGGGATGGGTTTCACTGCGATCTACTTGCACCATTTCCCAACCCGCTTCGCCAAGTTTAGCGAAAACCTGAGACAGCGCCGTGTCACCACTTGCTCGCTCAACCTTTAAGGTTTCTCTGCCTACCGTCGGATAATTAAAATATTCGATATAAGCATAGCCCATAGAGTTACCGAAATTATCGGCCATTCCGTCGCTGCTCGATACGCGACAATATTCCCATTTCGGATTGTTGAGTTGTTGGGCTTCAACGGTTTTCGTCAAGATGCCATTACTGAGAACCATGCCCAGCGCCATTCCTGCGCTCAGAATTAAAATCAACAGGGGTACAAAACGATTGTTCAACATAGTCGAATTCCTCTCGTTTACCCATCTGCTTATCTGTTCTGGTATTAAACGCCTGCTTGACCTTGTAGGTTCAGCTTTGATTTACAAAATAAAAAAGCGCCCGAAGGCGCTCTTTTTATCTATCTGCATCGTGGCGGTGATAGGCGAGTTCGCCCGCTTCTATTGCGACCTTCAAATAATTCTGCGGTGGCGGCAGCGGACAGGTCGCAAAGCTCGTAAAGGCGCAAGGCGGATTGATTGCCTGATTGAAATCCAGCACTACGGTGTCGCTTTTCGGCACTTCTGCGTAAAGAAACCGCCCCGCCGGATAGGTCGTCTTGCCGCTCGTCAAATCGCGGAATATGAAGAACAGCTTTTTATCATCCACCAGCGCGTCCAAACGATTCGTCGCCCCATTCAACTCGAACGTCACATAACCGGGACTTGGCATCTTCGCTACATCGCCCAAAATATTGACAATCTCAATCTCTTTTGGCCGCTCATAAGCCACATATTTTGCGGTGATGCGATACGCGACTTCGGTGGGAAAATATTTCAAGCCCGCGAAAGCCAGTCGCGCCGGATTCTTTTTATTCTTCACGCGAACGCCGTACTTATCGCCGCGCTTGATAACCAACAACTGCACATCGCCAATGCGAATAACATCGGGTTTACCTTTGGCATCGCTCTTTAACACCGCTTGCTTAACCGCTTTGTTATTGACCGACACCGGCGCGCCTTTTTCAACGCGTAAAACGGTTTTACCTCGATGAAACTCCAACACGCCGACGGTTGCCGTGGTGGAATCGCCAGGCAAGACAATGTCATTTGTCGAATCACGACCCAGGAGATTGGCGCCCTCTTTGAGCCAGAACAGACCGACCAGGGTGAGCCAGCCGTCATCGCTTCGCAGTTCGGCTTCACGCTTCTCGCGCCACTTTTGCAGTTCAGTTTGATAGGTAGTTTGCGCCGCGATCGTTGCGGCGCACGACGAGGCGAATATCAAGCAGATAACTAATTTTGTGAAATTCAGGTGCATAATTTTTTCTCTATCTACTCACGCGAGAGCATAACATCAAGCTTGCGCGGATAAAACTTTGCCGGCTTCGACAGCTTCCGGCACCGCAAGCAAGCGCCCGGTCTTTACATCATAAACAAAACCGTAAATTGGAATTTCTCGCGGAACCAGCGGGTGATGGCGTATGCGGCGGACATCGTCAACGACGCTTGAAGTCGCGTCTTTGAAGGTCAGCCAATCAATGAACTCGGCTTCGGTTGAACCGCCGCCCGTACCGACATCGCGCCAACCGTTTTCATCTACAACGGCGGTCTTTAAGCTATTGGCAAGCAAGCCGCGAATGATTTCATCCGTAAATAGCCCCATGCCGCAATCGCTGTGATGAATGACAAACCACTCGCGTGTGCCGAGCAATTTATAGGAGATGACTAGCGAACGAATCGCGTCATCGCTGGCGCGTCCGCCGGCGTTACGGATGACGTGCGCGTCGCCTTCGGCAAGCCCCGCATATTTCGCCGGGTCGAGCCGCGCGTCCATACAAGTCAAAATGGCAAAGCCGCGAGCCGGCGGCAGGGTCAAGCGGCCTTTATCGCCGAAGTTGCTGGCATAAGTTTCATTGGCGTTTAAGACTTCATCAAGAATTTTACTCATGGTTGATAGCTCCTTTTTCTCTGCCCAGCGGCAGATTGGCTTGAGGGTTATTGACGGAAACTGCCGATAGGCGATGAACCTATCACCTCAGCAGATTTCCTTCGCTTGAAGCGGGTAATGTGAATTTAGAATTGGGCCAAACCGAAATGAACTACGGTTGGCCTATATACAAGGACAGAAACAGACCGCAGGGATAAATCTTGCCTGAGCGGCAAGGCCAAAAGCAGATGCGTGGAATGCTTGAAAACGCCTGGTGGTTTTGTTCATCCTGTTCATTGCTTACTTTCTCGTGCAACTATTTTTGTACACGAGGGCCAAATCACTCGTCAATCAACTTTGTGAGGTATGAGATGGAGTTGGCTCTGTGTTATCTTATAAATCGTTGATAGCGACGGTGGTGATCGCCGACAACTTGATTTCAAACTGCGACAAAATCTACGGTGGCAGTCTCTGAAAACACATTCAATAAATTTGTAATGTCTAATAAACAACAGAAAAAACGGTGGATTTATAAGCCTCATAATCAGGTAACGGTGGCCCATCTGGCGCGCGGGCTTGGGCTGTCCGAGCTGGCTGCCGTGTTACTCGTCAGTCGTGGCATTAACGATGTTGAAACCGCGGAAAAATTTTTTAACCCGAAACTCGAAAATCTTCACGACCCTTTTTTGATGCGCGGCATGCGCGAAGCGGTTGAACGCATTCAACGAGCCGTCGAACGCCGCGAGAAAATTTTAATCTACGGCGATTACGATGTTGACGGCACGACTTCGACGGTGATTTTGAAAAAAGCCTTACAGCTTATCGGCGCCGAGGTTTCCTACTACATCCCTGAACGCTTGAAAGACGGGTATGGGCTGCGCGAAGACGCCATGGATATGGCGCGCGAACGCGGCATCCACCTGGTCATCAGTGTGGATACAGGCATTCGCGCTCAACAAGTCGTCAGCTACGCGAAAACTCTAGGTCTGGATGTCATTATCACCGACCATCATTTGCCCGAAGCAGGGTTGCCACCGGCGCTTGCCGTACTCAATCCGAAACGTCCCGATTGCCCTTATCCTGAAAAAAATCTCGCGGGCGTCGGCGTCGCCTTCAAACTCGCGCAAGCCTTGCTCACGAAAACCAATCAAGCGCACTACATCGAATCCTTTGTTAAAATCGCGGCGATTGGCACGATTGCAGACATTGTGCCGCTGACGGGCGAAAATCGGATTATTGCCAAGTACGGATTGCTGGGGTTGCGCAATCCGAAAAATTTCGGCCTGCGCGCGCTGCTTGATGTGGCGGGCGTGTCGGCGGCTAAACCGCTTGCCGGTTCGGATATCGGTTTTAAAATCGGGCCGCGCATCAACGCGGTTGGCCGGATGGCGGGCGCGAGTATGGCGGTAGATTTATTCGACGCGCCGGATTTGCAGACCGCGACCGAGATGGCGCATGCGATGAATGTACAGAATGCGGCGCGGCAACAAATCGAAGCCGATACGCTGGCGCAGGTGCTGGCGCAAATTGACAGCGACCGCGACTTGAAAGACGCTTATGTTACGGTGGTGGCGGGCGAAGGCTGGCATCGCGGCGTCATCGGTATCGTCGCCTCGAAAGTCGTAGATAAACTCTATCGCCCGACGATTATCATCTCAATTGAAAATGGCTTGGGACATGGCAGCGGACGTTCGATTGCCGCTTTTCATCTGCTGAACGGGTTAGAAAATTGTAGCGATGTATTTGAAAAATTCGGCGGTCATTCACACGCTGCCGGCGTGACCATTCGCGCCGATAAAATTGCCGACCTGCGCAGACGTTTAGATGCCCATGCGCGAAGCGTTCTCAACCAGGAAGATTTAATTCCGATTATCGAAATTGATTACGAACTTTCATTCAAACAGGCGACCCTGGACACGCTGGCTGAAATCAAACGCCTGGAGCCTTTCGGCTCCGGTAATCCCGAACCGGTTTTTGCGACGCAAGGCGCGCAAGTCGTCAGTCCGCCCCGCGTGATGAAAGATAAACACCTGAAGTTGCGCCTGCTGCAATCGGGGCGTTGGATGGATGCCGTTTATTGGGGCGGGGCGGAATACGCCAATGAAATTTTCGCGGGCGACATCGTCAATGTTGCCTAC
Organism: Blastocatellia bacterium; assembly: GCA_044868105.1. GTDB lineage: Bacteria > Acidobacteriota > Blastocatellia > UBA7656 > UBA7656 > JBFMDH01. The sequence goes on from JBIOWC010000432.1 coordinate 13,301, forward strand.
ACGCTGCAAGAAAATACCTACAATGGCAACACCAGCGTGCAACTGGTCTTGAAAGATTTGAAATTGCAGTAAGCACCTGCCGATTTCCCATTCGACACTCCTTGACCTCGCGTGTAAAAATTTGAACTGCCTATGCATGTCAAACTCGTATCTGCCGGAAAAGTTCTTACGCTCGTCGTCTTTCTGACGGTCGCGGCGGCGCTCGGCGTTTATTTCGTCAAAAAACGCAAGCCGCTTGACAATCCTCGCAGCGAACCTATTTTGCAAGGGCCGATTGTCGCGGTCTTCAACAACACCCGTTACGCGCACGAAGTCGGCGGACAGGTTAAATTCGTCCTCACCGCCGAAGTTGATAAAGCTTACGCCAATGGCGCTCATGAACTCGAAAAGGTAAAGCTCGAATCGTTTGGCAACGACGGCACGCGCAAGGACTCGCTCACCGCCGACAAAGCGGCGGTGAGCGATACCTCTGACCTCAACACCCTCAATGCTGAATTCACTTCAAATGTCGTGGTGCAGACGACGGAAGGCGCAACGGTCAAAACCAGTTACCTGCATTACAGTCACGAAAAGGGCGTCATTGATACGCCAGAGCTTGTTGAATTCGACAGCAACGAACTATCCGGCGCCACAACCGGCCTGATGATTGAAGTCGCAGATGAGCGTGTCCATCTGCTTAAAGACGTTGACCTGACGGTTAAACCTTCGACCGAAGCCCATCAAGACGGCGCAGCTAAACCTGCAAATTCCAATGCCGCATCCTCGGAAAGCGAGGCGCAGCGGGCGGCGCGCAAAGCCGCAAAGCGGGCGCGCAAACAGGCGCGGCGAGAAGCGCGGGAGCGCCAATCGGCTGCGGGTGCGACAACCAACAACGCGCCAACGAAAGGCAAAGCGCCGGCAAAAGATAAAGCGCCGGCTACGGCGGATAATCAATTGCTAGCGGCAAGAGCTGCAAAACTGCCGATTCGCATTCGCGCCGGAGCGGGTCTGCTGGAACGCAAAGACCACCGCGTTTCGTTTGACGAAAATGTCATCGTCACGCAAGGCGCAGATGAAATGCGCGCCAATAAAATGCTCGGGTTGCTGACGGAGGCGAATAAATTTGAACGCCTCGAAGCGCGCGGCAATTCATATTTGAAGCAAAGTGAGAAAGCCGAAATTAAATCTACGGATATGGATTTCTTCTTCGCCGAACAGCGCTTGATTCGCGCCACGGCAACCGGCGGCGCCGTTGTGCGCACGCTTGGCGGCGCACCGGTTAAAGAATCCCAGGCCTCAATCATTGAGGCGACATTTAGGCCAACCGCCAAAGACAGCACCCTTGATTCATTGCTGGCAACGGGCGATGCAAAATTAAAAGTCTTCGCCCCGAATTCCACGGATGTGGAGCGCGAACTTCGCGCCGAACAGGTCAATCTCGCTTTTGAAGAGGGCGCGATGAACACGGCGGTGGCGACCGGGAGTGCCGTGTTACAAATTCATGCTTTGAAACCCAAGGATGAGAAAGCCAATCCGACTGAGCGTGAACTGACGGCAAGGCAAGTCACGGCGTCATTTTTTCCGGGTGGCAAGAATGTAGCGTTTGCCGAAGCGACGGAAAATGCGGTTTTGAAAGTGACGCCGGTTCGCGCCGAAAAAGGCGCCGACCGAAAGACCATTCACGCGCCGCAGATGACCGCCGAGTTTTACGAAACGGAAAATCGCTTGAAAAGTTTTAAGGCCGTAAACGGCGTGAAGGTTGAAATCCTTGCGACGGTTGAAAACGCCCATCCGCCGCGCCTTACGACCAGCAAATTGCTCACTGCCGATTTTCTTGAAGAGACCCAGGACATTGAAACGCTCACCCAACAAGGCGATTTCAAATTCAACGAAGGCGACCGCAATGCGCTAGCCGAAACCGCCACCTATCACGGGCCAAGCGAACTGCTTGAGCTACGCGGCAAACGCCCCATGGCTTGGGACGCCAAAGCGCGCACCCAAGCCAATGAGATTGATTACGACCGCAGCAAAGATGAGACGCACGCGCGGGGTGACGTGCGCACCACGTATTACAGCCGCGAAACCACCAATGATTCCACGCCTTTTAAAAATACCAAATCGCCGGTCTTCATCACGGCTGAAAAAGCCGATGCCCGCAACGCCGATGGCATTGCTGTTTACACGGGCGGGGCGCGCGGCTGGCAAGACAATAATTTCGTCAAAGCTGACCGCATCGAGCTTTATCAAAACGACAAGAAGATGATTGCCACCGGCAAGGTTGAAAGCGCCCTCTACAATACGAAAAAAGAGACGGCCGCGAATCAAAAAGAGGTGGTGCCGGGATTTGCGACGGCCGATAAAATGATCTATTCGGATACCGAGCGCCTCGTGCATTATGAAGGGTCTGTAAAAGCTCGACAGGGAAGCGATAATATCGAAGCGGCGGTTGTTGATGTGCATTTGCTGCACGAGTCTAATGAAGTTGAGAAGATGATTGCCGAAGGCAACGTCGTTTTAACCCAACCCGGAAGACGCGGCACCGGTGATAAAGCGATTTATACATCGGAAGACGGGCGCGCCGTTTTAGTCGGTAAAAATGCCCGTGTTGAAGATGCCGAAAAGGGTACGACAACAGGCGGTCAATTGACTTTCTATAGTCGCGATGATAAGGTCGTTGTGGAGAATACGCAAGGAACAGGGCGCGTGAAAACGACTCATCGGCTGACCAAAAATAGATAAAGTTAGTTAGCAGAAAGCAGTTAAAAAAGTGTCAGTGAGTAAATCACCAGCCAAAAAGAATAGACGAAATAAAGTCAACGC
>JBIOWC010000433.1:0-3284 GCA_044868105.1 Blastocatellia bacterium
AAACCACGGATGGTTTCGCGCTGGTCTGCCCGGTGTCGTTGCTTGCCAGCGGGTTGCAATGACGGCAAGCACCATCTTTATCGAAAGACAGGAGGTCCCTTTATGTTCAAATCCTCATCTGCCGGGCTCGCTGCCGCCCTCTTGCTGTTACTGCCGGCGGCGCGCTGGGCTCAACAGCCTCAACCATCCTCGACGGTAACCGCTAAACTTCAGCACCGACAAGTTCTCGCGTCGGTTTCCGGCCAAGCCCTGCGCTTTGCGGCGCTCGGCGAGTTGCTACAGTTGCGCCTTGAGGTCATCAGCCCGACCGGTGAGCGGGTCTTCGACTCCCAATTCAAGGCCGGCAATCTCATCGCTTGGCCGGCTGTCGATAGCCAAGGTCAACGGCTGCCCGACGGCACCTATCTGTGTCGCGTAAGTGTCAAAGAAGCCGACGGCGAGATGAGCCACCGGCAAGCGCTTGTTGCCATCAGCGGGCAGGCGGTTCGCTTGCGGTCGTTGGATAAGAGTTTGCTCAGCGCGGCACAGGCGCAAGCCGCCGATGAGGCGCTGGCCGACGAGGCGAGTATGACGGTTGTTGAGGAAGCAACGGCTTCAGCGACGGCGATATTGGCGCACGATGGCCAGGCGGCACAGTTAGTCAGCGCGAGCGGCGGCCTGGTGATTAGTAGCGGCGATTTTTTCGCAGGCCGAGTCCTCGAACACGTGCGGCTGACCGCCGAAGGAAAAGTCGGCATCGGCATCTCGCAACCGCAATTTCAACTTGATGTCAATGGGATGATTCGCGCTTCGCAAGGCATCGTCTTTCCCGATGGCTCGGTACAGTTTTCAGCGTCGCGAAAAACTTTCGGGGCCGCGAGTCTCAAGCCTGGACAGTTGCAGCAGAAGCAAAAAGAAGATGGCGTGCTTGAGCCAGACATCGGCGGCACCGGCACAACCGGTAAAATTGCCAAGTGGCAGGATGGCCCGGCAGGCATCTTGAACGACTCGAATATCACCGAGGCGAGCGGGGCGATTGGCATCAACGGCACGCCAAGCACGAGCTTTCGACTTGATGTCAACGGCAGCACGCGGATTCGCGGCTCAAATCCGGGGTTTAATTTAGAAGGCTTAGGGAACGGCAATGTCTGGTTGTTTCAAACGGTGGATACCGATGGGCACTTTCGCATCTTCGGGCAGGACAACGCCACCCCCGGAGCCGAGCGGCTGACCATCAACATGAACGGCAACATCGGCCTTGGGATCAGCAACCCGACGACCAGATTGCATGTGGCTGGCGATGTCCGCAGCGCCGTCGGAAGCTCGGGGTCGGGTGGGCGGTTTACGGCGCTCAATCCCAACAATCAGAGTGCCCTGGCGCATTTCGATTGGATTAACGACGGAACCAAGGACTGGCCGCGGATTCGTTACGGGGGGACGGGCGAAGGGGCGATCAACGGCTTTCTGATTCAAGGGCCGAGCGATGTCACGAAGCTGGCGATCTTAAATAGCGGCAATGTCGGGGTCGGCACCGTGACGCCGGCGGCGAAGCTCGATGTGGCGGGCAATATCAACAGCGCGACGCACTACGACCTCGGCGGCCTCAGCCTCTTGAGCATTGGCGGGAGCAATAACCTCTTTGTCGGTGTGGGAGCCGGGGCGAGCAATAGTGGTGGCAGCAACACGTTTGTCGGCTTCAATGCCGGCAACGCAAATGGGAGTAGCAATAACAACGCCTTCTTCGGAGCCTCCAGCGGCGCGGCCAACACCGGCTTCAACAACGCGTTTTTCGGCAACGCGGCGGGTTCAGCTAACCTGGGGGGCAATCGGAATGCCTTCTTCGGCCACGCGGCGGGCAACGGCAACGTCAGCGGCAGCGACCTGACGATGATCGGCGATAATGCGACGACGGGAGCGAACAACCTCACGAACGCCACGGCCATCGGTGCGAAGGCACGGGTGGATCAGTCTGACTCGCTGGTGCTCGGCAGCATTAGTGGGGTTAACGGTGCATCGGTTACTGCAAAAGTCGGCATCGGGACGGCCACGCCGACGGCGCGACTGGACGTCAACGGCGACGTCAAGGTGAGCGGGACAATCACGCTTGCGCCGCAGACGCGGCACTTGAATATCTCAGCCGCGGCCTTTGTCGTGACGCAAGGTGGCCGTTCCAGCCTTAGCGGCGGCGGAATATCTCTATTGAATGACGGCAACGTCCTTGAGCCGATGAATGCTGGTGCAGCGGTCAATTTACCGGACGGCGCGGTGGTGACGCGTGTGCGCGTCGAGGTAGACGACGACGACGGTGATACTGGCAAGGATATCAACATACAATTGCGACGAAGTGAATTTGGCACCGGTAATGCCACTACGATGGCCGATGTTTCATCTGTCGGAACCGGGAGTCATATAATCCCCAGCGACACGAGCATCATCAATCCGACCATCGACAACGGAGCCTTTACGTATTTCATTGCGGTGAGCAGTCCGACTGGCTCGATCGGTACCTGGCGACTCTGGGCCGTCATCATTGATTACACGGTGACGTCGCCGCTGCCGTGAGCGCAGGCGACGAGCCGTCAAAATGCCTGGTCCAATAGCCCTCACGCCAAAGCAGCATCACGATCTGAAAGGAGTCAGGATGAAGTCCGTTGAATCTTGTCGTGCGATTATTCTTGAAGCTCTGCATCACCATCTGGGTGACGGGCGCAACTTGAGGAAATTGCATAGCCTGTTTCTGGTCGCGACGCTCGGCTTGGGTGCAGTTGCCGTCCTCTACTTTTCTCGGCCGGTGCGGGCAGCCACCAGAACCTGGACCGGCGCGGTAAACAGTAACTGGAGTGACCCGGGCAACTGGGATAGCGGCGTCCCTGGGGGCAGTGATATCGCCCTCTTCAACAGCGGTTCGAATCCCGCAACCATCAACGTCAGCATTAGCGTCGACGGGATTCAAATTACCTCTGGCTACACGGGGACGATCACGCAGGCGAGCGGGCAAACGATTGACATTGGCAACAGCGGTTTTATGCAGGCGGGTGGCGTCTTCGCTGGCGGCAATAGCGACATTCATCAGAACGGGGGTTCCGGCGACTTCACCTTGTCGGGAGGAACCTTCAACTCAACCTCGGGGACTCTCTTAATTTCCCACAATTTCATACACACCGCCGGCACCTTCAATCACAACAACGGGACGGTCATCTTTGATACTTTTTTCGGCGGCACCATCAATGTCCCCACCTCAGAGACCTTCAAGAATCTGACCATTGATCGCAACAGTGCCTTTGGCGCGAACCACAAGGTGATTG
>JBIOWC010000434.1:0-2152 GCA_044868105.1 Blastocatellia bacterium
GTTGGGCTTTTAAGAAGCGGCGCACATATTCATTGAATTCAGGGCGCGTCGAGATGCGATAGCCGCCCGCGAGCAGTCTCAGTTCCAGACCGCCCGGGCGCGCATTGAACTCTTCGACGAGCGCTTCACAAGCCGCTTTGATGTCGTCAACGGTCTCTTCATCCAGCATGCTTGCCAGTTGCTTGACGGTTATCGGTTCTTCGGAAACAAAAATAATCGCTTCAATAATCGGTTTCAGTTCATCAATCGTCATAGGAATAAATACAAGGGTCCTTCAGTCTGGTGTTCGGTGTCTGCAATCGCCTGACAGTTTAACGCTCGCAATTAAATTTAAAAGACCGACACTAGACTTCTTTAATCTCTCGTTCGGTAATCACGATTTCGCCGAAGGTTTTCTTCTGTTTTAAGCGAATCTGTAACTCTTTTACGAGTTCGAGAATCGCCAGGAAAATAATCACACACTCGCGTTTTGATTTCGCTTGCTCGAAGACTTCGCGAACCTTCACTTCGCGGGTTTTTGCCAGGCGGGTTTTAAGCTCGGTGATTTTTTCCGCCATGGAAATCTCTTCGCGGGCGATTTCGATTTCAGTTAAGGCGCGCTGGCGATTCAAGACTTCTCGGAAAATTTCAAACAACTGAAAAACCGTTGCGGAGATTTCCGGGTTGCTGGTATCGCTCTCCATTTCAGCGCGCGTGAAAACGCCGGCTTCCATGACGGCGCGTTGGTGCAACATATTGGCGGCGGCTTTGAATTTTTGATGCTCAAGCAGTTGATAGACCAGCTCTTTGCGCGGGTCTTCAATCTCTTCTTCGGTCAGCGTCGGGTCGCGCGGCAAGAGCATTTGCGATTTGATCTGAATCAAGGTCGCAGCCATGACGAGAAATTCTCCGGCGACGGCAATATCGAGTTCCTGCATGGCATTAACGTAGTCAAGATATTGAGCCGTGATTCGCGCAATCGGAATGTCGTATATTGACACCTCTTCTTTTTTGATCAGAAAGAGCAGCAGGTCGAGCGGCCCCTCGAACATTTCGAGCTTGACTCTGTACTGCTTTTCCGAATCGGCCGATTGCGCCACTTGGTCGTCGAACCCCGAATGGCTGAGGTCTTCAGGAACAGTTGCTTGATTGGTTGCTGTGTTGTTCATCACTTATAGCCTGCGGAGTCTAAACAATCTTAAAGGTCCGGTTGCCAATTATTTTAAGCGGTTTTATCACTCGACGAATTGGCTGGTTATATTTGCCAGATTGATTAGCTCCAATCCATCTTGATAGCTTTACGCACCTCCTGCATGGTGCGGGCGGCTTCAACGCGCGCCCGCGCCGCGCCGGTTTGCAAAACTTGTATAACCTCTTCCGGGTGGTCGCGGAAATGTTTACTGCGCTCGGCAATCTCGCCGTACTTTTCAATGATTGAATCGGCAAGTGCGCGTTTGCGGTCAACGCAACCGATGCGCGCCTGGCGACAGTCATCATCAAATTGGTCTGCGGTATCGGTGGCGACAAAGTAGCGGTGCATTTGGCAGACATCACAACTTTCGGGATGACCGGGGTCTGTGCGTTTAATGCGTGTGCGGTCGGTAATCATTTGCCGCGCCTTTTCGCGAATCGTCTCAGCCGTATCAATCAAGTAAATGGCATTGCCGTAACTCTTCGACATTTTGCGTCCGTCGGTGCCGGGTAGCGTCGGTACTTCGGTGTGTAAAGCTTGAGGTTCGGGAAAAATCTCGCCGAAAAAATTATTAAAGCGGCGAACAATTTCGCGCGTCATCTCAACGTGCGGCGCCTGGTCGCGGCCGACAGGAACAAAATCGGCTTTATACATGATGATGTCGGCGGCCTGCAGCACCGGGTAGCCCAAAAACGCATAATTATTTATATCTTTGCTGGTGATATTTTCGCGCTGTTCTTTATAGGTGGGCACACGTTCGAGCCACCCGAGCGGCGTGACGGCTGAAAGAATCAAGTGCAGTTCCGCATGTTCAGCGACGGTTGATTGCGAAAAGATGGTTGATTTTTCCGGGTCGAGACCGGCGGCCAGCCAATCGCTCACCATCTCTAAGGTATTCTGCTTGATGGCGCTGGTGTCTGCATAATCGCTGGTTAGCGCGTGCCAGTCGGCGATAAAGTAAAAACATTCATAGTCGCCGGA
>JBIOWC010000435.1:0-13708 GCA_044868105.1 Blastocatellia bacterium
ATAATCAAAGGCTTCATCAACCGAATCGGTTTTAAAGAATATCTCTAAATCTTGCGGGCTCACCACGCCCCATTTTACCAGCGCTTCAAAATTGAGAACGTCGTCCCAAAACTCTTTGCCGAACAGAATAACCGGCATGGATTTGCCGGGCTTTTTGGTTTGAATCAAAGTCAACACTTCAAATAATTCATCCATCGTGCCGAACCCGCCGGGAAAGACAATCAAGGCTTTTGCCGGATAAACGAACCAAAATTTCCGCATAAAGAAATAATGAAAATTAAAGATGAATTCATGCGAAACATAAGGGTTCACATCCTGTTCGTGCGGCAGTTCAATATTTAATCCGATAGTTTTGCCGCGCGCTTCGGAAGCCCCGCGATTGGCGGCTTCCATCATGCCGCCTGAACCGCCCGAACAGATAATAAAGTGATGCTGGCCGGTCAAACTCTTTGACCATTCCGTGATGCGGCGCGCCAAATCCACCGCGTCTTGATAGTAACGCGACAGGTGGACGATTTGTTGGGCTTTGGCAATCTGGGTTTGGTGGTCGGGTGAGTTGTCATTGTGCTTTTCGAGCTCGGCCAGACGCGCCTGGGCGATTTCCGGGGCAACCGAACGCGCCGAACCGAAAAAGACGATGGTGTCGCGCACGTTATAGCGCCGCAGCCGGGCACGCGGTTCCAGGTATTCCGAAAGAATGCGCAACGCCCGCGCTTCCGAGCCTTTCAAAAAATCATCATTCAAATAGGCCAAGGGCGGCATTCTGCCATGATTTGATTGTGGCATTGATTATCCTTACAAAGTTGGATTTGAAAAAATTTCGTGAACGAGTTCCCACGCCAAATACAGGCCGAAACCGATACTGAAGAGACCGGCGACCACGCGAATGGTTCGATTAAGCGAAGCAAATTTTTGCGCCGTCGCAACAAATGGCAAGCCAATCATGGCGCTCATCAAAAGCATTCCGCCGACCGAGCCGATGCCAAAAACTGCAATGTAAGCCAGGCCGAGCGCCACCGTCGGGACGGTGGTTAAGGCAATGAGCATCAAGGCGGCGCTGCCGGCAAAGCCATGTACCAAGCCGACAAGAAAAGGTCGGCGACCGATGCGAAAAAGATGATGTTTGTGGTTATGCTCGTTTTGCGTATGAAAATGGACGTGCGAATGTTGGCCTTCATTGTTGTGCTCATGGGTGTGGGTGTGAAGGCTGACGGCTTGATTACGCCAGGCTTGCCAGACCGCGAGTAGGCCAAGCGCAATCAGCATGAGGGCCACGGGCATCTCCATCCACGGTTCAATCTGTTTGGGGATGGAAATTTTCAGCAAGAGAACCACGATGCCCACGCCAAGCAGCGATGCCGTATGCCCCAGTCCCCAAAAGGTGCCAATCAAAGATGAACGCCAGAGACTTTTGTGTTCACTGACGATGGTCGAAACCGCTACCAGATGGTCTGCATCAAGCGCGTGGCGCAACCCATATACAAAGCCCAGCGATAAGATGGCGATCACACTATCATTCATACTTTTGCTCCTGAAAAGGTGTACCGAATTAATTTTATATACATCTTTTCTACGGCAAGCGACGGAGTTTTGGTTTGCTAATTTTTACCGCCGAAGACACCGCGACACAGAGAAGAAAGCTTTCGTTTTAACTCGGTGTCTCGATGTCTCTGAGGTTGAAAAAATGCCTGACCACTTTATATGCACGCCGTTTGTTTATTATTCTGCAAACGTAATGGGGAACGGCATAAAGCAGAGTAGAAAGACAATCAGCGCAATGACCGCAAGAATTTTCCTTCCCCGTCCGAGCGGCTCTTCGGTTACCAGTGGCGGATGTCCGACTTTTAGTAGAAAGAGCAGCACAAAGGTCCACAAAAACCAGATCGGCGATTGATACAGGACGAACGAGAGAATGGCGAGCGTCGCCACCGCCAGGAATATCCCAAGCGAAATCCATTTGTGAATGCGACGACCGAAAATCGCATAGAGGACATGTCCGCCATCTAGTTGCCCAACCGGAAACAGGTTCAAAGCCGTCACCAGCAAGGCTCCCCAGGTTGCCCAATAGACCGGATTCCAATTAATCCATTTGGGCAAACCGAAGAGTTTAATCAGCAGAAGAAAGAGCGGTGGGTCGTTGAATTGCATTCCGCCGGCGCTCGTGGGGTCTGCGGCTTTGGCAAATACCAGCCCAATGATAGCCGCCGGCAAAGCGAAGGCGAACCCGGCAAGCGGTCCGGCGATGCCGATGTCAAACAGCGCCCGGCGCGTGCGGATAGGCTCTTTGATTTTTATGACCGCCCCGAAAGTGCCAAACAGCGTAATGACCGGTGGTGCCGGAAGAAAAAACGGCAAGGTGGCGCGAATGCCGTAATAGCGACAGGCAAAATAGTGTCCCAGTTCGTGCGCGCCGAGAATGGTCAACAAGGTGAAGGTAAACAAAAAACCGCTGATTAACGGCTGGTAATCGCCGACCTGGGTGGCGTGAATCACCGAGGTGATGGGCGCAAATAAAAGTTGTAAAAATGAGGCCGACTCTTCGTTGGCAATGGGCGTGGTGACCGCCATCGCCGCGCCCGTGAAGGTCGTTGTAATAATCGTAAAAAAGAGTAAAACCGTATGCAGCAAAATCCGACTTGGAGCCAATTCTTCACTGCGTTCAGCGGCGCGACGCTCCGCCTCAACAAGCAACTCGGAGCCTTCAAGCTCAGGAAAAAGATAAGGCTGATTTGTGCGTTCCACAAAAACAGAATACAACTGTCGGATAGTTTGCTGTCAACTGAAAAGAAGGGAACGGGATGTCAGATAAAGTGCAGCCATTTCTAGCTGACATCCGAACAGCTTTTATGATTGGAGTTCTTTGCCAGGTTTGAAACGAATGGTTTTGCCCGGCGGAATATCGGTTACTTCGCCGGTGCGGGGATTGCGACCCACGCCGCGTTTACGTGGCTTTACAACAAATACGCCAAATCCGCGCAATTCAATTCGCTCGCCTCTTTGTAAAGCATCTTTCATGGCTTCAAAGAGGGCTTCAACTGCTACTTCAGCTTTGATTTTAGGAACGCCTGTTTTGTCCGAAACTTCATTCACGATGTCGAGCTTAATCACGGTAGCCTCCGTCTCACTTCGATTTTTAATTATTACTGAAAGCCACGATTTATGAAGGCTTGCATTATAGGAACCGCTTTTGACGGCTGTCAAGAATACAAAAAAAAACTGGGGTTTTGCGCGGCTTTTTTCGACACCCGCAAGTTCATAAAAACCATCGCCCAATCCGGCAACTTAGCAAACAAAATTAATCAAGGTTAAAGGCTCAAGCAAGTGACGGCTTAAGCATCCGGGTCAGAGGCGCTGGCTTGCGCGCCGCCTTTATCTGCGCCATGCAGTTGACGCGCTTCGTCAACATAGAACGAGCGCTTGCCGGTTACGCCGTAGCGTTCGGGAACGGCCGTCGCTTCAAAGCCGCCCGGTTTGACGCGCACTTCAAAACGATAGCCGGTGAGTTTGCCGCGCGCCGGGTCGCCCATCGTGCCTCTTTGAATTAAACTGTCGAGCGATGCATACTCGCCGCCGGATTCCAGTTGATAAGAAGTTTCGGCGCTGACAATAGAACGCAAACGCGAAATTGCCGCCATTTCATTTGCCGCAATGACCATGCCGACTTGCTCTGTACCTTTGTCTTTGGTGTCGCTTTTATCGCTGCTTGAAAATTTACTGTGGAAGTTTTCACAACCCGTTAAGGCGAGCGCCAACATTGAAATCACCATCAACTTTTTCATAAAAGACCCTCAAGTTTGCGAAGCTACAGGCAAAGGGGCAATCAGGATTGGCCAACAGTCTATTTTGAAAACCCCTGAGCAGCAATACTTATTATTTGCTTGCCTTCACGACAAGCGAAAGAAAATCGCCGTTGTCGCTTGACTCCAGGGGCAGAGATAAGTAGACCTGAATTTTGCATCTGTTCCCTAAACCAGATTAAGCATCAGCCACACAAAACCGAAGAAGGAGAGTGACGCATGAAAGTATTGGTGACAGGAGTAACGGGACTGATCGGCAGCGCTCTATGTCAACGCTTGAAAAGCGACGGACACCAGGTTGTCGGTTTATCACGGTCCCCTCAAAAGGCAAAGTCGTTGGCGGTTGATGAAATGTATAGTTGGGACCCGACAGCAGAGGCTTTGCCACCAGAAGCTTGGCAAGGCGTTGACGGGGTGATTCATCTGGCGGGCGAGCCGATAGCCGAAGGGCGTTGGAGCGATGAAAAGAAAAAACGCATACGCGATTCGCGCATCCTCAGTACTCGAAATCTGGTTGAAGGCATGGGCGCGGCAGCCGTTAAACCGAAGGTCTTCGTTTGCAGTTCGGCCGTCGGCATTTACGGAGATCGCGGCGATGAACAGCTGGATGAACACGCCAAACCCGGTTCAGGATTTCTTGAAGAGGTGTGTAAAGCCTGGGAAGCGGAAGCCGCGCGCGCCCGTGAACTCGGTATTCGCGTCGTTGAAATTCGCACTGGCGTGGTGCTTGCAAATGGTAGCGGGGCGCTGGCGAAGATGCTGCCGGCCTTTAAGGCCGGAGTCGCCGGCCCGCTTGGCAACGGTCGCCAGTGGTTCCCCTGGATTCATCTCGATGACATTGTCGGGTTATACCTGTTTGCGCTCAACACGCCGACGCTCAATGAAGCGATTAACGGCACAGCGCCTGAAGCCGTCACCAACGCTGAATTCACCAAACAGCTCGGTGCGGCGCTGCACCGACCGACCTTTATTCCGGTTCCCGCATTCGGCTTGAAATTATTATTCGGTGAAATGGCTGCCGTTTTATTAGCCAGTCAACGGGTCTTGCCGAAAGCGGCGCTCAATGCCGGCTATCAGTTTAAATACGCCAGCCTGGCGCCCGCGCTGCATGATTTAGTGGGAAAATAGTTTTGGAGTTGCTAGATTCAAAAGGGCTCTGCGCTTCAACAACTGGCAGCGCCCTAAACCAATCAGGGCTAAGTTCTATTGTTGAGAGAGAATTTTCGTTTATGCGAACCTATGAGCTCGACCGCGAGCAAATCATTCCGCTACCGCGTCATCAAACCTTCTCGTTTTTCGCCGACGCCTTTAACCTTGAACTAATCACGCCGCCGTTTTTACGGTTCAACGTCCTGACTAAATCGCCGATTCAGCTGCAAGCCGGCACGCGACTCGATTATCGCCTGTCGCTTTTTGGCCTGCCCTTTCATTGGCAGACTTTGATTGAAAGCTGGACCCCGGATGAATCCTTCGTAGATACGCAACTGGCTGGCCCCTACGCGCTCTGGCAACACACGCACACCTTTGAAGCGCTGGCCCCGGATAAAACGATAATGCGCGATTGCGTGAAGTATCGCTTAGCGTTCCATATTTTCGGACGCCTCTCGCACGCGCTTTTCGTCAAGCGAATGCTCACCGAGATTTTCGATTATCGCGCCGCCGTCGTTGCCAAGCTGCTCACGCCGGATAATCCGGAGTTGGATAAAATCACCGAACCGCAATTTGAGCGCGAAGATTTGCATAATATTTCCATCGAACAATTGAGAGGCGCAAAATCGTGAACCGGCTTGAACAGTTAAAATCACATCCGCGAGTCACGGTGCGGCGCGCCGGCGAGGTGAACCGGGAAGGCAACTGCGTCGTCTATTGGATGCAACGCGCCCAACGCGGTTTGGATAATCCGGCGCTTGACGTCGCGATTGAAGCGGCGAATGAACTGGAAAAGCCGTTGGCCGTCTTTTTCGGGTTACGACCTGATTATCCACAGGCGAACCTGCGCCATTACGCTTTTCTGGTTGAGGGCTTGGCTGAAACCGCGCGACGCATCGAAGCGCGCGGCGCCGCTTTTATCTTTCGCCCCTTTCCCGATCATCGCTTGATTCCCTTTTGCGACGAAGTGAAAGCCTGTCTGGTTATTGGCGACGAAAACCCCCTGCGCGAGCCGGAACGGTGGCGGCGTAGCGCCGCCGAAAAACTTCGCGTGCCTTTATGGACCGTAGATGCAGATGTCATTGTGCCAACGAAATTATTTGCCAAAGAGGAGTATGCCGCGCGCACCTTGCGCCCGAAGATTTATCGCCTGTTGGATGTCTTTTTCCAACCGCCTGAAAATCGCAAGGCGCGTTATCAATTCAAACGCCGGCCGAAAAGCCAGGCGATTGATGAAAAGCGGATTCTCGACCGCTTGCCGTTCGATACAAGCGCGCTACCGGTCAACAACTTCAAAGGCGGAACCGGCGAGGCTTTAAGACGGTTGAAGGTTTTTATTAATGAACGCCTGGCGACCTATGACGCGGCTCGCAATACGCCGCACCTTGACGGGACGAGCGAGCTATCGGCTTACCTGCATTTCGGACACCTCGGCCCCTTGACCATTGCCCTGGCCATCAAAGAAGCCGATGCCCCGAAACCGGCTATAGAAGCCTATTTGGAGGAACTCATTGTGCGCCGTGAACTCGCCGTCAACTTCGTGGCGCGCAATCCGAATTATGACCGATTAAACGGCGCGCCCGATTGGGCGCAAAAAACTTTGCAGGAGAGAGCCGATGACCGGCGTCCGCAGGTCTACACCGAGAAGAAACTTGAGGGGGCTGAAACCGCCGATGAACTTTGGAATGCCGCGCAGATGGAGATGGTCAAGACCGGACGAATGCACGGCTATTTGAGAATGTATTGGGCGAAAAAAATTCTCGAATGGACGCGGCGACCGGCGCAGGCTTTCGACATCGCCAGGCGCTTGAATGACAAATATTTTCTTGATGGGCGCGACCCGAACGGTTACACAGGAGTGGCCTGGGCAATTGGCGGAAAACATGACCGCCCGTGGGGCCCGCGCCGCCCGGTGTTTGGTTTGCTTCGTTATATGTCGGCAGCCGGGATGCAACGCAAATTTGATGTGCAGGCGTATATCGAAAAAGTCAACCGGCTTTAGAGTGAAAGAGGAGTTTATGCAAAGCAGTGGCACAGGCGTAAAAGAGTGGATTGGATTATTGGTCTCTTTAGTCGTTTGTTTTGCGGTTGCGGGGCTTGGGGCCTTCGCAACCACGCCGAACATTCCGACCTGGTATGCGACACTCAATAAACCTTCCTGGAATCCGCCGAACTGGGTGTTTGGTCCCGTTTGGACCCTACTCTATGGACTGATGGCGATTTCAGTTTGGCTGGTCTGGAAGCGAGACGGTTGGAATACAGCGGTAACCATTTTTGCCATCCAACTGGCCTTGAACCTTGCCTGGTCGTTCATCTTTTTCGGCTTTCATCAAACCGGGTTAGCCTTTTGGGAGATTGTGTTGCTGTGGTTGGCGATTGCGGCAACCATCCTGATGTTTTTCCAGGTTTCTACGGTTGCCGCAAGCTTATTGATTCCCTATTTGCTGTGGGTGAGTTTCGCCGCCGCTTTGAATTTCACCATCTGGCGCTTGAATGGCTAAAAGCTAAATGGCTAAGAACCGAAAGGCTGATAGGCGATAGTTAGGGCGTTCCCGAAGGTTTATCAAATTTGCCCTTCATCAACTCCCCGGCGCGGTCGCTCGAAATGGTTAAATCCGCGTCCACCCGCTTGCCGGTGCTGGTGACTTTCATGTGCGCAAGCAATTCGGCTACATCCGGGCTGCTGTTTTTGCGAAAGGCTCTCATTAAGGTGAAGAGACCATTTAAGTCTCTGGCCAGCACGCCGGCCTCCTCTGGCGATGGCGCAAAACCTGTAATCGAAAGACGCGCAATCTTTTCAGTTAAATCTAACTGGATAGTATTTGAAGATAAAACATGCAGAGGCGCCAGCGCATGCGATTCGCCGAGGTTCCATAAAACGGCTTTTGCCTGGGTGTCAATATACGTGTTGCCCGATGATTTCTTGACGATGATATTGGTTATCGAGCCGTCTTTTTCAATCTTATAACTGAGCATCAAAGACATGTTCGTCGTATCAACTTTGGCAAAACCGACTTTGACCATGGTATAGACTTTGCCGAGAATGTCTTTGATTGGCGCTTCATTGATCTCCCCGAACTTGGCTTTTTCTTCAGGCTTTTTCGCTTCGTCGGTCTTCGGCGGTTCATTGACCGCGGCTTTTTCTTTGCCGTCCGTATCGTTCTTTGCCAGCTCGCCGGGTTTCTCTTCTTCGGCTTTCTTGCGCGCCTCTTCGCGCCGCTTGCGCTCTTCCTCTTCGCGGCGTTTGCGTTCTTCTTCTTCGCGGCGCTCGCGGTCACGTTGGCGTATCTCTTCAAGCGACAGGGTATTGTCGAGCGATTGTTTAGGCAATTTCAAAGGCTGCGGGATAATGGCGACGAGTTTGTCGTCATACTGGCGATAAGCTTTATTAACAATACGCACATTTCTATAAGGCGCAATGAAGGCCATGACGAGCAAGTAGCCGAGATAAATAATCGCTACGGAATGAACAATCGTCGAAGCGACCAACAGTTTTTTTATGGGGCGACGTTTAACCGGTCTATCAACCAGCGCGACATCGGTGGTGAAAGCCGCCGCCGCATCGGCCGGTCTATAGATGTACCCGAGATTGATAACGTCCAGGTAAAACGCGCTTCTGATAAATTGGATGGGGTGTTTGAAGACTTCAACAACTCGTTGGACAAAACTTCGCGGCAACCAGTTGTCAGGGTTATCGGATGAGAATGCTGCTTTCAAATAAGCAACAGGGTGTTTAGCTTCGCCCGTTAAATCAGCGAATTCGCGCGTCAGTCTTTTAAAAAATGACTCGCGTTCAAGCATCGAAAAAATTTTTTCTTCTTGAATATTTTGCATATACTGCCCGCTCACTTTGTATGACCAGCAGTTACTAGCTTTCAGTCTAGCAACTCCTACGGGTCGTTGTCACTCTCCACCTGTCGCTCTCTTTATTGAACGCATCCTCGCGGTCGGCAGTTCATCTTTAGTTCGCTCGCCGACCGGGAATGAAACGGGCTGCCATTTTTTATTTTTGTGGGGAAGGATTGTAACGAATTTAGACAGCCAGAGCCATACCGAGCGAGTCGGTTATTTCCCAGGCCGAATCATCGTGAAGCACGCGAGACACGAGCGCCGTATGCACACCGTGACCGGTGCGTTCGGCTTCCACATGACCAAGCACAGACATGCCGAAAAGGGCGAGGTCACCCATAATATCTAAAATCTTGTGACGCACGAATTCGTCGGCAAAGCGCAGGCCTTCGCTGTTGAGAATGCCGCCTTCGGGCGTCAGCACCACAGCATTATCCAGTCCGCCGCCGCGAATCAAACCGGCATCGCGCAAGGCTTCGACTTCCGCCATAAAACCGAAGGTTCGGGCGGCAGCAATCTCTTGAGCGAATTGTCCGTCACTAACTTCAAGGGTGCGCCGCTGCGTGCCGACCATCGCGTGAGGAAATTCAATCAGGCAGGAGATCGAAAAATGATGCGCCGGGCTGATGCTCATGCGCCGGTTACCCTCTTGCACTTCAACGCGCTTGAGGATGCGCAGAAATTGACGCGGCGCTTCAAGCGCCGTTGTACCGGCTTGTTCAAGCATTTCAATGAACGGCTCGGCGCTGCCGTCCAGAATCGGCACTTCAAGCGAATCAAGCTCAATGATGCAATTATCAATATGACTGCCCGACAGCGCCGAAAGCAGATGCTCAACCGTGGCAATCATCACGCCTTGTTTCATTAAGGTCGTCGCGTAACTGACGCGCGCAACATATTGCGGCGCGGCTTGAATTTCAAAATTGTTCAAATCCGTTCGCCGAAAGACATAGCCGGTATAGGCCGGCGCGGGTTTGAGCGTCAGGTTAACCTTTTCGCCGGTGTGCAATCCGTGACCGCTAATTGAAACTTCACTTGCCAGTGTCGTTTGATGAATCAAGACCATTCCCTTTCAACTGAATTTCTTCAAAAACTAGAGCAACGGTTGTGCCAATAATAAAACCCTAGCGCCACACAGAAAAATAAGGACTTAGTTGAAGGGGTAAATAGATGGGTGTCGCCTGGCTGCGACAAGGCTGTTGCCAGGGGTCACGCTCAGACTATTTTTTCACTGTAGCCTGGTAAACCACCCGCGAAATGTCTGCGACCAGTTTGTGGGCCTGTTTTGGCTCGGCAAACCCGCGAGTCAACACAACCAGGATATAGGGCTTCTGCCTGGGCGGATAAACGATGGCTGCGTCGTGGTAGATTTTGGTGATAGACCCGGTTTTGTGGGCGACCTTCGCGTCAGGCGATACGCCGGCTGGAATGCCTTCATTGAAATGTTGGGTGAGGAGCACCTGAATCATTTCATCGGACGCTTGAGCGGAAACCGCGCGACGTTCGGCAATGCGACGCAGAACAATCATCAAATCACGCGCCGTTGTGGTGTTGTTCATCTGGCGCTCGAAGGCTTTGGTATCTTCAACGCCGCGCAGCACCTGAATATGTTGGGCGCCGATGGCGCGCATGGTTTTCAGGACGTTCTTGGCATCCACCCGCTCAATCAAAATGTTGGTGGCCAGGTTGCTGCTCATGATAATCATCAAGCGCATCAATTCGCGTATGCTCTCTTTTTCGCCGAGGCGTTTATAAAGCGAAGGTTCAGAATCGTCCGTTGGGCTGATGGAAAACGAACTGCCATCGGCAATGCTGGTGAAGCTATTTTTAATTTCGATTTTGTCATCAATGGAAAACTTGCCGCTAGCCGCCTGACGATAGAGTTCCATCATCACGGGCACTTTCATGGTGCTTGCCGCGTGCAGGCTTTCATCCGGGTTGATCAAAATCTCGCTTCCCGTAGCAAGGTCATAAAAAGCCACGCCAACCATCTCCGCGCCGCTTTGTTTAATCAAGGCTTCGATTTTCGCTTTGGGGTCATTCAATCGGGGTTTGGCAAACGCCGGTGACGGCGTTTGAATAACCAGCGTAATCAGGACGAGGGTTAATAAACGCCCGACGAAATTGAGGTTGACGCATAAAGTGCTGTTCATAGCAGTGGCGATTGACAGGGTTTTGATTTAGGGACAAGTGGTAACCGGATTCGGGCATTGCCCTTCGGGACTGAGCCAGCCTTTCAGCTTGTCGTTTTTAACCTGCACCCATTTACCTTTGCAACTCAAGATTACCGTCCCATCTTCCGCAGGAATTTTTCCGACCACAGGGCTTTTAATATTCGGCTCTTCATAGAGTCGCGCTTCATAAGCGCCTTTCCCGTCGGGGCGCACAGAGGTTCCGAGTTTGGAAGCGAAAACCCAACCTGTCCCTTTAAATAGCGATTTACCATCCAAGGCTTCGGCGGTCGAAATCCTCACCCAATTTCCGCTTATGCCGGTAATATGAACCACCTGTTCATCCTGGTCGGTTCCCGTCAAGACGGCGATGACCTTTTGTTCTTTGCCGGGTCCCGAACGGACATTCAATCCGTTTTCGTCTTCTTCAACGACATAAGCGTTGACATCGCAAGGAACAACCGGCGCCGCCGCCACGGGTTTGCTTTGCGGCGCTGATTTGCTTTGCGGCGTTTGCGAGACCGCCCGGGGTGACACCGAAACGAACAGGACGAAAAGCAAAGCGAGTGTTAAAAGTGCGTAACTGATTTTCATAGCGCCAAGTTTAATACGCGCCTGCCGATTTGTTTAGGGCAAATCTACCGGCCTTTGAAAGAACGCGCCATCAGTCCCAGTCCCGCCGCGAACATGACGAGCATGACAAGAAGATTAAAGAGGCTGGTGCTGCGAAAGTAGATTTGCAGATTGGTAATGATGCCAACCAGGAGGATGAGCAGCCCGCCACCGGCGAGTATCCAGCCGAAGATGGATTTGCCGTTGAAAAACAACAAACCCAAACCGATGATTAAAGGAATCAAGGTATATCCGAAGGTATTGGGACCAAACCACCCCCAATAACCGCTCGTCACCTGCGTTTGTTGCATAATCAAATAACCACCGGCAATGGTGAGCGCCAGTCCGAAAAAGAACATTCCCAGCCCTCCGGGGGTGCCGCCGGGCCCTTGAAATTTGCGCTTCATCTCGTCATTGTAATCTTCCTGTTGATTCATAGTCTGCACGTTATCACCTCGTATCTTGGCGGTCAATCACCGCCTCATTACCAGTTCAGGTTAGGGGCAACCTTGCGTTTGCCCGGTCAATCCTTTGAGCAAACGCGGCGCCTAGACGCTGGGTTTTTATTGTCCTGACTCGCCTCAATCTTTAATGGAGACCTCTGAATTGCCCGGCGCAAACCGCCTCTTGATTGATAGAGAAAATGGAACTAACCTGATGGAGGCGGCTTTTAAGTAAGCAGTGAATCTGAGGAGCAAGCAAACATGAAAAAGCTTTTTTTGATAGCGACGTTGTGGGTCTGGGCCGGTTCAATGGCTAGCGCAACCGGGGCTCAAAATCCGCCCAATCAGCAACAGCGACCACGAACCACCCAACCGCAGCCGAAAGTCACCGTCGAAGAGAAGAGTGAACCTCAGGTTGTGCAGGAAACCAATGAACAGATTTTGCGTCGCGCCATTGACAATCTCAGCGACCAGATTGGCAAACTCAACCTCGAAGTCCAACGCATGCGCCAGGAGACTGAACGCAATGCAACGATGATGGAATTGTTGTTGAACGAAGAGCGGTTGGCGAAGATCGAAGATAAGATGGACGAGGCCATCACCTACAAAGCCCAGCTTGATAATCAGGAAGCCGATATTCAACGCCGTATGCGAAATATTCAACAGGAGTTGGTCTTGCGCGGCGGTCCCGTACTGCGTCGCGATGAAGCCGAAGCGGCGCTGCGCCAGGATTTTCAACGGGCGCTTGAAAATATTCGCTCCCAACAAAGCGCCAATCAAACGCGCGTCGCCGATTTACAGGCCCAAGCCGACCGTTTGAAAGCCCGCATTGAAGCCCTCCGTAAAAAAGCCGAACGGCTGGACACCAAGCCTGAAGAAAAAGAATAGCTTGCTTAAATCCGGGTCGGTCGTTTACGAGAAAACTCGTGCAAACGACCAACCCGGATAGAGTTCATTTATCGGTGATGATAATTTTGATGGGAATTTCAACCTTCGATTGTCGCGGGTCATCAGTTTCAATGCGAATCACCCCTTCATACGCACCGGGCTTTGGCAAGCGCTTGGGGTCAGTGCTGAATCGAATTAAGTAATTACTGCCGGTAATGATCGTTTGCGCCTCTGGTTTTAAAAACGCCAGGGTTGAATTGATCGCCTTGATTTGGAAAGTGCCCGCCGCTTTTCTGATACCGACTCGACCAACTTTCGTCGGATACTCTTTCAAGCTTGAAAGCGGAATTTCGCCGCAATCGACAAGGCGCGGCGCGAAGGTTAGGCTCTCGGCCGGCACGCGAAGCGTGAGGTTGACATCGAAAGCTTGTTTGGTTGCGCCTTCGCTTTGTAGGTTGATTTTGATGTTCCGCATGCCGGCATCGCCGACCGGTTCGGGTTCAACATCGAGCCAGTAATAGGTTCCGCGTTCATCGCGACGCAAGGTATATTTCGCGTCTTTGAAGTCGTTCGACAATAATTTCAACTCCCCGACCTGTTGCGGCGTGTCGGTTAAAATCTTGTAAGACAGTTTCAGGCGTTCATCGCGTTCGACGATGATTTCAGAATGCGCGGTGGGCCAAATTCTGACCTGGCCGATTTCTTCGCCGGTTGTCAGGTTGGTGTTACTCATGCGACGGATATATTCAGGAACCGGCTTCACATTGGCAGACACTTTAATCTCTACCAGATAATGGCG
>JBIOWC010000436.1:0-4645 GCA_044868105.1 Blastocatellia bacterium
AAGCGGATTTCTGAATGTGAAAGTAAAAAAAAAGAAATAGAGGCAGCTAATTACAAGTTGTCTGAAAAATTGCAAAAAAAAGATAGAAGATAAAGATACCATTTGGTACGAATATTATTTGGAAGCAGAATCAAAATATAAGCAACTCCAAAATGAAAAGATAAAAATTACCCCTTCACCTCAAAAAATACTTGGAGCTACAGTGACTCAAGCAAACACCCAAAATCTCCAAGCCGAGTTAATAGAAAATGGCAAGAAGTATCTTATAAGAGATTTAATAATTGGTAGTTTTCTTGCGGAAGAAATTAGACCTGTAAATGAACCCTTTAAATTTAGAATCATTTTTAAACCTCATCAAATTTTGGAATTAAAGGATGTTCCTGAAGAAAGAATAAAATGGTTTGTCAAAGTTGATTGTACGGCGCAGAAAAGCATAGTGACTTATGATAAACCAACTAGCACTGGTGAGCAGGAACGTGAAGTGAAAAACAACGAGGAAACATGGGGGTGGAATATCTCTCCGCCGAATAACTTTAAAATGGATACCCTATATCCTATTGTGAAGGTTAGATACGAAGTAGTGAATGAGTCACCAGGTGAAGGAGACATATCCTTGGATAAAATTGTGTTTGTGCAAGAACCAGGCTGGGTTACCGAGGCAATCAAAACTGCTAAGGATAATTTGAATTATATCTTGGGAGTTATTAGTACAATGCTGACTATAATGTTTGTACGAGTACAAATAAAGCTTGGTAAAACGGAAATTAAACTGAATGAAACGGAAATTAAATTAAACGAAGTCGAACTTAAATTAAAACCTGAGGAAGGAAAGCACCCTGAGATAGTTACAAGTCCTGTAAAAGATAATCCTACATCTTAAAGTAAAGCACATTATATATCTCTAACCTCTTACGCGGCTCTACATTGTTTGAGCGTGGACGGGGCAACCCCGAAATTTTCGTTCACCTTGATGTCTTGCAACCTGAGCATCACGGCAATCAGCGCGTAATGATGCACCGTGTGGCTTTGCAAAAATTGCATTTCGCGCAAAAACGTTGAATGACTCCAGGTGGGTTCATCACCAGCCGGGTCTTCCAATCGCACCCACAGTGGCGCGTCAATATTTATAACGCTGAACGCCTGAAGGCGATCAATCAACCGCTCGGTTTTGACCAGGGCGACGAGGCGATTTTTTCCCACCGCTTCGTCGCGTTCCCGCAGGTCGTAATCTACGCGCCCGCTTTCCAAGCCCTGCAAAAAAGCCGTGTAAAAATCGAGAAGATGGCGAAAGTGACTGCCGATACCGAAGCTGAAAATTGGCGGCAGGGTGCGCCGGTAAGCCGCGTCACTCAACTGTTCGAGCAACTCGCGTCCTTCGCTTAATGCCGCAATGGCTTCTTTGATTATGGTGTCGCTGTGGCGGTCTTGCATGTTCCCTCCGTCGTCACAACGGGCGTGAATTGTTCAAGGATAGCCTCGCGTAATTTCTGCGCTAAGACTTTGCGGTCATCTTCCAGAAAGGTTTGCTCGCCGAAAACCAGCTTCGCATCAAAGGTTCGCAACCGAAATAAATCAACGGCGTGCGGCGCAAATTCCATGTCCCCCCACCAGCATACCGATAAATAAGCAGGCGGTTCGTCGGGCGGCGTTTGATAGGTGATGCTCGCATACGAAACCGGCAGTCTGGCTTTGATTGCCGGTTCAAGCAACGAGGCTTTGAACGGTAAAACGCCGTCGCCTTTTGAACTGGTGCCTTCGGGAAAAACGATAACGCCTTGTTGCTTCTGCCAGGCGCTTTCAATTAAGCCAATGACGCGCGGAATGTCATGCCGGCGCGCCCGGTCAATGAAAATAATGTCCATACTGCGACACAGAAAACCGATAAGGAACCAATCTTTGACTTCGCTCTTGGAAACGAAAACGCAATTGAGCTGCGAAGCGAAAGCAATAATATCCGTATAACTCAGATGATTGGAGACCAGAAAGAACGGCGGTTTAGGCGGCGCACCTTCAATCGTGATGTTCATCCCGGCAAGCCGCGCCAGGGTCTTGCCCCAGGTGCGGAAAATCCAATTGCGCCAGGCATACTGCAAATTTTTGGAGGCCGATACGCACGCCAACCCCACCAGCCACAAAGCATATAATCCGATGGTGGCGAGGCTGATGGACGCCAGTCGCCAAATGAGACGCCCTTGTTTAATCATTGCGGGACAATTCACACTCCGAAGAAAATTCGCGCGGCCAAATCCAAGACGGCAAGGTCAAAGATGACGAAGAAATCGATGGTCTTAAACTGCCGGTCAATTGCCGGTTCGCCGCAGACTTTCGCGCCATAACGCAAATAGGTTCTAAAGAGCCGGGGAATCTTTGCGTCGAGGCTCGGGTCAGCGATAACCGGTTCATTAAAACAGACAAAAGCTTTTTGCGGCGCCACGTGAAATTTTTCATGAACATAGCCGCCTTCTGCGAGTAACTGCATCACCGCTTTACCTACACCCGGGTCTTGGCTGGTTAACGAGCAACAGCCGAACAAATAGCGTTTACGATACATTCGCATGTAAGCGACCAGGCCTTTCCATAACAGAAAGAGGGCTTTCTGACTGCGATGCGCATCGGCAATGCAAGCGCGACCGAGTTCGACGCTCGCCTCAAGCACCTCTGGCGGCAAACTCGATAAATCGAATTCACCGGCCGAGTAAAACCCGCGCTGCGCAATTTCGCGGATGTGTAATCGGTAAGTGCCGACCACCTGATTTGAGGCGCTCTCAATCAACATTAAGTGGTGACAGGTTGCATCAAATTCATCGCGGTCACGGCCGGTTTGAAAAGATGAATCCAAGCCCTCTTCAAGTTCGAGATTGAAAACCTCGAACCGGAGTTTGAGCGCCGCATCCAACTCTGCAAAAGTCTGGGCAAAACGCACATGGTAACGGTCTTCATGGATGACAATCTGCGGAGGTCCGGGCGTGAAGGCCAAAGCTTCCCGCGTTTCAACAATCAGCGGATGCTCAAATGACATGGCAGACCTCCTTTAACAAAATATTTTGCGACTGAGCAAAAGAAAAATTCAGCAGGTGCGCGAGAAAATTTTGGCGCCCCGCGTCCTCACACAGTTGTGACAAAAGATATATCAGAAAGTCGTGTGAGTTTATTCCAGTAATTAATCGCAGGCAGTGTACACGACTCACGAATGTTGACGCAAAGATGTTAGACGTAAGGCTAGGAAGCGAGAAAGACTCGGGGAATTCAGCAAAAATCAAAAGGTCAAACCAATACTCATAAGCCTGAAATCCGCTTGAAATTTTGCGTCCCAAAGTTCATTGGATGTACTGAAAAAAAGCATTTAAAAAAATATAAAAATTTTTTTGAAACCAAAAACACCTCATCACGTTATTAGGCTATGTGAGTGAACAGCAGTGCAACGTTGATCAATGCGCCTGAGAATCGGGTGAGCGTTCATGTCGAAAGGCTTTGAATTTCACCTGAGCAATGTTGAACTGCTAACAATAAGCGTTGTCGCTTAGGGTGAATCCTCCTCCATTACTCACGAAGCGCGGCGAACAATTGGTTGACCTCCTCTACTAATTGTGTTGCCGCGCTTTATTTTTTTCTGCAAAACTTTTAACAACTTTTTACAATTAGAGCGGTTGATGTAAGAGTTTACAAAAATTTTACCTGAAACTTGGCGACCCTGGGGTTGCGGGCGGAATACCTTTTGCCCGGTCAAGCCGCCTGCTCACCAAGAGCACCAAAAACACAAAGTCTTTGCGACTCCCGAATATTTCATCTATAGCGAATAGCGATTGGGTTTACTGGCAGCAAAGAGAACCTTTGTGGTGGGTTTCGGCGGGGTGCACTTTGAGAGGGGAGTACGGGTGAGGTCTCCGGAAAAATCAACGAGTCGGGTGACCACCTTGGGGCTTCCCCGCTGATCATGCTGATGGAGCCGATCAACGCAGATGCTTGACCCTTACCATCAACGCAGATGCTTGACCCTCACCATCAAGGCGTATGCTTGACCCTCACGGATAAGGTGAATGCCTGAGCCTTAAAAATCCGCGTGAACCAGCCGCCTCCGCCCCATCAGCGGGAAGGTGTACCTTGATTGTGACCCTGGTGGTTTTCCATCACGAGCCTTGACCCCTCTGTTCAATATTCCGATAAGCAATCCGTTCTAGATAATCTTTTTGCGAAACCGCAGGGCGCTCAGGACCAGCAAAATTATTCCCATGCTGGAAAGCACGGCGACCTGCTCCAATAAATCAGTAAAGGTGGCCCCGCGCAGCACAATGCCGCGCAGAATTTCGATGAAATGGGTTGCCGGAATCAGATAACCAATCATTTTCATCGGCAAGGGCATTGAATCACGCGGGAACATAAACCCTGAAAGCAGTATCGAGGGCAGCATAATCAGAAATGCCAGTTGAAAAGCCTGAACCTGATTTTGCGCTTTTGTGGAAATTAATAAACCAATGGCCAGAGCCGTAAACAAAAATAGCACGCACAAGAGCACCAAGAGCAGCACCGACCCGTTAATCGGCACCTGAAAAATCACCCGCAACGCCGTCAGTACCGTACAGGTTTCAAAAAAACCGATCAGTCCATAAGGCACCAATTTTCCCAACATCAGTCCAAACGGTTTGAT
>JBIOWC010000437.1:0-7799 GCA_044868105.1 Blastocatellia bacterium
CGAAAAGAGCGCCAGCCGCGCCGTCTAACAGTAATCGGTAGTCGGTAACCGGTGAAGAGCACCGGGATTTCCGGCTACCGACTACCGATTAATGAAAAATGGCAACTGCCCCGTTAACAACCTCAGAGCTGCAAATCATTCCGCTTGTCGAAGCCGATGTTGCGCAACTTGAACAACTCTTTGACGAACAGTGTCAGGAGTGGCTCGATTTGCTAGGCTGGGATTATTCGGGCGCCAGCCAATTGATTCGTCAGGTGGTGCGCGATAAAGATTTGACCGGGTTTGTGGCAACCAGCGGCAAAGCGGCGATTGGCTTTATTTATTATGTCATCGAAAACACGCGCTGCTCGATTGGTGAAATATTTATTACCAAACCCTGGCGAGGGCTGGATGTTGATAGACAGTTAGCCGCAGCCGTCATTGACCGCGTCGGGAAAATAACCCGCGTGCGGAGGATGGAAAGCCAGAGTTTGAATATTGAAAACCAGGCGGCACATGACTTTTTTGAGCAGTATGGGTTTACGCGCTTTGACAGAAATTATATGACCGTTCACTTGCGCGACCGGCACAAGCAGGCAACGGTCAATCAGGTCACGGATGTTGGCATCAGAGCCTGGCAGGACGAAGATTTCACTGAAGTCGTGAAGGTCATTCAGAGTTCTTACAAAGCGACTGTTGACAGCTGCATCAACCAGCAATATTGCACGGAAGAAGGGTGCGCCGATTTGCTTGCAGTGATCACCGAACACATCTGGTGCGGCTATTTTTTACCCCACATTTCGCGGGTCGCGATTGAGCAAAAGACCAATAAAATTCTCGGTATGCTGGCGGCTTCAAGAATTTCAAACGGCTGTGGGCACATCAGTCAGATTTCTGTCCGCCAGGCCAATCAAGGCCGAGGCATCGGCAGACACATGATCGTTTCGGCGCTCAAGGAATTTGCCAGTCTCAACTTCGATACGGTTTCACTTGCCGTCACCAACGCCAACACCAAGGCCTTGAAGTTATACGAATCCTGCGGTTTTCGCACCATTCATACCTTCCCGGTCTTTTTTCTCGATAGATAGTGAGAATGAAGCGGCGCGAGAGAGAAGCGGTGACGGGCGGAAGCACTTGTTTAAAACGATTCGCTCAAAATCCTGGCGCTGCATTTAAATAAATTAATTTTTGTAAATAAAATGATTTTTGCAAGCCTTATTGAGAAGCGGTCAGACGCTTTATCCCTCCTTTCGCCCGTCGCCCTTTCTCCCCTGTCCGAGGTCATTCAAACTGACGTGACCAATGATTAAGCCGTTGGTATCAATCACCACGGCGCGACCCAGTTTATTTGTCGAAAGGATGGATTGCGCCTGGCGCAGATTGAGTTTTGCGCTGATGAACATGGAATCATCCACAGGACGCATACAATCTTTGGCTTCAAGTTGTGACCACTGGGTTTCGGGTAAGGATTTCAAATCTTCGAGCAGTAACATTCCGTGAAGCCGCTTGTCTCGGGCGACGGGAAACCCGATGTCGCGATTGTTCTTCAAAACTTTATTGATGAAATCGTTGACCTTCATCGCCGGGTCAATCAACATCACATCGCGGTTCATGAAATCTTCGATGGTGCCGCGTTTGGCGCGGATGACGCCGTAATTTTGCCCTTCGGAGGTCATCAGTAACAGGGTGATAATCACTCCCATGGTCAGGCAAGCGAGTCCCAAGGCCTGGTCAATATTGAAAAAGAAATAGGCCAGCCCGTAAACAATCAAGGTGACGGCGATGACCAGACCGGCGCGGGCTGCGGCTTGCGTCGCCTTGCGGAAGTTTTTATTGAACCGCCAGACCACGGCTCTGAGAACCCGCCCCCCATCAAGCGGAAGTCCCGGCAAAATGTTGAATCCCGCAAGTATCCAATTGACCAAACCCAGATGGCGAAACATCTGTTCGGCGGCCGCTAAACTGTGCGGCATAATTTGCGCCAGCAGAAAAAAAAGCGTGCCGATTAAGAAACTCGCGCCGGGTCCGACAATCGCAATTTTGAACTCAGCTCCGGGATTTGCCGGTTGACCTTTCAGCGTCGCGAGTCCTCCGAAAATGTAGAGCGTGATGCTGCCGGTGCCTAAGCCTTCGGCGCGCGCCATCGTCGCATGGGCCAACTCGTGCGCCAGCACAGACGCAAAGAGTAGAAGCGTGGTTAAGAAGCCAAAGAGCCAATATTGTGAAGCCGCCAGGCCCGGCGCTTCGCGTGGCAACAGGCTCGAAGCAATTGCCCACGCATAAAATGGTATAACCGGCAGCCAGCTATAGTGCGCGAAAATCGGTATGCCAAAAAGATGTCCGAGTGCGAGTGGCTTGGAAGGGAGTTTCATGAAATCATCACACCTCAAAAAATCGGCGCTCGCAAAAAGTGTACAAGAGTTCAACCATATTCGTCATCGTCTATTGGTTGCTTGACCTGCGAAATGGGCTTCAATAATATTGCCGTGGCTCGAAACCAGTTATTTAATCTCCTTGAGATACAAAATCCCGGAAAGCAGGTCATAAAGGAAATCATGAAGCGTAGCCTTTTTTATCTATTATCTATCTCGCTCTTTTGTGTGCTTATCGCGCAAGGGTTAGCCACCATTCCAACTACGGCGAATTACACAAAACCGGCAACCACCACTGCGCAGGCGCAAATCAAAAAACCGAATGCGGTCGCCGCGACCTTCATCGTCAACTCAACCGGCGATGGCGGCGATTCCAACCTGGCAGATAACCTGTGTAATGATGGGTCGGGAAATTGCACCTTGCGAGCCGCGATTCAACAAGCGAACTCTACGGCCGGCACTGACACCATTCAATTTTCGATAGCTTCAGGGGCGCAGACGATTTTACCGGCGACGGCGCTTCCGGCAATCACCGGGGTGGTGACGATTGACGGAACAACCCAACCCGGTTTTGCTCAAAAACCGATTATAGAAATCAGCGGCAGCGCCATCAATCCGTTAGTGACTGCCGAAGGGTTAATGATTAATTCAAGCGCTGCCGGCAGTACCGTCAAAGGGCTGGTCATCAACAATTTCACTTCTAACGGTATTCTCATCCAGGCGAACAGCTGCACCATCGCAGGCAATTTCATTGGCACCAATCTCGCAGGCACCGCGGCAGCAGCGAATACGGAATCGGGTATTTTAATTAACGGGGTATCCAATAATGTCATCGGCGGCACCACAAGCGGCGCCGGCAATGTGCTTTCGGGAAATGCCGGGAACGGCATTTTGATATTCGGTTCGAATGCCGCCACCAATCGGATTGAAGGCAATTTCATCGGCACGAATTTTTCGGGGAATGGCCTGTTGGGCAATAACGGTGACGGCGTGCTTATCAGCGGTGACGCGCACGATAATACGGTAGGCGGCACGTCAACGGCCGCGCGCAATGTGATTAGCGGCAATATCAACGGCGTCCATCTGGTCAAAGGTATCGTTGCCACGCAGAACAACATTATCCAAGGAAATTACATCGGCACCGATTTAACCGGGGCTGTCGCTTTAGGCAACACGGCGGCCGGAATTGATATTTTTGAAGGCAACAATAACCTCATCGGCGGGCCAACCGCGGCCGCGCGTAACGTCATTGCCAGCAATAACGACGGCCTCATCATTAATCAGGTCAGCGCAACGGCAAACCTGGTTCAGGGAAATTATATCGGGGTAGCGGCTAACGGTACGACGGCGCTCGGCAATCATCTCACCGGCATCACCCTGTTAGGCGGCGCGCACGATAACACCATTGGCGGTACGGTCGCAGGCGCCGGCAACATCATTGCTTTCAATGGCACTTCGACCACCACCAGCGCCGGGATTTTT
The DNA here is from genome assembly GCA_044868105.1 of Blastocatellia bacterium. GTDB lineage: Bacteria > Acidobacteriota > Blastocatellia > UBA7656 > UBA7656 > JBFMDH01. Next base: position 3,834 of record JBIOWC010000437.1, read on the forward strand.
TTAAACACCAATAACATCGCCGGAAATCAAACCACCAATAACGCCATTTTAAGCAATTCGATTTTTTCCAACCTTGGGCTGGGCATAGATATTTGCGGCAGCCAGCCGCCTAACCCTTGCGCCAATCCTGATGGCGTAACCGCGAATGACGCGGGTGATGGTGATGCGGGAACCAACGACAAACAGAACTTCCCGGTTCTCACCTCAGCAACCACTATCGCGGCCGGCACCGTCAACATTCAAGGTTCGCTCAACAGCACGGCCAATACAACCTTCAGAATCGAATTTTTCTCCAGCCCGTCTTGCGATGCGGCGGGCAATGGTGAAGGCAAAACTTTTCTCGGCACAACCAACGTCACCACCAATGCGAGTGGCAACGCCACCATCAATGCAACCCTAACGGCAGCCGTCCCCGGCGGCAGCGCCGTAACGGCTACGGCCACGCGGCTGAGTGGCACAACGCCCACCAGCACCTCGGAATTTTCCGCTTGCGTCACGTCCGTGGCGCTGGCTGATTTGATGGTTGCCATCAGCGACGCGCCGGACCCTGTGGTGGTCGGGTCACAAATCACCTACACCATCACGGTGACCAATAATGGACCCGACGCGGCCGCCAATGTCGTCGTCACCGACAACCTTCCGGCATCGGTTCAGTTTTCAACTTGCCAGGCCACTGGCGGCGGCGTCTGCGGCGGCACGGGCAATAACCGCACCGTGAGTTTCACCGCGCTTGCCGCCAGCACTTCGGCAACCATCACCATCCACGTCGTTGTGGGTTGCAGCAATGCCAACAACTCAACGATCAGCAACAGCGCTTCGGTCACCTCAACCACAGCCGATAACGTGAGCGGCAACAACTCAGCTTCGACAACGACGACGGTGAATAATCCGGGAACCACCCTTTCACCAACCAGTCAATCATTCACCCAACCGGGCGGTTCCGGAACAGTCAACGTCACAGTGCCTTTCGGCTGTTCGTGGACGGCTGTCAGTAACGATTCTTGGATCACGGTGACGTCCGGCGGCGGATTTGCCAGCGGCACGGTCAATTACGACGTTGCCGCTAATAACACCGGCAGTAACCGTAGCGGCACCATCACGATTGCCGGTCAGACGTTCACCGTCAATCAATTGGGAGCCCCCTGTACCTATGTCCTGACGCCGTCGTCCGCCAGTTTCGGCAGCGGCGCCAACAGCGGTTTCTTTGGCATCACCGCCAATGCTGCCTGTGGCTGGAAAGCCACGCCTCAGTTTTCCTGGATTCGTATCACTTCAAACCCTTTGGGCGCAGGTAACGGCACGGTCACTTATGAAATTGATGCCAATCCGTCAAGCGCTCCGCGAAGCGGAATGATTGACGTGACCGGCTCGCCCTTTACCATCAATCAAGCCGGGATTCCTACGGCTGTGAAGTTAATCGCCTTCACCGCTTCGGCCTATGACGCAGGCGTTTTGCTGGATTGGAATAGTGGCGAAGAGGTTGATAATCTGGGCTTCAATGTCTATCGCGAAGAAGGCGGCCGGTTGACCCGCGTGACTTCGGAAGTCTTGGCCGGTTCGGCGCTCGTTGCCGGCAGCGGCACAGTTTTGACCGCCGGTAAACATTACGCCTGGTGGGACAACCTACCGAAAGAGAAATCGCATGTTCAATATTGGCTCGAAGATATTGACCTGAGCGGCGAACGCACGATGCATGGTCCAATCACGGCAAAATTTGTCGGGGGTGCGCCCCCCGAAAAATCGCTCGCCGAGGCGCTTGGCCGATTGGGCAGTGCCGAACCGCGCATCATCACGCCTGCAACCAATGAGCGCGGTTCAGCGACCATCGCGCAACCCAGCAGTGCCTGGGATTTGTTTGCAAAATCCGCCGTGAAGATTACCGTGCGTGAGGACGGCTGGTATCGCATCACGCAACCGGAACTGGTTGCCGCAGGACTCGGCGCGAAAATCAATCCGCGAATGTTGCAACTCTATGTTGATGGCGAACAGGTGCCCATCTTAGTAACCGGTGAACAAGATGGCAGTTTTGATGCGGCGGATGCGATTGAATTTTACGGCACGGCACTCGACACCCCTGTGACCGACAAGCATATCTACTGGTTAGTGAGCGGCGCGGCTCCGGGCAAACGGGTGAACGTCGTAAAGAGCGAAGCCAAACCCGGTGGGGCGCAAAATTTCGCCTATACGATTGAGCGCAAAGACCGCACCATCTATTTCTCGGCGCTCAGAAACGGCGATAAAGAAAATTTCTTCGGCGCAGTGGTAGCGGCAAGCACGGTTGACCAGACCCTCGTTTTGCCACACCTCGACGCGCAAGCGAAAGAAACGGCAACGCTCGAAGTCGCTTTGCAGGGGGTGACCACGGTGCCGCATCTGGTGCGCGTTTCGCTGGGTGGCCATACACTTGGAACCATCGGCTTCGAGAGTCAGGCGCCAGGCCTTGGGCGATTCGAAGTTCCCGCTGCGCTGCTCAAAGAGGGCGCCAATCAAATCTCTCTGGTCGCCATCGGCGGCGTCAGCGATGTCAGCCTCGTTGATTATCTTCGCATCACTTATGCGCACCTCTTCAAAGCCGATAACAATGCGCTGGTCTGTACGATTAACAGCGGTTCGGATAAACAGACAATCAGCGGATTCAATAGCCAGGCGATTCGCGTGTTCGATATTAGCAAGCCCAATTCCGTACAAGAATTGCTGCCCACTATTGAGCAGACCGCAGAAGGGTATAGCGTCAATCTGCAAAGCGGTGCGGCAACGGCGAAAACGCTGCTGGCGCTCACCGCAGATAGAATTAAAAAGCCGGTTGCGATTGCGGCAAACAAACCTTCCGATTTACGCAGCGCCAGTCACAGCGCCGATTTGCTGGTGATTACGCACGGCGCTTTCACCGATAGCCTTACGCCGCTGGTCAATTTGCGTAGACAACAAGGCTACAAGGTCGAAGTCGTCGAAGTCGAAGACATCTATGATGAACTCAGTTTCGGGCAGAAACAGGCGGGCACAGTGAAAGATTTTCTGGCCTCAACCAGAACCTATTGGCAGAAAGCGCCGCGCTTTGTTCTATTCGTCGGGGATGCCAGTTTCGACCCGAAGAGTTATCTCGGTGCGGGCGATTTCGATTTTGTGCCATCGCAATTGATGGATACAGCGCTGATGGAAACTGTCAGCGATGATGCGCTGGTGGATTTCAACAATGACGGGTTGCCGGACCTCTTTGTCGGGCGTTTGCCGGTTCGCACGGCCGCGGAAACCGCAGCCCTGGTGAGCAAATTAATCAATTATGATGCGGCGAGACTGAAGGCGCCGAATCGGCAAAAATCTGTGGTCTTGGTGGCCGATAAAAATGATGGCTTCGATTTTGCGGCGGTCAGTCACAGTTTGCGCGCCCAACTGCCGGCCGGGGTGCAGGCTCAGGAAATTTTGCGCGATAACTTAGAGGCGCCCATCGCGGAGCAACTATTAATTGAGAGCATCAACAAAGGTCCAAGCGTCGTCAATTATCTCGGGCACGGGGCGGTGAATTTGTGGCGCGGTATCTTCACACCCGAAGATATACGGCAATTGACCAATCAGGAAAATCCTTCGTTGGTTATCGCCATGACCTGTTTAACCAGTTATTTCCAAGACCCGAATGTGGAGAGTCTGGCCGAAGGGTTGTTAAAGCATGAGCGCGGCGGAGCCATCGCCGTCTGGTCTTCATCCAGCATGACCGAACCTCAGGAACAAGCCTTGCTGAACGCCGAGCTTTATCGTTTATTGTTTGATGCGGAGAATAAATTGACCTTGGGTGAGATGCTCGCAAGAGCAAAAGCCGCAGTTAAAAATGGCGACATTCGCCGAACCTGGGTTTTGCTGGGCGACCCGACGATGCGTTTGAAATGAGCCGATTGACGTACATTTTGAAGCACATCAAATCAAAAAATTATCCAGACCTAATTTTGAGGGAGCGCATAGAGTTGCTCCCTC